>NZ_JALEGS010000051.1 GCF_022763345.1 Phaeodactylibacter sp.
CAGTCACTTAGCTTAGGCTATGCTCCTTCATCGTGCCTCGTTCAGAATGAAATTTGACTAAATTCGCTCCAAAAGCGAATTCCCAACATAGTCTAAGTTTGTAATGTAGTTGAATCAATGAAAAACATGAAAATTAAGTGGTCCGCTAAAGAAATCGCCCATTCCTGTTTGGTGCTGGTATTCTTGTATTCTGGAAGTTACTTAAAAGCACAAGATCCGAATACAAAAATATTTAAAGTCAAATATGAGCTATCCAATAAACAAAGACATTTGGATATAAATGGTAAGGTGATTAAGCAGACGGATACCCTTTACCTTCAAACCGATGGGGAAGAAATCAATAGCACAATAAAAGAATTGGCATCAACCCAAAGGGGGCTTTTGTCAAGTGTGAGGTTTGGTGAAAAGGAGGAATCGGATAAACTTTTTGTCAATCCGTTTCTCGTTTATGACGAGCAAAGGAAAACCTATATTGATAGGGAGCAAGTATACTATTACACACTGGAGAACAGGCAGTCCGTAAAGATCAAATTCAACCATTATTCATTTAAAGCAATTACGATTCCTCTCAAAGTAAGGTTTGGACGTAACGATGTTGAATTCTCCACCGATGCTAACCTTGGCGTATTTGGGGGATATTCGTGGGGGACCTCAAAGTTTACAAGAAAGACAGAAATAGGCAATACAGAAATAGAGAAGAAAAACACCTTGGGGATTTTATTTGGTACGGAGCAATTAGAGTTTGATTTCGTAGATGAGAATCAGCAAACCATTGAAGAAAAGTCAGCGCTGATATCAACTGGCTTGGGTTTCGTTCACTCCTACCAAAATTTCACGGTGGGCCTGACGGGCGGATTTGACTTTGCACTCGGAGAAAATAAAAACAATTGGGATTATCATGCCAGGCCTTGGCTAGGTCTTGCCATTGGATATTCCATTTTCTCATTTTAAAGTGAAGAGGACTTATTGGCAATATACTGACGATTAAGTGGTTTGCCACAGCAAACCTACTCATTGTCAGCATTTACGCTGAGAAGTGGCTTGCTCCGATGTCGCAAACCACTTCGTATTGCGTATATCTAAATAAAGTTAAATGAAAAAATCGCTTTTGCTTCTGCTATGTTTAGCTACTTCCGTTGCTTACAGTCAATCCGACGAAGCACGCCAAAGGAAGAATGCGATAAGATTTAATATTGTGCCTCCCCTTGTGAGTGCCACAAGTGAAATCTCTTATGAGCGTTTCATACAACCAAATTTGAGTATTGTCGCAGGAATTGGGGCCAATTTGAGGGGTAATCAATCCGATTTTGTATTAAACTCAGATGCTGACTTAAGTTTTTTAAATCGAGATATTAAAAATCGCTATTTCTTAGCAGAAGTGCGTCGCTATATTGACTTCTGTGATTGTGATCTTGTTCCACCACATGGCTTTTATGCAGGAGGCTTTGTTCGGTATAATAGTGTAGATTTTTCCTCTGACCTGCAATTTGGAAACAACAGCACTAATCTTAATACCAGGATAGAAACAGATTTTAGGTCTCTTAATTTTGGAGCTCTGGTGGGCTATCAAATCAAACTAAATAATTGGCTCATTGATTTTGAGTTTGGAGGCTTGGGCTATGCCCCCAATTGGATTCGATTTAATTCCAGTAGTACCCTAAGCAATGACGAGCTTGCCAGGTTATCCGATGCTTTAAGCCAAAATTTTGGGATTGCAGGAAATTTCAGGGAAATCGAACTCAATAGCTCCGAAGCAGCAATCAATTTCTGGTACTGGACCTTTCGTTATGCAGTTTCCGTTGGATATCATTTTTGAAACCATCTGTTCAATGCAGGAGGAGTGGAATCCAAAAATAATTCAACTTTTGATACGACAAGCCTATGGAAACCCCAAAAAACACCGTTTTTACAGCAATAGAAATCAATGCCACAACTGAAGAAGTGTGGAGCGTTTTGACGGATTGGAAAAAGTTGAAAGAATGGAGTTCTTCATTTGTTGGGATATCCGTAGACCAACTAGTGAAAGGAGAAAGCTTCAAAGTCTATTTCAAAAATCCACTAAACGGGGAAGTGTTGGAATTTGAACGCGTTTGCACAGAATATGAGGAAGGGAAAAAATTCGGGTGGTCTGGTGAACTTACCTCACATGGATTCATAGACAATCATATCTATACACTGGAACCCACCGAGAGCGGGGCTACCCTGTTCAAACAAGAAGACGGTATTCATGGAAAACATAGCAAGCTTGTAAATTTACTGAGCAAGAAACACATGAAATCCATGTACGAAAAATTCAACACACAGCTCAAGGAGCGTGTGGAGTCGATTTACGGATATACTCGGAACGGATAGGTTTGGGCGTACATCCGACGCACAAGTATGCCGGTACGCACAGGTATGCCGACACGAAGTCGTATTTGGTCTCAAACTGCTTCGTCGTCGGTATAGTCGATTTGTTGATAATTAAGGATCATCTGGAGAATTACCGTTGCAATAAAAAGAAGTTTAGTCCCAGTTTTTGCTTTGATTCTTGCAGCTCTACCCGGAAAAGACGGCTATTGATCCCCGGGATGATAAAAATCTAGCAACATCCATTGAGGTGGTGAGTCGTTGGTAACCACTTTACTCCAGAAATCGCATAGATGGGCACTGTGGTCCAATCCGCCCAACTCATGTGTATGGACGTTTAAGGTGGAGCGGTTGTGGTAGTGGCCTGTTCAAGTTCATAAAAAAGCAAAATTGAAACTACGTTTTGAAAACAAGAGAAGTTTACCTATTTTTATCAAATAGCTAAACCGGTTTAGTTTTCATGAAAAAAATCTTCCTCAAAGATATAGCAGAAGCATTGAACCTCTCCAAGACCGCCGTATCCATGGTGCTCAACAACAAAGGAGATGAAAACAAGATCAGCAAGGAAACGCAGAAGCGGGTCTGGGCCTACGCCCGGGCGCATCACTATCAGCCCAACCAAATGGCGAGAGGGCTAAGCCTGGGTAAAAGTGAGACGATCGGGCTGATTGTGCCAAATATCTCGGATATCTTTTACGCTACGATTGCGCACCACGTCGAGCGGAAGGCGAAAGCACTGGGGTATAATGTAGTCTTTAGCAGTTCCAACGAAGACCCGGCGACCGAGAAGCAGCTGATTTACTCCATGCTCAACCGGCAGGTGGACGGGCTCATCATTGCTTCCACCCAAAAGAATCAGGAAGACATCGAGGAACTGAACCGCTCGAAGTACCCATTTGTGCTGATCGACCGCCACTACCCGGACCTGGCCACCAATTATGTGATTGTCGATAACCGGAGGGGCACAGCGCAGATGACCCGGCATTTGTTGAAACAGGGGCGTCAGCGTATTGGGCTGGTCAGCATAGAAAGCGGGCTGGAGGCTATGCATCAGCGGCAGCTGGGCTACGAAAAGGCCCTTCGGGATGCCGGCCTGGAGGACGGTGCGAAAACGGTGAAGCTGCTTTCTCCATTTGAGTATGAATCAGAAATGAAGGAAGCTATCCGGAGTATGTTGCATGGGCCCCGGGCCGTAGATGGGCTGGTTTTTACGACCCACTACCTGGCTGCATCGGGCCTTAGAGCTTTGAAGGCACTGGGCGTAAAGGTGCCCGGTGAGGTCGCCCTGATCAGTTTTGATGAGCTTGGGGCGTTCGACCTGGTAGAGCCGCCCATCACTGCCAATCAGCAGCCGGTGGAGGATATCGGGCGTTTGGCGGTGGAAATCCTGGTGCATGAAATAGGCCGTAAAGGGGCGGGCATGGACAAGCAGCGGGTCCTGCCCACCCAGCTTCTCATCCGTAAATCCTGCGGGGCATAAGCACCTGATTCAGTGGGGCCGCTCAAATCAGTATTCGTATGATCAAGTACAACTCATTTCATACCTTTTACCATATCTGCTTTTTCCTGTGCGGGCTGGCCACAGCCTGGGCAGGTGATGGGCACGTTCCGGCATCAGCCTTCGACCACGGGGGCAATGGGCAAGGGCACCTTCAGGAATTGAATGTCAACTATCAGTTGTATCAGCGCTGTCGGAGCGACCTGGAAGGCTATAGCGAAATGCTTTCCGGCGCTGAGTTCTTCACTTATCCTTCGCTTCGGGAGGATGTCAATTTGTCCATGATTGCCCGGGCGACTACAGGTGAGATGGGATTTGAACTCCTGACCGGCACAGTCCCTACAGATTTCAAGCCGGAAACAGCCACTTTCGCCTTTTTGAGCGATATCGACCTCAATCAGCGGCATCCATTCGCTGTCTACCTCAATGGAACCCGGCTGCTGACCTTTCAGGCCAATGAGGATGGTACGCTTAGGGTTTCTGAAAATCCCGATCAGGCCCAGGCCGAATTCCTCCTGACCCACCGGGATGCCAATGGCGATGGGCTCGGCCTGTTCCGGCTAACAGTCCCGACAGGATTACTGGCTAAAGGGGCGAAAGCCCGTCTTCGTTTTGTCGGGCATCGGAAGCATGCCAATGCCTGGTTCATGATTTTTAAAGCGGATGATGTGGTGGAGCGCTTGCGCCGGTCTGTAGAAAGTGAGGCGGCCTTCGCTATCAGAGAACGGGACGGCCAGCTTTTCGTGGACGCTCCTGCCCACTTCGCCGGGAAGCCTCTTTACCTGGTCAGTGATGGAAAACAGAGTGCCACCCAGGTTTTAAAGCCTATAGGCAATTTCTCAAGTGCTGCTTTTGCCATCAAGCCGCCAAAGCGTAGCTTCTCTGTAACCTGCGGGGATATAGAAATGGCGCTTCGGTTTGAGCATCAGGACGGTAGGTTAACCGCTACCGACCTAAAAGGTAATTTTGTTTATCACCACAAGACGGACTATCAACAGGGGTGGAGGGCTACTTTGGCCAAACTCTACCGTCCGGAGTTTTTTGAAGTCTACAGCGACTTTTTTGACCGCAAGTACGAAAAAGGGCAGGTGTCTCTGATGAATTCCAGCCATCAGGACATCGCCTGGGTCGATCGCCCGGAGGTGTGCATCATCCTGCGGGATACGCTGCTGCTGACGCCTGTTCTCCAGGATGCCTTCGTCCGGGAAGATTATGGTTTTGATATCGAAGACGGGCTGATGTTGCGCGAATACCTGGAGCGCCACCCGGAATCCCAGGAAAAACTGACCACCCTCCTGAACCGGAAGCTGATTTCCGTTGGTGCGACTTACAATTGCCCTTACGAAGACATGTACGATGCCGAAGACCAGGTCCGGCAACTCTACCTCGGCAAAAAATGGGTGAAAAAGACCTTCGGGGGCTATGACTCCAAGGTCTATTGGAATGTGGATGTGCCAGGCAAGTCTCTGCAAACACCGCAGATTCTCAAAAAGGCAGGAGTAGACTACATGGTCATCAGCCGTCATGCCAAAGGGATGTTCCATTGGGCGAGCCCGGATGGCAGCTCGGTTTTTACCTACTCCCCCGGGCACTATGGCAACGATCTGCTCTACCTGTCCAAAAGCATGGACCAGCAACTGAAGTACGGGGCATCGCAGGTCCGGTACTGGGCAGACCGATTCGAAGGGAGTGCGGTACAAGCGCCCCTGCTGTCCAGTCAGGACATGCTGCCGGCCATTGATTATACTGACCTGATCAATACCTGGAATGGCTTCGATTCCCTGAAGCGGGCGGATGGTGGGGCACAGCCGGTATACCTGCCCGAGATGGAGTTGATGACGATGGACGAATTCATGCCCCGTGCGGCACAAATGGCCAAAAAGTTGGATACCATCATGGGCGAGCGCCCCAACGTATGGGTTTACATCCATGGCCCCGGCCACCGGGAGGCACTGACTGCCAGCCGGGAAGCTTCAAAGTTACTGCCGGCAGCGGAAAAATTCTACACCATCGCCAACCTGCTGAGCCCGGAGCGGATGCCCTATCCCTACGATAGGTTTGACGAAGCCTGGCAGGCCAAAATTTACCCCGATCATGGGTGGGGCGGCCACGATGGTGATATTACCGATAACCTGTTCAAGGAGAACCTGGTAAAATCCAGGGTGATGGGGGAGGGGCTGCTCCGCGAGAGCACGGCATTTATCGCCCGGCACATCCAAACCAGGCAGGGACAGGGCATTCCGCTCATCCTGTTCAATAGCCTTTCCTGGGCCCGCACCGACCCGGTAACAGTCGACATCCACTTTGCGATGGGGCAGTTCAGGCAGATTGCGGTCTTTTCAGCTGATGGGCAGGAGGTGGCCGTTCAAACCTGCAACGAAGCCTATCACGAAGATGGCAGCCTCAAAAGCGCCGGCCTCACTTTTATTGCCGAAGAAGTCCCGGCAGTAGGCTATGCCACGTACTACCTCCGCGATAAAAAGCCTGCGGTGGGCGATATGCCCCAATCGGCCACTACGTCCGTATACGAAAACGCCTTTTACCGGGTGGATTTTAGGCCGGGCGGCATTCAGCAGGTGCAGGACAAAGCCTTGGGGCGCGATTTATTCGATAGCTCCCGCTTTAAGCCCGGAGAGGTTTTTACGCTGCAATCGGTAGGCAATGGAGCCGGTGAATTTGGGGACATTCAGCAGCCGGATCTGACCGGTTTCGATCAGGTCAGTGTGCACGGGGCGGACTGGGCAATGATAGAAAACGGGCCGGTCTATACCCGGTATCGGCTGGAGCAGAAAATCCAGCATGCTGTTGTCCAACAGGAAGTTACGCTCTACCACAAATTGAAACGCCTGTACTTTGACACTGCCCTCCGCAATTGGTCCGGGGCATTATTCCGGGAATTCAGGACGGCCTTCCCACTCCATATGGATAGCGCAGAGGTATCCTATGAAGTACCCTTTGGCCGGGTGCGGGTAGGCAAAGATGAGATCAAAACGGCCGGGGAGCGCTATACGCCACTCTGCAAGGACGTGCACCCACGCGCGGTTATCGACTGGATAGCAGCTACGGATGCGGAAATGTCTGTTACGCTGAGTTCCTCAGTGGCGGCAGCCGATTGGATAGATCCTACCGGGCAAAATAGGGCGCGCCCGCTGTTGCAGCACCTGCTTTTGGCCAGCCGCGTATCCTGTCACGGAGAAGGCAATGAGTACTCCCAGGCCGGGCACCACGACTTCCACCATGTCCTGACTTCCAGCCCAGCGGGCAGCCGTGAGGGCCAACGGGTCGCCAAGCAAAAGAACGAACCGTTGCAGGCCATCATTTACCCTGACCGGTCAGTCCGCGCCGGCCTGCCCGAAAAGCTCAGCTTCTTTTCTGTTGATGCGGAAAATGTGATGGTCTCGGCCATAAAAAAAGCCGAAGATTCCGATCATGTCATTTTGCGGATGTACGAATGGGGTGGAAAAGATACGGAAGCTCGTGTCGCCTCTTTTTTCAGGATCGGAGCAGTTGAGCATACCAATATCATTGAAGAGCACCCCCAACCCACCGGGCCAGGGCTGAAACTGGGGAAACATGCGATTGAGACCTTCCGGTTGAGCCTGGAGGATTAGCCCGTTAAGGGAAGATTTGCAAAGGTTTCGCCACATTTGCGTGTTGAATGGCTCTTAGCGCATGCACCTCGGGCAGGGAGGGGTTACCGGTTAAGCCCCAAATCTCACTTATTGCGCGTTATCTTTTTTCTCTTGCTTGAAGTTGAACTTCTCCCGTCCGAAGTCCAGGTAGTGGTGCAGGTAACCGGTGAGCATTTCCAGCCCCCGGTCGAAGTGGAGGTTGTTGTTGATGATGATGTCTGCCTCGTCCATGTAAGGCTGAATGTATTTTTCAAAGGTGGGCAGCACATGGTGCTCGTACCGGTAGAGCACGTCCTCCAGAGGGTAGTTGCGTTCGATCTGATCCCGTTTGATGCGCCGGATGACTTTGAGGTTCTCCTTGGCATGCAGGAAAATGCGGATGTCAAACAAGCGGCGGATTTCATGGAAGTAATAAATAAAAATGCCTTCTACCAAGAGGATAGGGGCTGGGCTGAAGGTCAACATTTTAGGCTTTGCGAGCTCGTTATTGAAGGTGTATTCCTGCCGTTTTACGGGCTGCCCCTCAATCAGGCGCTCAATATCACGGGCAAAAGCCATCTCATCAATGGATTCCGGGAGGTCAAAATTGTGGATGCCCTTGTCATCCTGCTGCTGTTCTTCCCGAGGCCGGTAATAGTCATCCTGGGAGACCACACAAATCTGGTGATCCGAGAACCGCTCCTTGAGCCGGCGGATGAAAGTCGTCTTGCCCGACCCGCTACCGCCCGTAATGCCAATGATCAGAGGTTTTGCCATGACAATAATGCTGTTTGGGCAAAAGTATAAATATTGTGCAGCAAACCGGGATGATCACCAAGTTTTCTTACTTTTGGAACCGTTCAAACCAACAGGGCAAGTATGGAGTTTTTCATTGGGCTACTACGCGGCGGACTGGGCGTCGTTGCATTACTGGGCATCTGCTATTTACTCAGTGCCAACCGCCGTGCCATTGACTGGCGGCTGGTGGGTATTGGAATTGGTATGCAAGTCGTTCTTGCTGTGGCTATTCTGAAGGTCCCGTTTGTCAAAAAAGCCTTTGATCTGGTGGCCAGCTTTTTTGTGGTCGTCCTTGACTTTACAGATGCCGGTGCGGATTTCGTACTGGGCAACTGGCCCGATTTCGTAGAACTGCCAGGTGCCGCTGACGGGGAGCTCTTTGAAGTGGGGTACATTTTTGCTTTTAAGGTACTGCCTACCATTATTTTCTTTTCAGCCCTGTCTTCCGTACTATACTACCTCGGTATTTTACAGGTGATTATCAAGGGGTTCGCCTGGGTGATGACCAAAACCATGCGCCTGACAGGTGCAGAAAGTTTGGCCGCTGCCGCAAACGTTTTTATCGGGCAAACCGAAGCGCCATTGGTCATCAAACCCTACCTGGAGGACATGAATAAGTCGGAAATCCTCTGCCTGATGACTGGGGGGATGGCTACAATTGCGGGTGGGGTATTTGCCGCCTATGTGGGCTTTCTTGGTGGTTCTGACCCGGTAGCCAAGCAGATGTTCGCCACCCACTTGCTCACGGCTTCTATTATCTCCGCACCTGCTGCGATTGTGGCAGCCAAGATGCTCTTCCCTTCCACCGAAAAAGTCGATCTGGAGCACCAAAAGCTGGATATCCCTAAGCAGGAGGTAGGCAGCAATCTGCTCGACGCCATCTCACGTGGCACCACAGACGGGCTGAAGCTGGCGATCAATGTAGGGGCTATGCTGCTGGTGTTTACCGCATTTATTGCCATGCTCAATTATATTTTCATCAACTGGATCGGTGGGCCCACCGGGCTCAATGAAATTGTACAGCAACAGACGGATGGCCGTTTCAAGGGCTTTAATCTGGAGTATGTACTGGGGCTGCTTTTTGCGCCCATAGCGTGGTTGCTGGGTGTTGCTTCTGAGGATGTCCTGGTAGTCGGGCAGTTGCTGGGGCTCAAAACGACTCTCAATGAGTTCTTCGCCTACGCTGCAATGGAAGGGCTTAAGGATCAAATGTCTTACAAGTCACTGCTGATCACGACGTACGCGCTTTGTGGTTTCGCCAATTTCGCTTCCATAGGTATTCAGATTGGCGGCATCGGAGCCATCGCACCGGGCCAGCGCAAAACCCTCACCGAATTTGGCATCAAAGCATTGATAGGCGGTACGGTGGCTTGTTTCCTTACGGCTGCTATTGCGGGGGCATTGTTCTAAGCTTCCGCTTCCTTTAATACCCGGTTGATTTGCTTTTGGTGGCGTTTGATGTGCATGCCAAAAAATTTCAGCATTTGCCGTAAGGTCATTTTACCCGCGAAGGGGTGCTTGTAAAGCTCGCGGTCAAACCGTTCTTCTGGAAGGTGAGACAGGTAATGCCTTAGCGCCTGCCGCTGCGTTTCCCATTGCTTACGGGTCGATGCAAAATCTGACTCATCCGGTAGCGCTGACCGGTCCACGCCCTTTGGCGCTTTGAACTTGGTTGGCATTCGGAAGTAGAAGTCCACCACAAACAGCCGCCACGCCGCTTTTGCCCCGGCTTTCTCCAAAGTGGGATTGAAACTAAGCTTCTTTTGGACATAGCCCAGGGAGGCGGTCTCTGCCAAAATCAAATGATGGAGGACTTGCAGGACGGTCCACCCGCCATCCGCCGGTCGATGGTTGAGCCGGGTATCATCGTAGGATTCCAACTTTCTGAACAGGGCGGATAATTCCTGGTCCAGCCGGTCTAGTTGATGGAGGGTCGCTGCTTTTGTCATGTCTCGTGGTTTGATTCAGGGAAGATACGCATATCTTTGTACAAAAAGCATGAAGAACCCCTGGACTACGCTCTCTAATGAAGAAGTCTATGACAACCCCTGGATTCAGGTGACGCACCGCAAAGTCATTACACCTACCGGTACAGATGGGATTTACGGGCTCGTCCATTTCAAAAATGAAGCTATAGGCATTGTGCCTATTGATGAGGAAGGCTATACCTGGCTTGTAGGGCAGTACCGTTATACCCTTGAGCAATACAGTTGGGAGATTCCTGAAGGCGGCTGCCCCATCGGTGCGGAATCTCCCCTGGAAAGCGCAAAGCGGGAACTCCTGGAGGAAACTGGATTGCGGGCGGAGCAGTGGGAGCACATCCTTGATTTTCATACTTCCAATTCCGTAACCGATGAGGCTGGGAAAATCTACATCGCCCGGCAACTGACACAGGGACAGGCTCAACCCGAAGACACGGAAGACCTGAGGGTGAAGCGGCTGCCCTTTGAGGAGGCACTGCAAATGGTTTACCGGGGGGGAATAACGGACCTTATGTCTATCGCGGGCCTTATGCGTGCCGCCGTGGTGCTCAAATAAAAAAGCGCCATTGAGGTAGATTGTCCTCAATGGCGCTTCTGCAGCTTCTGTTTTCCGTTACCGGATCAGGGTCACATCCCCCTGGAAGGTGCCCAGCTCAAATCCGTTCGGACGGGCAATCCGGATGAGGTAGAAGTAGACCTCGGTGGGCTGCTCCGTGCCGTCAACATTGCCATCCCAGCCATCAGCCGGTCTTTCGTTGTCGTATACCAGCTGTCCCCAGCGGTTGTAGACCTTGAATTCCAGTACCTCCAGGTCCTCAATATTGGCCTGTGCCACGAAGTTGAAAAAGTCATTCGTACCGTCCCGGTTAGGGGTAAAGGTATTGGGCACTGCAACGACAATTTCCTTGAAATCCCCCTGCACGGTGGCGAAATAGGAACAGCCATCGGGCGTGGTGATTTCCACCTGGAAGGTATGTAGCCCGCTAGGGAAGATTTGCGTCTGAATGGTATCGAGCCCAAGCCCGCTGGCCAGTGGCGTAGCCGTAGTGGAATCCTGGTAAAGTACGG
>NZ_JALEGS010000052.1 GCF_022763345.1 Phaeodactylibacter sp.
AAAATGCGCGTTTGGCGGGTCAAATAAGTATTTTTCCATGACGTCACTGTTCACAAGGCTTTGGTTATCAGCCGAAGTGCACCTCCAAACATACACTAATTTACGGATAGCAGATAATATGGCTTGCCGTGTATCAAATGCCTCTTGATAAGAAACATTATCTTGCAGGTAACCAAGAATATCGTTGATATCTTTCTTGGCTAAACTTGTAACGATTATTCGGTACGTTTCAGCCATTTTTCCGATTCTTTTTCAAGTTCTGCCAACGTGATGTACTCACCACGAGCTACTTGTCCCATTGCTTCGTCAGCTTGCTCTTCTAAGGTAGAAGTCGTAATTGGTCTTCCATCAACCTCATAGCCAATAATAGGATCTTCTTCTCTTTTCTGGTAAGTTTCCAGCATAGCGTGGATAGCTTCCAAAAGTGCATGATCCACTTCATCAATCATCTGATGAACTTTGGCTCTTATTTCTACAGTACTCATGAACATGTATTTAGAGTCATGAATATAAACGTTTTATTACTCAAAAAATTCATTTCATAGGCTGATATTTCAACTATTGCCTCTCTTGAACTTTTTTCCCTTTCAAAACACTTACCGCATCAACAAGAGTAAACGGACAAAAAACCGGCTGCAAGCCCAATGCCCACAGCCGGTTTAAACTTAATCAAGAGCGCTGTCTGATTTACAGCTTCTTGATCTTAATATTCCGGAACCAAACATCATTGCCGTGGTCCTGAAGGCCAATATGCCCTTCCTTAGCGACGTCAATGAAGTCCTGATAATCCTTGAACTTACTGTTGGCCACCATCTCTTTCCAGTCGTCTGTCCAGAGGTGGTACTCTACCACATTCTCACCATTTTGGGTATGTACGATGGTGCCATCGTAGGAAAGAATGGTCACCTCGTTCCAACCACTATTAGCTGGTACCGCATTTTGCGGCTTCGCCGGGATCAGGTCGTAGAGGGAGCCTGCCTGCCGGTTGCCATCTTTTCCAAGACGGGCATCAGGGTGCTTCTCATTATCGAGGACTTGCATTTCAGGAGAGGATTTCCAGATCGCCTGCCCATCTTCACCACATTTTTCGCGGGCCAGATAGAAGATACCGCTGTTGCCGCCTTCGGAGATTTTCCACTCCAGTTTCAGTTCAAAATTGCCGAAGGTTTCCTTGGTGATGATGTCGCCACCGCCACCAGCTTCGCCCTGGCCAGATGCTTTGCACATTAAGGTACCGTCTACGACTTCCCATCCTTTTTCCGGGAAACCATCTTTACAGTAACCTTTCCACTGATCGGTGCTTTCGCCATCAAAAAGGAGCATCCAGCCATCGGCTTTTTCCTCCTCGGTGAGCGTATTCATCGCTGCCGGAGCTTCAGCCTCTGTGGTTCCATCAGTAGCTTCAGCTTCTGTGGCTTCTCCTTCGGTAGCTTCCGAGGCACCGCCCTGGCAGGAAGCCAGGGCAAACGCCAAAGCAGCAAACAAAAGAATTTTGAATTTCATAATCAAAGTATTGTTTTTCGTTGATGCTTAATAGTTCCAACCCTTGCGGTACGGACGCTTGATGTAATCTTCCATCGCCTGCTTCGCATTGATGGTTGCGTATTGGGTATCAAAACGCGGGTCGCCGTCCACTACCGTAAACTTATCAGAAGAAACCACCCGGATTTCTTCGTCATCAGCAATATTGGTAATCTTCATATTCGCACCATCCCACTCCAGCTTACGCTTCAGGTCCTGTAGACGGATGGCCAGGTTACCCATTACCACTACCTCATTCAATGGAGCAGAGTAGCCAAAGTGAGAAGACGCTTCCGTACGGCTGCCTTTGTCTTCCTTGCAGGCACGTACCCAATCCATTTCGTGGCTGGTTTCTACGCGGCGCAGCTCATTGGTTGCCTTAGGAGGGTCGTTCTCCCGCCCTACGATGTAGGGGTCACGGGCGTAAGTGCTGCAAATGAGTGTGCCTTTGGAGCCTACAAACATAGCACCACCACCACCGTCACCAAGGATCTTGCCTTCCGGAATTCCTTCAGGGCGATCTGGAAGTAAGCCGCCATCGTACCAGGTAAACTCAACAGCTGGCATGTTGACTTTGCCCATCTTCTTACGCTCAGGGAAATAGTACGTTACCTTTTCAGCGATTGGCGCGCTTTCGGTATTTACCTGAGAGGAACTGCCTTCAAAAGCAGTAGGCTGCCCAAGATTAAGGGCTTTGAAAACCGGGTCGATGATGTGACATCCCATATCGCCCAGTGCACCGGTACCGAAGTCCCACCACGCACGCCAGTTCCAAGGCGTATAAGCCGGGTGGTAAGGGCGCCATTTAGCCGGGCCGATAAAGAGGTCCCAGTCCAGAGTAGGTGGTACAGAAGGCGTTTCGGTCGGCCGCTCCAGGCCCTGTGGCCAGATCGGGCGGTTGGTCCAGGCGTGAACTTCCTTCACCTCACCGATTTCACCATTCCAAATCCACTCGCAAACCTGACGAATGCCTTCGCCGGAGTTGCCCTGATTGCCCATCTGCGTGGCTACGCCGGTTTCTTTCGCCAGCTTAGCCAGCATACGGGACTCATAGACCGAGTGGGTCAAAGGCTTCTGCACATAGACGTGCTTGCCGGCACGCATGGCATCTGCAGTTACCACATAGTGCGTATGGTCAGGCGTACCCACCACTACGGCGTCGATTTCGTCGCCCATATCTTCCATCATGCGGCGGTAGTCTTTGTATACCGCTGCATCCGGATAATCATTAAAACACTTGGCAGCGTATTTCCAATCTACATCACAAAGCGCTACAATATTTTGAGAATTCATATTGCGCAGGTTAGAACGGCCCATACCGCCTACACCAACGCCTGCAATGTTTAATTTGTCACTTGGCATCACATGCCCCAGTCCGGAAACTACGGTGCTGGGCACGATGGTCATCCCAGCCGCAGCAACACCAGCCTGACGGATAAAAGTCCGGCGATCCAGTCCCTTTGATCCTTTTTTTCCTGGTTTTTTCATTTAATCTGATTGTTTTGATTTTGGAAATTAAAATAAGCAAATCTGTACAATTCCCAACTTTATGGGCAGGATTTGATGGCTCAATTTATGAATTATTGTACAGCCAGATTAGGAAACCGGGCAACAACTTACTATCCAACAGCAGGTTATCGGTACCTGCTAGGTGTAATCTTTACACTAACTTTTTTAAAAAATATTTTGCTGCTTTAGCTGGGCAAGATGCTCCCGGGCAGGTTATACCCTACCCTGTTACGGTTCCTTTTCCCAAAGTATCCCCTGATCTTCAAACCAACTATCCGGTATGGCCTTTCTCCGCTGTTCATTCGCCTTAACTGCATCATCAATATTGATCATATAGTGGTGAATGCGCTTGCCTGGCAGGTGGGTGATCAATAAGGCGTATACCTCACGTAGTCAATATAGTACCGCTGAGGAAAGATCGTCGTATCAATCCCCTGCCGGCCGCCCCAGTTGCCACCGATGGCCAGATTGAGCTTCAATGCCTGCGGGCGGTCAAAGGGCCAGCGCTGAAAGTCGGCAGCTGCATCCCGCTCAAAGGAGAAATAACGGGTGGAATCAACGTAAAAGTCAATCCGCTCCGGCGTCCAGTCGATGGCATAGACATGGAAGGCTGTGGAGGCATCCTCAATCCGGATGGAATCCCCCTTGTTGGTCCCTGCCACCCAGTTGTAAGCGCCAGTGTGAACGTTAGCGTAGATCATCCCCGGATTATACCCTACGAATTCCATAATATCGATTTCCCCTCGGTCGGGCCAGGGGATGTCTTCGCCCATTTTATTGCCGAGCGTCCAGATGGCCGGCCACACCCCGCGCCCGGCAGGCAGCTTGGCACGGACTTCCATGCGGCCGTAGAGGAATTCCCGTCTGCCCGCTGTATGCAGAGAGGCGGAGGTATATTCAGCGGTTCCCCACTGTTCCTGCCACCGGTCGCTATCGGGATTATGGCGGGCATTGGGGAAGGGCTCGCGGCGGGCTTCAAGCACCAGGCAACCGTCTTCGATGTAGGCGTTTTCGGGGCGGTTGGTGTAGTATTGCCCCTCGTGATTACGGATGAAGCCTTCTTCGAAACGCCAAAGGTTGGTATCGATGACCGGGCGGTCGAATTCGTCACTCCAGCCTTTCATGGCAGACGGACCGGGTAGCCCGACCGATTGGGCAATCAGGAAAAACATTAGCGGTAAAATGGAGGTGCTCATGTTAATTGGTTTTTGGTACGGGCGTCGTTAGCCACGCTTGCAAAGATCGTTTGTTCCGGAAAGGGCGCAGCACAAAACCATAGCGATATTCTGAAGCATTCAGGCGAAACTCCGGGTGGGCTTTAGATTCCTTTGACCAGGTATTGTCTCCGCCTACGCCCAGTAACTGATGGTCAATATTGACGGTCAGGAAGTCTCGTTCGGGCAGTTCCGGAGTGTGCGTTGCGGCTTCCAGATCGGCCATGCTGTACGGCCAAACGCTCATACTAAGGCTATCCTGAGCCTGCACCAGCAATCCACTGCCGCGCCCAGAGGAAAGCGCCATCCAACGCACGCCGGTTCGGTTGCTGCACTCCTGTGGCATGATGTAGCTTTCGAAAAAGCTGTCCACCTGCATGCTGTAACGGCCTAATTGAGCACTCAACAACCGGTCGATGTAATTCTCATGCGGCCCGCGCCCGAGAAACTCAATTTGATCATAGGCATCCGGGATGGCCATTTGCATTCCGATGCGGGGCAGTTCCGGGTAGTCGCCTTCTTTTTTGAAATGGTAATCAACCTTGACCTGCCCGTCCGCGTAGAAGGTGTACACCGTCTTTTGACTGGCTTTGCCTTCCAGTAGGACACTTTGCACTTCCACCTGCACGTAGCTGGCCGCTTCCTGTACGCGCACGCCGTGAACTTTGGCTTGTTCAGCCGCCGTTTTCCAAGCCGCAGCTTCGCGGTAAATTTTCCAGCCCCGTCGGTCGTTGTCGGTGGGCGCACGCCAGTAGTTGGGCTTCAGGGGGGCTTCCAGCCAGTTGGTGGAGCCGGTTTTGTAGCCGGATAGCGCACCAGTGGTTTTGTCTACAGTAGCATCAAAATCGTTGCCCGTAATTCTGACTTGTTGCTCACGCTCTTCCAGCATGAGCCTGCCTTCTGGAGCACTAAAGCTTCGGTTGTCCGGCACTTCCGGCAGTACAAACTGCGCAGAGGCAATCTCATGCCCCGCCGGTGCCCAGGATTGCGCTTCCGGGAGTTTTACGCTAACATCCAAGGTATAGATTCTATCGGGCAGAAAGTCAATGTCGAGCATTCTAATGTACTGAAACGGCCAAGAGGCACCCGGAGGACATTCCGGCAGTTCTGATTCGTCCATTTGTAGCACCTTACCATTTTCCAATAGGCGGTACTGAATTGCATAGCCTTTCAAATTGGTAAAATCATACAAGTTGGTCAATTCAACTTTACCTTTCTTTGGTTCATTGCTGGTGATACGGACGGGCTGAAAGACTTTTTTCCACTCTTTAGCACCGGGCTTCACCCGGCGGTCGGGGTCTACAACGCCATTCAGGCAGAAGTTCTCGTCATTGATCAGGGTATCGCCAAAATCACCTCCGTAGGCAAAATACCTTTCGCCAGTTTCGGTGGTTTTGACCAGCCCCTGATCGACCCAGTCCCAGACAAATGCCCCGACAATCTGCGGTTCCGCCTGTATCACATCCCGGAATTTGAACAGATTGCCCGTGGAATTGCCCATAGAGTGGGCCATTTCGCACCACATGATGGGCAGTTTCAAATCTGACTGACGGCTGAGGTTGACCATCTCGGGGATAGACCAGTACATACGGCTGTACATATCCACGTAGCTGGCTTTGGTGTGCGGGAACTCGTGATTGCCCTCGTAGTGCACCAGGCGGGTATCGTCGTACTCGCGTATGAAGCCGGTCATCGCAGCGTGATTGGCTCCGGCACCAGACTCATTGCCCAGTGACCAAAAAATGATGGAGGGATGGTTTTTGTGGCGTTCCACCATACGCACCGCCCGCTCCACAAAACCATTCGACCAACGTGGGTCTTTGGTCAACAAACTGCCAATACCGTGAACCTCAAGGTTGGCTTCGCAAATGACATACAAACCGTGGCGGTCGCAGAGTTCGTAAAAGCGGGGGTCGTTGGGATAGTGGGAAGTCCGCACGGCGTTGAAGTTCAGTTGCTTCATCAGGCGAATATCCGCTTCCATATCGGCTACTGAGACCACCTTGCCCGTAACCGGGTGATGGTCATGGCGATTGGCCCCGTACAGCTCCACCGATTCCCCGTTGATGAGCAGTTCTCCTTCCGGGCCGATTTGGATATTCCGAAAGCCAATGCGGCTGCTTCGAGCTTCCACAGTTTGCCCATTCTCATCCTTAAGCGCAATGACCAAGGTGTAGCGGTTGGGCGTTTCCGCTGTCCAGGGCTCAATATTGAAAACAGTAGCCGAAAGCACCGTACTTTCCCGTGGGTAAACCCGAAGGTCCTCCCTTATCACCTCACTGACCGTAGCCTTGAGGGGCTCCTCCAGCATGGGGTGGCCCGAATCATCGTACACATCAATTTCGTAGGACCAGCCTTCTAAATCGGATAATCTGCTATGGTTGAGCCGGGGCTTGACTGTGAGATTACCGTAGCTGTAGCCTTCATCAAGACCTGCTTTGACAAAGAAATCCTGAATGTGGGTCCGGGGCTGCGCCAGCAACATGACCTCCCGGTGAATACCGCTCAGGCGCCAGTGGTCCTGATCCTCAAGGTAGCTGCCATCGGACCAGCGGTGTACTTTCACCGCCAGCAGGTTCTTTTCTCCAAATTTCACATAGGGCGTGATATCAAATTCCGTAGCCACCCGGCTGTCTTCGCTATAGCCAACCATCTCCCCATTCACCCAAACATAGTACGCAGAGCTCACGCCTCCAAAGTGCAGTACCACCTGCTGATTGGCCCAGTCTGAAGGCACCTCAAAAGTGTGGCGGTAGCAGCCGGTGGGGTTGTCCTCATCAGGGACGTAGGGCGGGTCTACCGGCACAAAGGGATAGGTGATGTTGGTGTAAATCGCGGTGCCGTAGCCCTGCAGTTCCCAGTTGGAAGGCACTGGAATCTGCGCCCATCCTTTGGGTTGAAAATCTGGCAGATGGAAATCTTTCGGAGCGGCTTCGGGCACCTCAGCGAAGGCAAACGCCCAGTTTCCATTCAGGCTGAGGTAGCGCCCGGAGGCTTCGCGGTCCACCATAAGGGCGGTGGCTTCATCGGGATAGGAATAGGACGTTGCCCGGGCCGGCATGCGGTTGATACCGTTAACGGCGGGGTCTTCCCAAGGTTGTAGCTGGGCTTGTGCGGCAAAGGCCGTGCTCAAGGTAAGCAACAGTACAACCGCTAAATTGCGATAAGCATAAGAAGATGGCATATCAGTTATTTTTTTCAGATGCTTAAAGCTAAAAAAATCAGGACACTTCGCCTGGAGGCTGACCTAGCTTTTTATACGACCAATGGAGAGTGGGAAGCGGAGCCGGGACGCTTTTCGGTCTTTGCAGGCAACAGCTCGAAGGCAGACCTGGAGGCGGAGTTTGAGCTGGCTGCGCCTCGGTAGGGCTTGGGTACTCTAGAGGGAAGTAAACAACATTAAGACACCAGTGCGACTAAGCCGAATTAGTGGTTAGTTTTTTTGCTCCTGAAGCACTTGCAAATACTGCATATTAAATGGTCAGGTATTTACGGCTCAATCAACCAGACTTCTGTAAGTCATAGTTTTACATTCCGTACCTACGGCACGGGATATTCTTTTAGTGTGATTTTTTTTACCCACATCAGACCCCTAACGGGGTCAATTGTAGAATACAAACCCAATGTTCAAATCAGTAAAGCCATTACAACGAATACCTATCATGCCTTTTCGCTATTTTGTTTTACCCTTGATGCTGATATTATGTGGCTCCATGTACGGTCAATCGCCCTACCGGGATTTTGACAGCAGCCTGATGCCCCATGGTAATGCTTTTGAAAGCTGGGAAAGTGAAGCTGAGCCCAGCCGTACTTTTTTCGTGGACCAAAATCATCCGAAGGCGAGTGATGCCAACCCGGGTACGGAGGCGCGGCCCTGGCGTACTATTGGAAAAGCAGCGGCAGTTTTGCAGCCCGGAGAACGGGTGCTGATCAAAAGCGGGACTTACCGGGAAGCGGTAAATCCTGCACGGGGCGGAACAAGTCCGGAGAAGATGATCACGTATGCGGCTGCACCCGGCCACCAGGTGGTGATTAGCGGTGCGCGGGAATTGCCGTTGGAAGGATGGGAACCCGGCAAAGGATGGCGCTATACCGGGCAGCGGCACACCTACGAAGATACTGAGAAACCACCCCTGCAAATCTGGCAATACGATCTGCCACCGGAATGGTTTATGGGCTACAACCCCTTTGCGCTGCGGAACCTCGGGCAGGACCTGGAATGGGTGGACTATAAGAATATCAACATGCACGCCCACTTTCAGCGCCGGGGCCGCCTATTTTTGGATGGGCAGTTGCTGAAGCAGGCGGAGCACCCCGTCGATCTTGCGGAAGCGCAGGAAGGTGCTTACTGGATTGAGCACAACGGGCTGCGCTTGCATGTCCGCTTCCCCGGGCGTACCGGGGCTACCGATTACAGCTCAATTGAGGCTACTGTTAAAGAGCAGGTTTTTACGCCAACGGACTACGGGCTACCCTACATCAGGTTGCAGGGGCTCACTTTTGAAAAAGCTGGCAATGGGTTTGCCATGCCACAGCGCGGCATGGTCTCTGCCCGGCGGGGCAACCACTGGATCATTGAGGGCTGTACACTGGAATGGGCCAATAGCATCGCCCTTGACCTTGGCAACGAAATGTGGCATACCAATTCATAGCTCGGGGTGCCATTTATGTGGAAGTCAGCCGGGGTGCCATAGACGTCGGTCACAACGTTATCCACGAACTACGCAGCCAGTACTGGATCAGTGGCGACTACGGTTCAGGTGGGAACGCCTTTTATACGGATGGCTCAGACAGCATCCACTTTCACCACAACCTGGCCATTGATATCGAAAATACCGGCTACGGCTCCTACCTCAATCCGACCCGCATCGTAGCAGGCAGAGGGGGTACCGCCCGCGCGCAAAACGTAACCGAAAATATCTTCATCGACTGCCGCAAGCACGCCATTGAACTGCCGAATGCTCACAACCATACAGATGGCAACCTCTTCGCTCAAATGCCCAGTGGATTTTTGAAGCTGACCAATCCTCCACCCGCCCTGCTGCTCGACCTTAAAGCGTGGCAGGGGTATTTTGGCTGGGAAGCCCAGGGTAAAAAAGTGAAAGCCCATGCGACCTTACATACCGATGAGCTTCGGCTGAAATGGGAAACCAAGCCTGTCTTCGATTGGGATGCAGGCCCGTTCTCGCTTAGAAATGGAGGCCGGGAAATAGATATTGATCCCAGACAGTAGGAATAATCTTACTTAAATGGTTTGGTGTTCTAATTTCCTCTTTGCAGGAAGTACTGCACGCCTATTGATGCCCCTACCTGGAACCCACGGTCAGGTAATTGCTCATCAAATGAACCTGACCAGTCACTGGTCCCCTCCATATTAGCCCGGAGATGATGGCTCAAATCCAGCCCAATATCAAAAGCTAAATTAGGCGTCAGGAACCAATTGGTGCCTAAGCGGCCACTCACAAGGGCAACTGATGAATTCCTTTCAAAAGAAGATGACTCGAAGTTTGACCCGGCAAAGAGGAAACCCGCCTGACCATACCAACGCCAGTGTTTTTGCTCCTTACTGAGGTAGTGCCGGAGGTAAGGGGCGATGGATAGCTCGGTAATCGTTCCCTGGTTAACTTTTCTTAAATTGCCAACAATAGTATTAAAAGAGGCGTTGAAATTTACACCTATCAAAGTCTGCTCACTAAGAAATAACCCCAGATCAGGATTGAACATCATCTCTAAGAAACTACCTCTATATGAGACGAAACCAAAACTGGAGTTAAGCAACAAGTCGCCTTTGTCAAAAGCAGAAGCTGCCGACTTCCATCCAGCTCTGTCCGCTTTGTTCATAAAGGGCTGTAGCCCTAAAGATAGCAGCAGGGTATGATCCTCCTCGGGTTGTACCGCATAAACAAGATTGGCATCAAACGCGACCTGCTCGTTTATAAACCGGTTCAACCCCAGCTGAAACTCATAAGTAGAATAATCGAATCCTTCTGAATTAAAGCTGTATCTGAATCCACCGTAGTAATTGTTTTTTTCCGAGCCCGGATTGAAATAATACCGCACCTCCGGCGCAGCAAAGTAAACGGCACCACTGCCACCGATTCCAACTACCCCCAAGCTTGTACCCACCAGCCAATGGTTTGTGAGCATCCATCCAATTCTGGTCCCTAGTTCATAAGTCAGCCCGCTATATTCTTCTTCCGCTGCAGACAGGTATTCCAATCCAGCTGCACCTCTTAAGGTAAGCGCGCCTTTTTCAATTTGTGCCTGTAGCAATGCGTGAGAAGACAGACTGAGCAAAGAGAGTAGTAATAATTCTTTCATTTTGTAAGATTTTATAGCATTAGAGATGGTTTGCGCGCTCTGTAAGTGTACCGGTTTTTTAGAGAGGTGCGCTATTGTCAAGTAAGATACTCAATTTCCAACTTAACGGCAATGTTGTCACAGAAAAGAGGTATGAAATGGGGCAGATTGGGACCGCATCCTACTCTCTTGGTGCACCTACTTCCTTCGCAAACTTCCATACCACTCAAAAGTGCGCGACATAAGCCCGAATAGGTTACAAAAGCCCCTTGCAGGCTACCCTCCCAAAGAATGGCCAGTTTTTTTACCACCATTCCAACCAGAGTGAATATTTTTAGGAGCACACTCATCAAAACCAACCGGAATATGCGGATCCCACCTTCTTCTTCCTTACGCTTTTTTGGGGCCGGACTTGCCCTGAGCCTGCTCAGCAGTTGCGGGGCTGATCAATCGGCCAATGACAGCGATGACTACACCATTACGGTTTCCAATCCGGAAGCTACCGCTTTTAAGGATGCAGGCTTTGAGGCCGCTGTCCCGGAAAACGGTGGCCCGGGATGGGCGCTTTACGACGCCGAGGCTGAAGCCTGGCTGCCCGCACAGCAGGATGATCTGGATGGCGATGGTACGCCGGAAACTTTATTCTTCCTGACCGACCTCAAGGGCAAATCTTCCCGAAGCCTCTCCTATCAGCCAGCCCCAGACGCCTTTGAGGCCTCCCAACGTTCGCAAATCGTCTTCAAGGTACAGGACCGCCCCTTTGCTCCGGAGACCGCCCGGGAAATGCTGGCAGATTATACCCAACGGGAAGCCCTGACGGTGCCCGGTAATCTCACCCCCCAAAACATGTGGGTCATGTTTGAAGGCCCGGTTTGGGAAAACGACCTGGTGGCTTACCGCTTTTACATGGACGACCGCTTCCGCACCGATATTTATGGCAAGAAAGTCCGGGATATGGTCATGGATACAGTGGGCTGGGACTACCACGACCTGAAGGACTGGGGCTCTGACATTCTCAAAGTAGGCAACTCCCTGGGTATTGGCAGCCCCGCCATCTGGTACCGGGAAAAAGCCTATGCCCTTTCTAAAACCGCCAAAAAGGACATCAAAATCATAGCCAACGGCCCCCTGCGGAGCATCCTTCGGGTCACCTTTGAGGGGCTGGAGGTGGACACCTTCCGGCTGGACCTTACGGTAGATTTTGAAATACAGGCCGGCCATCAGTGGACGGAGGTGCGCATACAGTCCAAAACCCCGCTGCCGGACGGGATGAAGTTTGCTACCGGCATTGTCAAGCATACCGACCAAATCAATGCCAAGCGGTACGATGGCGTACAGACCTACTACAACTGGGACAATCAGTCCTACCACGGGCAGCAGCTCGGCTTCGCCCTCCTGGCTAAGGAAGCTCAGGAACCTGTGCTCTACGATAGCGAACTCGACCACCTCATGATCCTCAATGCCAGCAACGAAGCCGCCACCTACCGTTTTATGGCGGTTTGGGAAGAAGACCCCATGCAAATACGCGGCATCCGGGAATTCCGGGAACACCTGGAGCAGGAAGCAGCACAGTGGGGGACAGCCTTCCGGATGGAAAGTAAAAAATAGTGCCTTGATCAACAGCTAAACCAATTCAAATTATGCCAACCGAAATCAACCGAAGACATTTTCTGACCATGCTCAGCAGCCTTTCCGCGGGTACCGCCGTGGCGGGCAGCACTCTTTGGAGCCCTATTCTAAAAGGTGAAAAACTCAAAATTGCCCTCGTGGGCACCGGCATACGCGGCATCACTTTCTGGGGGCGGCGGCTGGTGGAAAAATATTCCGATATCCTCGAATTTGTGGGGCTTTGCGACATCAACCCGGGCCGGCTTGAGTTTGCCCTGAAGGAAATGCAGGTGAGCTGCCCGACCTACGCCAATTTCGAAAAGATGGTACAGGAAAGAAAGCCCGACCTGGTGATTGTCACGACCAAAGACTCCAACCACCACGAGTTCATCATTAAGGGGCTCGATATGGGCTGCGATGTGCTGACCGAAAAGCCCATGACCACCGATGAGTTCAAATGCCAGGAAATCATTGATGCCGAGCGTCGGTCCAACAAGAACCTGATCGTCGGCTTCAACTACCGCTGGAGCCCGTACATGACCAAGATCAAGGAACTCCTGATGGAGGAAAAGATCGGCAAGGTGACCTCGGTGGACTTCAACTGGTACCTGAATACCTACCACGGGGCGTCCTACTTCCGGCGCTGGCACGGGCTGCGGCAGGCGGGCGGTACGCTATGGGTGCACAAAGCCACCCACCACTTTGACCTGCTCAACTGGTGGCTCGACTCCGACCCCGAGGAGGTCTTTGCCTACGGCGATCTGGAGCACTACGGCAGCAATGGGCCTTTCCGGGGCAACAATTGCCGCGACTGTGAACATACCGACAAGTGCGCCTTCCACTGGGATATCACCAAAAATGAGTTCCTGACCAACCTCTACACCAAAAACGAGCACCACGACGGGTACATCCGGGACAACTGCCTGTTCCGGGAGGAGATCAACATTTACGATAAAATGTCGGCGCAGATCAAATACGCCAACAACGTCTTCGTCAACTACTCCCTGACCACCTACTCCCCCTTCGAAGGCTGGCGCATTGCCTTCAACGGGACCGACGGCCGCCTGGAAGCCTGGCAGGACATCCCATACGTGGAAGAACAGGACGTAAGTCAGGCTGAGCTACACGCACAGGAAATGAATCAGAAGGCCGGCGAAATCAACTACAAGCCCCTCATCGCGCACAACCTGTGGAATGACTACGAGCGTATCATGGTCGGCTACGAGCGTGGCGGCCACGGCGGTGGCGACAAGCGCCTGCACGATAAAATCTTTGTCCACCCGGAAAAAGAAGACCCCTACGAAAGAGCCGCAGGCGTACGCGATGGCGCCATGTCCGTACTGATTGGCGTGGCTGCCCGCAACAGCATTGAATCCGGCCGGCCGGTACGGATCGCCGAGCTGACGGACTTGCAGCCGCGGGCAAAGCGGATTTAAAACTTTTTTTGAGCTACAATGACAGCGGGCATCCGAAGGTTTCGGATGCCCGCTTTGGGCTTGGTCCTAGCAATTCCAAAACACTAACTGATCTTCACTAAGAAGCGCATTGAACGCAAGGACTATTCCTATCAGGCTTACTGACGCGTAAACGTCACATCCACCCCAATGAAGGTCACTATAATCTCATCGCATTCGTTGCTGGTTACATCGAATTCAGAGGAGAAGGAGGCACCACCGTCTGAAACGGTCACTGTAAGGGTCATTCCACTGGCCACATAGGTTTTATCGGCAGTGGATGAGCCACCGACCACGGCATCATTGGGGTCAATCAGCGTACCATCTGCCTGAAACTCCACTACGTCATTGGTGGTGGACACTTCCCATTCGCCCACGATGTTTTCAGAGAGCGCAGGAGGCATGCAATCCTCGTCATCGTCATTACAAGCGGTAAAAACAAAAAGCCCGGAAAGCAGCATTAACAATAAACTTCTTTTCAGTAAAATCATTGAAGAGCGTTTTTTAACGGTTAAGATAAATTTTCGGGTCCGAAGATAGGGATAAATTCCCGTTTTTACAGCCCTGCATTGCCAGATGAGGATGGACAGATGGTTACCGTTTCGGGCAAACAGGTCCGGGGCAGAAGCTCTTTCAAACTTTGTGGTGCCATAAAAGGCAGCCCACAATTACAAAAGACAGGGCGATTGGACTTATTATCAAGCTGCGTACACTCAGATACGATCTCAGCCAGCCATAGCTATCCGCCGGTGTTGCAATTTTGGGTCTGTAAACAAATCTGATCTTAAACGCTTCATACCGCGGGAAGCATAATTGCGTGCCACCTGATAGGATATTTTCATTATTTCAGAAATCTCATAGTAATCGAACCCTTCCAAAAAGCGAAGGCGAAGCACCTCTTTCTGCCGCGGGGGCAAATCATCAATAGCCTGCTTTACACTTGCCTGCAGCGGTTGCCCTTCATAGCCAACAGTTGGTGTTGGTACCTCTTCGCTCACCGGCTGCATCGACTGGTACCGCTTTTGGTGCTGCTCGTGATTGCGGTCTGTGCTCATGCTTTTCCGGATATGATTGCGCAGGGCAACAAACAGGTAACTCCGGATATTATTGACCTCGATCAGGCCCTTATCTCTTTGGTACAACTTGCAGAAGATCTCCTGAATTGCATCCTCCACCAAGGCTTTGTCTACGGTGAGATTGGAGCCATAGACGTACAAACGGTCGGCGAAAGCTAGGTATAAATCTTCAAAGGCCTGATCGCTGCCATTCAGATAGGCTTGCCAGTTTTTTTGGTGGGCACTACAGGTAGTTCGGTCTTCCATAATTCGGTTTGTTCTTGAACTATCGAATTCAGTTTCACGCAATCGGCTGTTGCCAAACGACGACATAAATCTACCAATCGATTTCAATTTATGCAAGCGCTTGTACAGCTTTTTATTTGTTTCAAAAAATTATAACAACCTAAACTTTGGTTTTATATGTACTAATTGCAATAAAATAAATTATTTTTAACTCAATTTTTTATTATCTTTCTCATCAAGGCAAGCGCTTGATTAAAACATTGAGGTGATTGCCCTATCTTTGTCAATCAAAATCGACCAACGAAAAGAGACCTGTATTTTGAATCCGAAGCCTTGCCTAAAGAATGATATAATTTCCACTATTTTGGCAAAACAGAGTGCTTATGCCTAGGAAAGCACTGTGGCTCCCGGCTTCATGGCCAAATCATCAGCCCCATGAAAAAGAAAACCAGGGTAAATATTTACGATGTCGCAGCGGAAGCAGGTGTCTCTATCTCCACCGTATCCCGCGCCCTGAATGACGACCCCCGGATCAGCGCTAAAACAAAAGCGAAAGTTCAAGCCGCAGCAAAGATGCTTGGCTTCCAGAAGAATGCGATCGCAACCAGTTTATCAACCAATCAATCTAAAGTGATCGGGGTCTTGGTTTCTGAACTCAACCGGGGCTTTCTATCCGCTCTCGTGCATAACATAGAAGAGACCGCCTTTGGAATGGGGTACTCGGTCATCGTTTGCCAAACCAATAACTCTCACGAGCGGGAAAAAACTTACATGGATACACTTATTGCCAGCAGGGTGGCCGGAATAATAGCGACCTTATCTTTGGAAACTGAATCTTTTGAGCACTTTTACAAAGCCAAGGAACAAGGAATCAAGTTGGTTTTGGTGGACCGGGTGACCAACGCGATGAAGGAGACTACCAAAATTGTCATTGATGACTACCAGGCTTCCTTGGAAGGAACCCAACACCTTATTGAACAGGGATACACCAAAATCGCATATTTGTCTGGCCCAACTAAACAACTGATCTACGCAGACCGGTTAAGAGGTTTTGAGCAAGCAATAAAACAAGCAGGGCTGCCCTTGAAACAGGAGTGGATAAAATACAGCTCCAACCTTTCTTTTGCCGATGGCACCCGGGTTGCTGATGAGCTCTTAAGCCTTAAAGATCGCCCGAATGCCATCTTTACCGCCAATAACCTGACTGCGATCAGCACCATCGCACACGCTGAAGTACTGGGCATTAAGGTGCCTGAACAGCTAGGCGTGATTGGATTTTCTGAAGAGCCTTTCTCGGCCTTCATGAAACCTTCCGTCACCTCTATCCGGCAGCCAAGTAAAGCAATGGGGCAACTGGCTGTTCAAAAACTGATTGAAGAGATCAATAGCGATCAGGATGAAAACTACATACATCAAAAAGTGGTCCTCGATACGGAATTAATCTGCAGGCAGTCTACCAACCGCAAGAAGCCTGGTTAAAACAGGCCAATTCTCTTGGCTCAAAAGACCTTGCCTGCACGGGCACTTCACTGGCCCGAACGAAAAGCGGGTACCTTTATGCAGTGGTCAAAGCCGCGCCAGGTACCCGATTGGCCTCCAAAGCAATACCCCAAAACTTTGGCACTTATGACTCATTAGCAGGCCGGCCAATGGTAGCCAAAATACCACCATCCACATAGATCACCTGCCCGTTAATAAAATCACTGGCAGGGGCTGCCAGAAAAACAGCCGTGCCCGCCAGGTCTGCTGGGTCGCCCCATCGGCCCGCAGGCGTGCGCTGAAGGATAAAATCATTGAACGGATGCCCGTCTACCCGGATTGGCGCCGTTTGGCTCGTCGCAAAATAGCCCGGCCCGATGCCATTAACCTGAATGTTGTGCCTGGCCCACTCCGTCGCCATATTTTGCGTAAGCATTTTCAAGCCGCCCTTGGCTGCTGCGTAAGCACCTACGGTATTGCGCCCAAGCTCGCTCATCATAGAACAGATATTGATGATCTTTCCCGCACCGCGCTCCATCATGCCTTTAACGACATGCTTAGACATAATAAAAACGCCCGTCAGGTCAGTACGGATAACCTGATCCCATTCCTCTACGCTCATCTCGACCAGCGGAATGCGTTTAATAATCCCGGCATTATTAACGAGGATATCAATAGGCCCTACCTCTGATTCGATTTGAGCAACGCTTTCCATCACCGCAGCCTCCTGCGTCACATCAAACAGGCAGCCGTGCGCAGTGATGCCCTCTGCCCGGTAGGTTTCCAGGGCTTTGTCAATCTTTTCCTGAGAAGAATGCCCGTTAATGACCAGCGTGGCACCTGCTTGCCCGAGCCCCATAGCCATCGCCATTCCAAGCCCGTGGGTACCGCCGGTAATCAGAGCAACCTTTCCTTTTAAATCGAATAGTGGATTCATGTCTCTTTATTTCAAATCTGTGATTGCGCATTGGTCCATATCGCCATAGTCGAGGTTTTCACCAGCCATGCCCCAGATAAAGGTGTAGTTGGTGGTACCTGAGCCAGCGTGAATGGACCAGGGCGGAGAAATCGCTGCTTCCTCATTCTTGAGCCAAAGGTGGCGGGTTTCTGTGGGCTCGCCGAGGAAGTGGCAGGCGGCCTGATCTTCAGGGAGCTCAAAGTAAAGATAGACCTCCATGCGGCGATCGTGAGTGTGGGCCGGCATGGTATTCCAAACGCTGCCTGTCTTCAGCTGCGTCATCCCCATTTGCAATTGGCAAACTTCCACCACGCTATTCACGATCAGCTTGCGGATAACCCGATGGTTGGCGGTTTCCAGGGAGCCCAGCTCTACCACTTCAGCATCCGCTTCTGTGATTTTTTTGGTGGGATAAGCATGGTGTGCAGGAGTCGAATTCAGGTAAAAATGCGCAGGCTTCGAAGCATCACTGCTTTTAAAAACGACCTCTTGGTTACCACGCCCCACGTACAGGGCTTCCCGATACCCGAGTGCATACTCCGTACCATCTACTGAGACTGTGCCGCCACCGCCAATATTGATAATACCTAATTCCCGGCGCTCCAGGAAATAGTCCGCTTTCAGGGGATCGATGGCTTCGAGCTTTAGCGGCTTGTCTGTTGGGACCGCTCCGCCAGCAATGAACCGGTCATAATGCAGGTAGTTGAGCTGCACCGTACCCTCCTTCATGACAGGAGTGAGCAGAAAGTCCTCCCTGAGCCGTTGGGTGTCGTACGCCTTAAAATCTCTGGGATTGGTCGCGTAGTACGATTTAAAATGAGTACTCATATTTGTATTGTGATTTTAATGTCTTGCCTACAGCAATGCCCGGACCGCCTATGCCTTAATTTTCGCCGCTTCACCCGGTATTGCGACAACAACACTATACGGTTTGACCGAATAGCAAAACCAGCCTCAGACAGCAAAAGAAAAACAGCAGCACCTCAAGCACCTTCAAAGATGCCATATACGGCATGTTCAGTGGGGGGAGTAAAGTACCTGCTGGTTGTAACCTCATTAATCAAATTTAAGCTTGAAGACCAAACAGGATGAGCCGTTTTCCTGGTTACAATTAGCGTTAGTATACCTCACCACAACAAAGCACTGAGCAAGTGTCTGAAAAAATAAATCCGGCCTTTTACTGAAGCCAAATCTGAATTCCCCAAGGGGCACGCTTCTTGGAAATACATCAATGCCGGATCAGCGTTGGAGGTGTCCTTCGCTGACTTTTTGCTGCCGGCTCAAAATTTCAACAACATTGAGAACCTAGAAGCGAGGGATTATCAAATCATTCTTTACCTTAATAAAGTTTCTTAAAATAAGGCAACGGAGCTGCTGAAGGCGATGAAAAATTTCCAGAACTCCCTGGGAAACCTTCCACCGCTATTGAAGGTGAGATCCCCGGCAGACCATACCCACTATGACCGACAGAAAGCGTGGCTTGAGCAACAAAAACAAAAACCATGAGCGCACCGCAATACAGTATAGGCTTTGATTTGGGCAGCTCTTCCGTCAAAGCGGCATTAATCCGCCTGGAAGACGGAGCAGCGGTTGGCAAGAGCAGCTATCCGGAGCAGGAGATGCCAATTCAGGCGCCGCAGCCCGGCTGGGCAGAACAAGACCCGGAATTCTGGTGGCAATGTATCAAAGCCGTTACCCGGCAGTTGCTGGAACAAACCGGCGCGCCCGGAACGGCAATTGGCAGCATCGGTATTGCCTACCAAATGCATGGCCTCGTCCTTGTAGACGAGCAGCAGCGAGTGGTACGCCCTTCTATTATATGGTGCGACAGCCGGGCGGTGGCTACCGGGCAGGCTGGCTTTGAAGCCATTGGACAAGACCGCGCCCTCAAGCACCTGCTCAACAGCCCGGGCAATTTCACGGCTTCCAAACTAAAGTGGGTGCAACAGGAAGAGCCAGGCACCTACGGCCGCATCCACAAAATCATGCTGCCCGGTGACTACATTGCCATGCGGATGAGTGGGCAGGTTCAAACCACTATTACCGGGCTGTCCGAAGGGATTTTCTGGGATTTTGCCGACCGGCGGGTATCTTCTGATGTGCTTAGAGTGTACGATATTGATCCGGCTTTGCTACCAGACATTGCCCCCGGTATAGGCCCGCAAAGCGAACTGAGCAAAACCTCAGCAAGCGAACTGGGGCTCGCGCCCGGCACGCCTATCTCCTACCGGGCAGGCGATCAGCCTAACAATGCCCTTTCCCTGGGGGTGTTGAGCCCCGGAGAAGTGGCAGCTACCGGTGGCACTTCCGGTGTCGTTTACGCCGTCACCGATCAGCCCCTCTACGACCCTCAGAGCCGCGTCAATGGTTTTGCCCATGTCAACTACCAACCCGATGCCCCACATATAGGTGTCCTGATGTGCATCAACGGCACCGGCATACAGTATAGTTGGCTGCGTAAAATGCTCGCGCCCGGGACGCCCTACGAAACGCTGGAGGCAGAAGCCCAAAAGGCCCCGATTGGCGCAGCCGGGCTGACGTCCCTTCCTTTCGGCAATGGCGCGGAGCGCATCCTCAATGACCGGCAGGTGGGCGCTCAATTGCTGGGGCTAGACTTTAACCGGCATAGCAAAGCGCATTTGCTGCGGGGCGGGCTGGAAGGCATCGCTTTTTCCTTCATATATGGCATGCAAATCCTGCAGGAGATAGGGCTGCAAATGGAGGTAATCCGTGTAGGAAATGACAACCTCTTTCAGTCAGCTATTTTTGGACATACGTTGGCCACCCTCAGCGGTTGCACCATCGAGATAATGGAAACCACCGGAGCCATTGGGGCTGCACAGGCAGCAGCAGTAGGTGCAGGGCATTGGGATGACCTCAGCGCCATCCATTACAATCTGAAAAAAGTGGGGCAATACGAGCCTCAGTCTACCGATATTGATGCCTACCGGGCCGCCTATCAGGCCTGGGAAAAGGCTTTAAAAAAAACCATTACACCATGAAAGTGATCAAAGGACAAAAAGAGTATTTCAAGGGCATTCACCAAATTGCCTACGAGGGCCCCGAATCCAAAAACCCACTGGCTTTCAAATACTACGATGCCGACCGGGTGGTTGCCGGCAAGAGCATGAAAGAGCATTTCCGTTTTGCGGTCGCCTACTGGCACAGCTTCTGTAATACCGGGGCAGACCCCTTTGGACCGGGCACCATGCAGTTCCCCTGGGATGAAGCGGCAGACCCGCTGCTGCGGGCAAAGGACAAAATGGATGCGGCCTTTGAATTCATCACCAAGATGAACATTCCCTTCTTCTGCTTCCACGATGTAGACCTCATCGACGAAGGGGACAGTCTGGCAGAATTTGAGAAGCGCCTGGACGCCATCACGGATTACGCAAAGGAGAAAATGGAAGCTTCTGGAGTCGGCCTGCTGTGGGGCACCGCCAACCTGTTTTCTCACCCCCGCTATATGAACGGCGCGGCAACGAACCCTGACTTTGCTGTGGTAGCCCACGCAGGCGCACAGGTGAAGCTCGCCCTTGATGCCACGATCAAGCTAGGCGGTGAAAACTACGTCTTCTGGGGCGGCCGGGAGGGCTATTTCTCCCTGCTCAATACCGATATGAAGCGCGAGTTGAACCACCTGGCAACCTTCCTGCATACAGCCAAAGACTACGCCCGCAAGCAAGGCTTCAAGGGCAACTTCTTCATTGAGCCTAAGCCCATGGAGCCTACCAAGCATCAGTATGATTTTGATGCGGCAACCGTGACCGGCTTTCTAAGAGCCAACGATTTGATGGACGACTTCAAAATCAATGTCGAAGTCAATCACGCTACCCTCGCCCTGCATACCTTTCAGCACGAACTGCAGGTTGCTGCCGATGCCGGGCTTTTGGGGAGCATTGACGCCAATCGCGGAGACTATCAAAACGGCTGGGATACCGATCAATTCCCGGTAAACGTTTACGAGGTAACGGAAGCCCTTTTGGTTATTTTGGAGGCCGGTGGCTTGCAAGGCGGCGGCATTAACTTCGATGCCAAGACCCGGCGCAACAGTACCGACCTGGCTGATTTGTTCCACGCGCATATTGGCGGGATGGACGTATTTGCCCGGGCACTCCTAGCCGCTGACCGCATCCTGCAGGAATCCCACTACCGGCAACTGCGCAAGGACCGCTACAGCTCATTCGACCATAGCGAGGGTAAGGATTTTGAAGCCGGCAAGCTGAGCCTGGAGGACCTGGACCGCATCGCCCGGCATAATATCCGGCTGGTGCAGCATAGTGGCCGTCAGGAGTATTTTGAGAATATTATTAATCAGTACATCTAGACAGACTAAATGCCAGAATGACAGCAATCCAGAAAAAGCTGCGTCATTCTGGCAGTATTTTTCACATGGTACTTGTTTTGCTGTTTAAAGAGCGAACCATGACCATGACCAATGAGCGAATCACAGTATAAGAATCAGAAATTTCAGAATACTCTTCGGGCAAGCGCCTTATTCATCAGCATGCTGGCATTAATGCTCGGGCTGGGTTATACCCTCTTTGGATTTACCGGCATGCTTTGGGCAGGTGCCTTCGGGCTCATTACGTTAGGGATGAGCACAAGAGTTTCCAGCCAAATGGTGATGCGGTTTCAGGGAGGTCGCCCATTGCATCCTCATCAGGCACCTCAGCTCGCCCGACTGGTTCAGCAACTTGCCCAGCGGGCCAACCTCCCAGCTACCCCAAAACTATACTATGTCCCCAACAACAGCTTGAATGCCTTTGCTACCGGTAGCAAGAAAGACCCTGCTATTGCCATCACCCATGGACTGCTTTCCAGGATGGACCTCAGAGGCCTCTCCGGTATTTTAGCCCATGAAATCAGCCACATCCGGAATAATGACCTGCAATTGAAGTCGATGGTCAACCTGTTTAGCCGGTATACCCGGTTTTTCTCTCTCTTCGGGCAGATTTTGCTTTTTATTAACCTTCCATTATTCTTTATGGGGGAAGCAACGGTTTCATGGACCGCAATCGCCCTCTTGCTCCTTGCGCCTACGCTAGTGACGCTGATGGTACAAGCCTTTTCCCGCAGCCGCGAGTACGATGCCGACCTTGAGGCTGCCCGGCTGACCGGCGACCCTAATGCGCTGGCAGATGCGCTCGAAACGCTGGATTATTACAATAAAGGCGGCTGGCTGGCCAGGTTCCAGTCCCCACGTGGCATCAAAGTGCCAACGATTCTAAGCTCCCACCCCGAGATAAAGGATAGGGTAAAACGGTTGCGCGAACTGGCGCCGCGATTTGTGCCCCGGTTTGACTGGGCAAGCTGGCAGCCTACGCGTTGGCGGATGGTTTGATGCACTCAGTGGCTCTGGAACCGGATACCTACTGTTTAATCAGCCTCCAGGTAGCTGCCCCATCCTCGGTAGCCAATCGTAGCAGGTAAATACCTGCGGGGCCCGGGAGCGAAAAGTCTAGCGTTTGAGTGTACTGGAACATGTGATCCGCAATCGGACGCCCATCAATCGTCAAGATGGAAGCTTCAACAGAGGAATGTAAATTTGGCAACACCACCCGAATAGCGCCAGACGTAGGATTGGGGAATACCTCAGCCCGAATAAGAGCTGCCTCTAAGGTATGCGTAGTCATGGGATTGTAAATGTATACGCCCCCTGCTCCATTCAAGGCCGCCGCACCGGTGCCAGCAAAAGCGGTCCGAAAAGATCCGACCAGAAGCTGTTCTCCGGCAATCGCAACAGAGCGGCCGTAAAAATCAGATGTTGCGCGATCACTAGCTGCTAACTTTTGTACCCACTCCCACTCGCCATCTTCACTGGATTCGAAAATAAAAGCCGCGCCCGCCTGGTTTAATGCATCTTCTTCGTTAGCATCTTCCTCGTCCTGGTATGCACCGATTAATAACATCGGCCACTCGATAGCCACACTGAACCCAAAATGGTCCTTCACATCCGGATCAGGGGCAGTCAAACGTCCTTCAAAAGTCCAGAGCCCATTACCATCGCGATGATACACGTACACTGCTCCCGCTTGGGTTATTTCTGCCCCTCCCCCTTCAAAAACACTTTCTTCATCAGCAGCTATCACAGCGTAATCTCCTTTCAAAGCTACCTCATGCCCGAAAAAGGCTTCGGCTACCGGTTCGGGTGACTCCACCTTTTGGGTTTGCAGCCACTCGCCATCAGACTGCCGTTCAAAAAAATAGGCAGCACCGGCCACATTATAGAATTCCCCGCCTTCTGTACGGTCTTTCCCAAATGCGCCGACTAGTGCCACATCTCCATCCACCGCTACAGCATAGCCGAAATTATCGCCCGTGGTTAGATCAGAGGCCACGAGTTTCTGTTGTTCAGTCCACTGATTCTCCGGGTTTTTCTCAAAAACATACACTGCTCCGGCACCAGAGACAGCAGGCGAGCCATTGACTTCCGGGTCTTCATCCGGGGCACCAACAAAAATGGTGTGGCCTTCCGTAATTGCCAGGCCTCTCCCGAAGCGATCTACAGGTGCCCGGTCAGCGGGTACCAGTTTCTGCAATTCGGCCCAGTTACCGTTGGGCTGCCTTTCAAAAATATAGGCAGCTCCGGCATCCTGCATTGGATTGGCCCCGTTCTCATCCAGTCGATTGCGGAAAGAAGTGGCCACGGCTATCGCCCCGGACACCGCTACCCGATAGCCCAGCTCGTCCCCTGCACTCCGGTCAGAGGCTATTAGTTTTTGCCGCTCCGTCCAGGAACCATCCGCAGGATTGTATTCAAAAAGGTAGGCGCCGCCCGCATTATCCAGGAAATTAGTACCTGCGGCATTCTCATCTGTGCCCACCGCACCAACAATAGCGAAAGCCCCGTCGGTTGCCATATGTCCGCTAAAAAAGTCGAAAGTGTCCCGGTCCGAAGGTGTCAGTTTGATTGATTCTTGGTAAGTCTGAGCCGAAAGCATTTGAAGTGCGAAAACCAGGCAAAAAATACCCGGTAGGTAGGTCCGTTGTAACATCATGGTTTTTGGGTTTTGGTGTAAAATAGGTTGCTAAGTTAAAAAAACAGGGGCATTTCCAGCCAAATCCTGATTTTAGCCCGGGCAAGCCGGGTGATACAGCGCCTGAGCAGCCCGTATCAATGCCTGACCACTGATCATCAAATCTTTTAATATCTGCTTTTGTCTAAACTGTAAGCTTCCAGTATATCAAAGCCTTACCCGACCAGCTTTGCTCCTCTCCACTTTTCAATCCGTACGCACAAATTCACCCTACTTTTCTCAAAGTTGTGTAACTTTAAGGTCCGGACTACAGTATATACTGATAGTGGATAATCCCACACCAGGCAAACCAGAAGTTTGCCATACCGTAACATAATCCTATGAGAAACTACTTACTCCTCGCCTGCCTTGGAATTGCGCTGCCTGTATTGGGGCAGATTAGCTTCCTTGACTCTACACTTTACCTTGATAACGTTGGTTTGCTTTCGGGGACGCCCATGGCCGCCGCTGATATGAATGGTGACGGCTTGCAAGACCTCGTGATCCTTGACAATCGTCAGGAACTCTACATTGAATATCAGCAGGCCGGCACCCCGTTTTTCAGCAGCCTTTACGTTCAGTCCCTGAACAACCCGTCCAATGGCATCGCGGTGGGTGATGTAGACGGCAACGGCTACAATGATATTTTGACCGGCGGTTCTTATAATGCCCTGCGATTGTTCCTGGCCAATGACGATGGCACCGACTATACCGCACTAGTCATCGATCCCGGCAATTATTTCCTGCAGGGCACCAATATGGCAGATATCGACAACGATGGTGACCTCGACCTGTTCGCAGCCCATCAGGACGGGCTTAGCGCTCCTTTCCGCAACCTGGGAAACAATGTCTTCTCACTGGACTACAACCTAATCAACCCTGTTTCAAGTGTCCCCTCCGACAACTCAGGCAACTATGGCACCGTTTGGGCAGATTACAACAATGACGGGGCCTCTGACCTGTATATCTCCAAATACCGCCTGGGGGTAACCGATGCCACTGACGGCCGCCGCCTCAATTTGCTCTTCCGCAACGACGATGATGACGACTTCACCGAAGTAGCCGCCTTTGCAGGCCTGCTCCCGATGGGACAGAGTATTTCCACTGCATTTGGCGACATTGACAACGATGGCGACTATGATGCCTTCGTGATCAATCATGATATCCCCAACGCCCTCTACCGCAACAACGGCAACGGCACTTTTACCAACATCACCAGCAATAGCAATATACCGGAAGCTTTAGCCGGAACGGGCCTGGGCGTGCAGGCGATTTTTACGGACTTTGACAATGACGGGCGCCTGGACCTGCTCTACACGTCTATCGGAGCCAGCCACGCCATACTCCGCAATCAGGGCAATTCTACTTTCGTAAGGGTCAATAATGCGATTCCTGCCCCGGGCAGAATACACAGTGCGGTGGTTGGGGATTTCAATGCGGACGGCTTTGTGGACATCTACGCGGGCTACGGCCTGGGCTTCAACCAAATCGGCACACAGCCGGACAAACTGCTGCTCAATGCCGGGAACAACAACCACTACGTGGAGGTCGCCCTCAAAGGAACGGATGCCAACCCGAATGGCGTGGGGTCAAGAGTGGAAATCTATGGCCCATGGGGGCGGCAGGTCCGCGAAATCCGAAGCGGTGAAGGGTACGGTATTCACTGCGGCCTGCGGGCGCACTTTGGGCTGGGGCCAAGTACTACACTGGATAGCATTATTGTGCGCTGGCCAAACGGGAATATCGACTTCCTGGAAGACCCGGATGTGGATACCCTTTATCAAATCACCGAAGGGGAATTTTGTCAAGCTCAGGCCGATTTTTCCTTTCAGGTGACAGGGCTGACCGCCAGTTTTCAGGGACAGGGTGACACAGGGACTAATCAGTACTTCTGGGACTTTAGCGATGGAGCACAGGACACCGGAGTGGCAGTCGTCCACACCTTTCCCATTACCGGTACCTTCACGGCTTGCCTGACTACCGTTGGGGATTGTGGAAGTGCTACCGTTTGCAAACAGCTACAGACCTCCTGCACCCCTCCGGAAGTCTTCTTTGCCCAAAACAACAACGGGCTGGAAGTCAGCTTTCAGGATTTTTCCTTCGGCATGCCCAATGAATGGATATGGGATTTCGGCGATGGCAATTCCTCCGGCGAGCAAAACCCTACCCACTCCTACAGCGAGCCGGGCAACTACTTTGTCTGCCTGGTGGTGCTCAACAATTGTGGCAACGCATCCACCTGCGAGCTGGTGCAGGTCAACTGCGGCGATGTGGAAGCCGACTTTGATTTCGGTGAAGATGACCTCAATGTCACCTTCACCGATGCTTCCAGCGCTGGCACGAATAGCTGGTCCTGGGACTTTGGAGATGGCAATACTTCCGACAGCCAGAGCCCTCAGCATACCTATGATGCGCCAGGCACCTACCAGGTTTGCCTTTCCGTGGACGGCGCTTGCGGAACGGATACATCGTGCAAGAATGTAGCGGTTACCTGCCCGCCTCCGGCTGCCGCCTTCACCACCGAGGTCACAGACCTGGCTGTTTTCGTGGAAGACCAAAGCGCCAACTTCCCGGATTCCTGGAGCTGGGACTTCGGGGACGGTACCATCGCCAGCGGCCCTGCCCTATTCCACAATTACGAAACACCAGGGATTTACGAAATCTGTCTCAGCATAGAAAATATTTGTGGCAACTCAGCAGTCTGTGATACGGTTTCAGTCAGCTGCCCGCCACCGCAGGCTGGCTTCACCTATGCATCAGACAACCTGCTGGTCAGTTTCCAAGACGATTCCAACGGCGGTGCAGAACAATGGGCCTGGGTCATTGACGGGCAGGATACGCTTACCGGACCTTCTCCCGAATACCTCTTCCCGGGTTCGGGCAGCTTTGAAGTTTGCCTGATTGCATCAAGTGTGTGCGGCAGCGATGTGGTTTGCGAGACTCTTGACCTGGATTGCAGCAATGCGCCCCTTGGCTTCAGCATTGACCTGGATGGACTGGAAGCCACTTTTACCGACACCTCGTTTGTCCAGGCCGACAGCTGGTTTTGGCAGGTCAACGGTCAGGGCGTTGGTGGAGGGAGCAGTTTCAGCTTTGCCTTCCCGAGTACCGGTGTATTCGAAATATGCCTGCAGTCCAACGGTCCGTGTGGGCTTTTAAGCACCTGCACGACCCTTGACATTGACTGCTTTCCGCCTGACGCTGACTTCGCAAGTTCTGCGAATGGGCTTTCTTATAGCTTCACAGCGAACCTGCCTGGTACTGCCACCGCTTGGGCCTGGGATTTTGGCGATGGGAACAGCGCTATGCAAGCCAACGCCATGCATACCTATTCCTCTCCCGGCACCTACGAAATCTGCCTGACCGCAACCAACGAATGTGGAGTGAGCGATACCGTCTGCCAAACCGAATCTGTAGGTTGCCCGGCGCCCAATGCTGCTTTTGAACAGGTAGCCAACCTCCTTAATGTTTCCTTTTTTGACGCCTCTTCCAACAACCCGGCGCAGTGGGCCTGGGATTTTGGCGATGGCAACGCGTCCACGCAGCAAAACCCTTCCCACACTTACGGGGCAGCCGGCACCTATGAAGTTTGCCTGACCACAAGCAGCATCTGTGGCTCTGATGATTTTTGTGCTCCTGTGGTCATCGAATGCCCGGAGCCACAAGCCAATTTCGAAGTTCAGACCGACGAGCTCACGGTTACCCTCACTGACCTGAGCCCTAATACTCCAACCGAATGGGATTGGGACTTTGGTGATGGCGGTAGCAGCGGTGTCCCCGACCCAACGCATACCTTCAATGCGCCGGGCACCTACACCATTTGCCTCATCAGCAGCAATACCTGCGGCAGCAATCAGTCCTGCCAACAGGTTGCTGTTAGCTGCGCAGCTCCAGGCCCTGCATTTACCAATACCGCCAATGAGTTGCAGGTGAACTTCCAGGATAACACCACAAACGCGCCCACAAGCTGGTCCTGGACATTTGGGGACGGAAACGGTTCTACCCAGCAAAACCCGGCGCACAGTTACGCTGCCCCAGGCACCTACGAAGTCTGCCTCACCGCTGAAAGCATTTGTGGCTCCAACACAACCTGCTCACAGATCACCGTGTCCTGCAACGCCCCTCAACCTGTGTTTGCAGTGCAGGAAGAAGAGCTTTCGGTGTCTTTCACCGATGCCAGCACCAACAACCCCACGAGCTGGTTCTGGACGTTTGGGGATGGCAATTCCGCAACCGGGCCTAACCCGATGCACACCTATAGTCAGCCCGGAACCTATACCGTTTGCCTGGAAGCCGGCAGCCTTTGTGGCAGTGCCACTGACTGTGAAACCGTGCAGGTAAGCTGTGCTGCGCCTCAGGCACAGTTTTCCTTCCAACCCAACGAACTAGAGGTGGCTTTCACCGATGCCTCAACGGCTGATCCAGCCAGCTGGGCCTGGGATTTTGGAGACGGCACAACTTCCACCCTGCCCGATCCCACACATTCCTACGCTGCGCCCGGGGACTATACCGTTTGCTTAACGGTTAGCAGCGTATGCGGTACTACAGAATCCTGCCAAACCATAACGGTAAGCTGTGCTGCGCCTGAGGCTGATTTCGAATACACACCCAACCAACTTAACCTCATCTTCGCGGATGCCAGCACCAATAATCCCACCTCCTGGTCCTGGAATTTTGGCGATGGCACCACCAGCGATCTGGAAACCCCTGCCCATACTTTCCCCGAACCGGGCATCTACACCGTTTGCCTGTCCGTCAGCAGTATTTGCGGGACTTCACAGACTTGCCAAACCATCGGCATCACCTGCAATGCGCCCCAGTCTAATTTCACTTACATGAATTCAGAGTTGGAAGTAGACTTTACCGATATTTCCACCAATATTCCTGACACCTGGTTTTGGACTTTCGGGGATGGCAACAGCAGTGCTGCGCAGAACCCTACCCATACCTTCAGCAGTCCAGGCAATTACTTGGTTTGCCTGCAGGCCTCCAGCGTGTGCGGGTCAACACAACGTTGTGAGCTCATCACAGTAACCTGCACACCTCCACAAGCTGATTTTGGCTTCACCACTGATGAACTCCTGGCTACTTTCCAGGACAGCTCTACCACTGATGCAGTCGCCTGGCTCTGGACATTCGGCGACGGTCAAAGCAGTACCCAACAGGCCCCCATGCATACGTATACGCAACCTGGCTCCTACCAGGTCTGCCTCACCGCCAGCAGCATTTGCGGCAGCACCCAGTTTTGTGACTCCATAAGCGTTACTTGTTCTCCGCCCTGGGTCAATTACAACTGGATTGCTGAGGATGGCATGGTGAGCTTCTTCGAACTGGCTGACAACACCGTCACAGACTGGAGCTGGGATTTCGGGGATGGAAATACCTCCGACGTGCCCAATCCCATTCATACCTATGAGCAGTCTGGATTCTATCCGGTTTGCCTGACCGCTACCGACCTCTGCGGCAGCAATACTTACTGTGATACTATTGAAGTGGTGATTGTGGATACCAAAGAGCCCGGGAGTCAACAGGTAAGGCTTTTTCCCAATCCGGCTAAAGATGCGGTCTGGCTCGTTGTCCCCGGGCAGACTGAAGGGCAGGCGGTACTATATACTATGCAAGGTCAGGAGGCCGGGCGCTGGGCTTTGAACGGAGGAGAATTGCGCATCCCGCTGACGCCCTACCCTGCCGGCACTTATTTACTTAGACTGGAAGCGGCAAACTACTTCTGGCAGGAGCGGTTGTTAAAGCTACGATGAATAAAGTAAAACGTATCCTGAAATGGGTGTTGATCAGCCTCGGTGGGCTGACGGTGCTTTTATTGCTACTGATTGCAGGCGCTGACCGGTTTCTAAGTTCTGAGAGGGGCGCCCGCTGGCTGTACAGTGAAGTTGAGCAGCCATTGACTATAAAATTCACGCCCGATGAGGTGCGCTACCTGCAAATTGGCGACAGTACCAAGACCCCTCTGCTGTTTATCCATGGCGCGCCGGGCGGGCTGTTCGACTGGTTGGCCATCGCTAAGCGGAACCAGCTCTACGAGCAATACTATCTACTCATCCCTGAACGTCGCGGTTACGGCGGCACTCGCCCCAAGAGAGCCGAGCCCTCTGTGAAGGTACAAGGTCAGGCGCTGCTGCCCATTCTCAAAGCTCAACCCAAACCTGCCGTGGTTTTTGGGCATAGTTATGGCGCACCAGTGGCGGTAGCACTTGGGGCGCTGGCACCGGAAGAGATAGCACGCATCTATGGCGTTTCGGGTGCTTATGATCCGAAACTGGAAGTGACCTTCGGTATCTCCTACTGGATCAATTTTCAGCTTTTCCGCTACCTGCTCCCCTCCCCGATTTGGGTTTCTAATGTAGAGAAGCTGGGGCACCCGCAAGCGCTCCGGGAAGCCATAGCCCTGTTTCAGTCGGTAAAGGTGCCCACTACCCTCATTCATGGCACCGCAGACACCCTTGTCCCCTTTGAGAATTCGACCTATCTGCAAGCATTGCTGCCTATTCAAGCTCCTCTTATTGCACTGCCCGGCCAGGAACACCCGGTGCATGTGATGCTACCGGACTATTTTGTCAGTCTTTTGCTAGGTGAGGAACCCGTGGCTCCGGATGCACAGGAATAATGGCTGACTACCGCCTAAGTGAACCGGTCAACCGAGAATATTGCAGGGGGCGCGCCTCCTCAGCTAGTGCCTCAAGTCATATCGTATAGGTCTGTCCTTTGTTTTTCAAAAAACAAAAAGAAAGAAAATTTTAAATGAGTAAAAGCAAAAACTAGAAACAAACTCAATCCATTCCTAATCTATACAAGCTTACTACCTTTAGGCCAATGCAAAACCACAGACTTATGACGACTTCCCTTTCTGAGCAAGGCCCTACATTTTCCCGCATCGTTTTCGGCGTTATGAAATGGGGGCTCTGGGGGCATCAGCTCAACACCCAGGATATGCTTCGCCTGATTGAAGAAAGTGTGGACTATGGCGTGACTACCTTCGACCACGCGGATATCTACGGCAGCTACACCACTGAAGCGGAATTTGGTGAAGCCCTGAAGCTTCAGCCAAGCCTTCGGGACAAAATACAGCTGGTAACCAAATGCGGTATAAAGATGCAGGTGCCACAGCGCCCTCATCACCGCATCAAGTCGTACGATACCAGCCCGGAGCACATCCGCGCTTCCGTAGACCGGTCCCTGCGCAATTTAAATACGGATTACATTGACCTCCTGCTCATTCACCGCCCCAGCCCTTTGATGGACGCTGATTTGATCGCTGGGGAGTTCGAATACCTAAAGAAGGAAGGGAAGGTGCGCTATTTTGGGGTATCCAACTTCACGCCCGCGCAGTTTGATTTGCTCAACAGCCGTTTTCCACTCGTTACGAATCAGGTAGAAGCCGCTTTGCTCCACCTGCCCCCCTTTACCGATGGCACCCTCGATCAGTGCCAGCAGCACCGGATTCGGCCTATGGCATGGTCGCCGCTGGGCGGAGGGAGTATTTTCAGTGCTTCGCCCGATGAGCGAGCACAACGGATCCTTACTACTGCCCGGGAAATCATTGAAAGGCGGGAGCAAAATATTGGCGTAGACCAGTTACTCTTGGCTTGGTTGATGCGGCACCCATCCGGTATCCTGCCCGTAGTCGGCACTGCCCGCATAGAACGCCTCAAAGCGGCAGCCGATGCGGTACACCTCATGATGAGCCGGGAAGAATGGTTTGAACTGCTTCAGGCTTCCACCGGGTCGGAAGTCGCCTAGTTTCCTACAACAAGAAACCCTGCCTCCGAAGAGACAGGGTTTCGTCCAATTGTAGCTCAAGAAATACGTAGTATGAAACCTGATTTTTGGTTTACTGCTTGATCAGGCGTACCACCATCAGGCGGCTGCCAGACTGAACCATAGCGACGTAAACGCCAGGGTTCAGGCCGGAAGCATCCACATTCAACTGCGTGCTCAGTGGCTGCCAGGTTTTTACTACCTGACCGGAAGCATTATAGAGGATCACCTCGTCCATAATAGCTGGTGCAGTAATAGTAAAGTTGTCATGGCCCGGGTTCGGGAAAGCCTTAGCCACGCCGAGCTCAGGGGCATTCGTACTGCTAGGATCAGCATCATAATAGTAAACGTTGTCCAGGTAAACTGTGGATCCTCCTGCCGGCAGAGAAGAGATGATAAACTGTGAGATATCATCCTGATTCATACCCTCAAAATCGACCAGTGGAATATCAAGACTGACCCATTCTTCCTGTGCCAGTTCAAACGGGATCTCAAACTCGGTATCATTGCCGCCACCGAAGCCGTCACCGCCGAAGTCGACCAGTTTTATGCGGAAGGTGGTGCTGTTAGGCGACCAGAAATCCACGTGCAGGTGCGTCATTTCTGTAGACACTAAGTCAATGGCATTTGGACCTACCGTTTCTATACCAGCAAAATCCAGTGCCGTATACAATTTGGTGGGGTTGCCTTCGATCTCGATATCTTCCAAATTTGCAGCGCTCCAGGTTGTCAGCCAGGTATCTACCGGTACATCGGCATAGGCGTCGCTGAACATGGAGATCACGAATGCCGGGTCAACGGTAGGTGTTGGCGCAGGTTCCATTGGAGTAGGATCCTCTCCCGTGGTGGTGGTACCTGTGAAAACGATATCATCCCAGTAATAGGTAACGTCTTCTGCCGGAGAAGTATCAAAGTCGAAGAAAATGGACAGCTTGTTGTAAACAGCCTCATAATCGAGCGCCGAGGTGCCGCCCACGTTGTTCTTGAATTCAAACTCAAGCGTTTGCCATGCACCTGCTTCTGTGGTCATCGTCTCTGTCTCCACAGATACTGCTGCATCCATAGAATTTTCAACTTTGAGGCGGACCGGAATATCGGCAGCAGGTGACCACACCCGTACAGAAATGATAGTCGCTTCATCTGTGAAAGGTATGGCGGAGGCAAAACCAGGATCGTTGGGCGTGCCGCCGAGGTCTTCGGACAGTGTAGTGCCGGCCCAGGTTTCTGCGCCTGCCATCTTCACGGTCTCCACTACCATATTGCCCGCAGCTTCAGGGTCTTCTACAATGGTAGAGGACGTACCGCCGAAGTCAATAGTGCTGTACAGTACCTCAGGATCATCAAAAGTTACAGGCAGGTCCATTTGGTTGCCAGTCTGTACTTCCTGCTTGTAGAAATACAGATTGTCCAGATAAATGGTGCTCGCCCCGGCTGGCACTGCTGAAAGCACAAGCTGGGAAACATCATCCTGGTTCATGCCCTCAAAGTCTGTCAGTGGAATATCCAGGCTGACCCATGATCCTAGCGTGAAGTTCTCAAATGGAATCTCGAAGTTGGTGTCATTGTCACCACCAAAACCATCACCGCCGAAGTCCACCATATTGATACGGAAAGTCGTGGCATTGGGTGTCCATACATCCACGTGCAGGTGGGTCATCTCAGCTGCGACCAGGTCAATGGCATTGACATCCAGCATCTCAATGCCGGCAAAGTCCAGGTTGGTGTACAGTTTCGTTGGATTGCCCTCGATTTCGATATCTTCCAGTCCTGCATTACTCCAAACGGCCAGGAAGGTATTCACAGGCACATCCGTATAAGCATCGCTAAACAGGGAAATCACATTGGCAGGATCTTCGGTGGGCGTTGGTGCGGCGACCATAGGCTCCTGGCTTCCGGTAGTGGTGCCGGTGAAGATGACATCGTCCCAGTAGTAGGTCGCATCTTCCATAGGGGAAGTGCCAAAGTCGAAGAAGATAGACAGCTTGTCGTACATCGCTGCATAATCAATAGCGGGGGTACCCTCCACCTGATTCTTGAACTCGAACTCCAGCGTCTGCCAGGCTCCGGCAACTGTGGTTGTATCTTCTGTTTCCACAAAAACATCTGCATTCATGGAGTTCTCTACCTTCAGACGGACCGGAACATCAGCTGCGGGCGACCAAACCCGCACAGAGATCACACTTTCCGCAAAGGAAAATGGAATAGCGCTGGCAAAACCGGGATCATTGGGCGTACCGCCAAGGTTTTCAGACAGGGTCGTGCCTGCCCAAATTTCTGCACCGCCCATTTTTACAGTCTGTACGACTGTGTTGCCTGCGTTCTCAGGGTCTTCGACCAGCATAGAAGTGGTACCGCCAAAATCGATTGTGCTGTAGAGCACGTTGTCCTCATCAAATGTCACCGGCAGGTCCATCTGCGCAGGGGGCGTAACGCCCTGGTAGAAATACAGGTTATCCAGATAAATGGTGCTCGCCCCGGCTGGCACTGCCGAAAGCACAAGCTGAGAAACATCGGTCTGATTCATGTCCATAAAGTCCGTCAGCGGAATATCCAGACTGACCCACTCACCTGGAGTGAAGTTCTCAAATGGCAGGTTGAAGTTCGTGTCATTACCACCGCCAAAACCATCACCGCCGAAGTCGACCATATTGACGCGGAAAGTCGTGGCATTGGGTGTCCAAACATCCAAATGAAGGTGGGTCATGCCGGCTGCAACGAGGTCAAGGGCATTGTCATCCAGCATCTCGATGCCAGCAAAATCCAGGTTGGTGTAAAGCTTTGTGGGGTTTCCTTCAATTTCGATGTCTTCCAAAGCGGCATTGCTCCACACCGCCAGGAAGGTATTCACTGGTACATCTGTATAGGCATCACTGAACAGGGAAATCACATTGGCGGGATCTTCAGTTGGGGTTGGCGCAGCGGTCATAGGAGTCGTACCGCCAACGGTAGTGGTGCCGGTAAAGACCACATCGTCCCAGTAGTAAGTAGCATCTGCAGCGGGAGAGGTCCCAAAATCAAAAAAGATGGACAGCTTGTCGTACATCGCTGCATAATCAATAGCTGGGGTACCCTCCACCTGATTCTTGAACTCAAACTCCAGCGTCTGCCAGGCTCCGGCAACTGTGGTTGTATCTTCCGTTTCTACAAAAACACCGGCGTCCATGGAGTTCTCTACCTTCAGTCGAACCGGAACATCAGCTGCGGGCGACCAAACCCGCACAGAGATCACGCTTTCCGCAAAGGAAAATGGAATAGCGCTGGCAAAACCGGGATCATTCGGCGTACCGCCAAGGTTTTCAGACAGGGTCGTGCCTGCCCAGATTTCTGCGCCCGCCATTTTAACGGTCTGCACTACGGTATTGCCTGCATTTTCAGGGTCTTCAACCAGCATAGAGGAAGTGCCTCCGAAATCAATTGTGCTGTACAGTACGTTGTCTTCATCGAATGTCACCGGCAGGTCCATTTGTGCCGGGGGCAGCACGCCTGCATAGAAGAACAGGTTGTCCAGATAAACGGTGCTTTCACCTGCCGGTACCGCAGAGAGGACCAACTGAGAAACATCCGTCTGATTCATGCCCATAAAGTCCGTCAGCGGAATATCCAAGCTGACCCACTCGCCCTGCGTGAAGTTCTCAAACGGCAGGTTGAAGTTGGTGTCATTGCCACCACCAAAGCCATCACCTCCAAAGTCGACCATATTGACTCGGAATGTCGTGGCATTGGGTGTCCATACATCCACGTGCAGGTGCGTCATACCAGCTGCAACCAGGTCTAATGCGTTATCGTCGAGCATTTCGATACCGGCAAAGTCTAAATTGGTATAGAGCTTGGCAGCATTGCCATCGACCTGTACATCTGATACCATGCCAGCACTCCAGGGGGCTGCGTACGTATTCACAGGTACATCTGTATAGGCATCGCTAAACAAAGAAATTACGTCCCCTGCATCCTGTGTGGGCGTAGGGGCAGCCACTGTGGGTTCAGATTGCGCCATACCCCAAAACGGGATCAGGCACAACAGGAGGAAAGTAAATTTTTTCATAGTCTCATACGTTTTTGAAGTCAAATTGGAAAGTTTAGTTAAGGAAAGTAGTTGCTGCGGGCTAATGGTTAGGCAGCACGCAGCAACTGAGTCTTTATTGGTAAACCCGCACCCAGTCGATTTCCATGGTAGATTCCATGAAGGCGGGGTCAATTGTTCCACCGAAGTTGCCCCCCATGGCGACATTCAGGATCAGGAAGAAGTCGCTGTTGAAAGGCAAATCCGGATTATTGGCGAAGGTGTGGTACACCTCATCATCAATCAGGAAGCGGATGAAATCTTCGGTCCAGGTCACGGAGTAGGTGTGGAAGTCTTCGGAGGCACCAGGCAGATCAGTCCCCTGCGTTACCGCATCACCAGCAAAGTTGCCGGGGAAGTGCAGGGAAGAGAAAATGCGGTCCTGTTCGTTGCCCACGTGCTCCATGATATCAATTTCGCCACAAGCTGGCCAGGTATTGGTCTGATAGTCTTCGCCTAAAAGCCAGATCGCCGGCCAGGTACCGCCACCGGTTGGCAGCTTTGCACGCACATCTACCCGTCCGTAGGTGAATTCAAATTTGTCCTCAGAGACAATCCGGGCAGAGGTAAACTGCGACCCGCCAAACTCTTCGCGGCGGGCGGTAATCTTCAGCAAGCCGTCTTCCACGATCACATTATCCGGACTGTCGGTGTAGAACTGCGCCTCGCCGTTGCCCCAGCCGTTGCTGCCGGTACCGGTATTGTAGCTCCAGTTGGCTTCGTCCGGTGCGCCATTGGTATCAAACTCATCAGACCAGACCAGGTTGTCGAAGGTAGGCTCATCAGCACCGGGCTTGGTGGAGGTGAAGATGTGGTACCAGGCCAGGCCAGGATCATTGCCCTGCACAACACGGACCACCAGCCGGTTTTCGGTAATGGACAGTATTTCATAAGTGGAGGACCCCACATAGTAGCTCATAAAGCCGCCATCCGTGAAATTCATCACCGTTCCGCGGGTCAGCCCGGGGATACCATTCATAGCCACGACGGACTCCGAAGGGCTAAGAGACACCACCTGAGGCTCATCGTTTACTTCAAAGTCGTAGCAGTAGTCGAAGCCATTGGAGCCACCTGCCACACCTTCGAAATTGAAGTTGAAGTAGGTCTGCCCCTTGTTGTTTAGCTGGTACAACAACCGATTGCCGTCCATAGAGAAGGTCAGCTCGTCCTGATACAGGCAAGTGCTTTCAGCTGCACCGTCTTTTTCAAAAGGTACAGCCTGATAATAGTTGGCAAAGTAGTTCAGTTCGGCGTTGTCATCATTCTGGCCTACGCCCAGGTGCCCCGGCTCATCCGCTGCCCAGTACCAGGTTTTGGAGCTTCCACCGGTAAGGAGTTCCATGGCTTCATTATCGTTGAAATTACTGAGCACCGTCACCTCCTGTGTAAAGGAAGTGGCCACGCCGGCTTTGCCGGAAGCGATAGTGGTTACGGTATAGGTGTTCACACCAACCTGCGTGAAACGCTTGGCAAATTTGCCCGTTGGCGACACTTGCTCTGTACCGTCGCTAAATACGTATTTGTAGGTGATGGCATCGCTGGCATTAGCGGTGAAAGTCACCAGGCCGCTGCCGTCACCGTAGGGGTTTTCTTCATCTGCTCCGGCGATGTTCACCGCTACCTCCAGCCCGGAAGGAGCCGTGATCTCACCAAACTCGTAGTCCTCTTTTTCACACCCAAAGAAGACCAGCGCACTGAGCAATATTATTGATATGGGAAAAAATTTCATCGTTTGATTTTTTTACTCAACAAGTTGAATGTCATCAAAATAGTAGGCTTCACCGGTACCGGCATTGCCAAAGTCAAAGAAGAGTACCACGCGCTGGTATTCATTGGAGAAATCAGCATCTGTGAAGTCAAATTCCAGCTCTTCCCATTGGTTCGGTACTGTATTTTGTACCGGACGCTCAATGAAAATATCGCCGTTGCCCAGGTTCTCAAACTTAAGTAGGACCTGTACATCAGCAGCTGGCGCCCAAACCTTCATACGGACTTTCTTTTGGGTAGAAAAGTCGATCGGGTTGCTCATGTCGAAGAACACACCGCCCCAGGTTTCTGAACCTTCGGCTTTGATAAATTCCACTACATTGGCGCTTTCGTTCGGGGCAGTCATGTCGGGGTTAGCTACCACCGAAGCGCCTGCACTGCCGAATCCTTCGAAGCTGTAGTTGATATCCGGGTTTTCAAAATCTACCGGAAAGACCAGCTCTGCGCTGCCGTCCGTCACTTCAATGTCGTCGAAGTAATAATCTTCGCCTGTACCAGCGGTGCCAAACTTGAAGAAAACCACTACACGGTTGTAATCATTGGCAAAGTCAGCCTCGCTGAAATCGAAAACCAGCTCTTCCCATTCGTTGGCAACGGTGTTTTGCATCGTCACTTCATGGAATAAGTCGGGATTAGCGGCATTTTCCACCTTGAGCAGAATGTCTATACCGGCTTCAGGCGCCCAGGTCTTGATCGCAATTTTTTGTGCGGAAGCAAAATCAATAGGCTCGCCCAGCTCCAGGAAGGAACCTGCCCAGACTTCTGAGCCATCCATTTTATTCAACTGGCCCACACGGCTGCTTGGGTTCGCAGCCGACATATCCGGATTATCTATTACGGTGGAGGTTGCGCCACCAAAATTGGAGAAAACATATTCCTGAGTAGGGTCCTCAAAGTCAATCGGCAACAGTAGTGGATTGGCAATGGTCACGGTATCTGTAGCTTCTGCACTGCCTGTTCCGCCACTGCGGGCCACAACCCTGACCACATACTCGCCAGTGGCGCTGTAGGTATGCCGTATCGTTTCTCCTTCCATAAAGGCAACTGGCTCTTCATCAGGGGTTTCTCCAAAGGTCACTTCGAAGAAGGTCTCCAGCTCAGCAGTAGCCGCCACATCTATGGAAAAGGGGTCACCAGGCACGGGCACAACGGTAACCTCCAGGTTCTGAGGCGCCTCAAAGGCTACGGTCAGGTCCTGAGTATAGCTTGTAACTTTGCCATTTACGCCCATCGCATCAATCGCAACAGTGTAAGTACCTTCGGTGTAAGTATGCTCGGCGCTTTCGCCAGGCTGTAGCTCGGCACTTTCCTCGCTGCCGTCTCCAAAGAAGACCGTGTATTGGGTAACGCCCTGCCCATCCGGCAAAATCGTTACATCGCCCGAATTGTCAGAAGCGATAGTGAATAGGGCGGAAATATTTGAAGGTGCCGGTATGCCCTCCAGCTCAGGCACCGTATCTTCCTCCGTACAGCTGAATAAGCCGATGAGGAGGAACAGAAATAGCTGATATTTTAAAATACGCATGGTTGTCAATTTTAGTAGCCTGGGTTTTGCTCCCAGTTTCCATTCGAAAATTGGATTTCTTCAAAGGGGACAGGGAACAGCTCGTGCTTGCCCTCCTGAAAGCCTTCGATTGCTTCAGCAGCCCGGCCCGTACGGACGAGGTCAAAGAAGCGGTGCCCCTCTCCTACCAGTTCCAGCCGGCGCTCTGCCAGGATGAAATCGGTAAGCGCGCCGCCACTGGCGCTGATTTCGTGGTCCATATCGCCAAATGCACGGCGACGTACGCGGTTTAGGTATTCGCGTGCCAGCTCATCGTCGATATTGCCCCGGTTCAGGGCCTCGGCTGCCATTAACAGCACATCTGCGTAGCGGATCGCCCGGTAATTGTTGGGGTTGGTCAGGTTCTGATCACCGATGTTGGAATCGCCTTTGCGAGGCAGGTATTTGCGGTTGAAGAAGCCCGTGTGCTCATACCCTGTTCCGAAAGTCGCTCCGGTCTCTTCCGCCCAGGCATTAATATTTAGAATGGCATTGTCCCGGCGGCTGTCGCCCGGCTCGTAAGCATCATAGGCTTCCTGTACCGGCACATTAAAACTAAAGCCGCTGTCAAACTCAGGGCCTACATAGTTACGAATGCCATTGAAGCCAACGGCTACGTTGCCCTCGCTGCACTGCAGACAGCCAAAACCAGCACCTTCTGCGTCAGAGTACTGCACCTCAAAAACGGAGCCCACTCCATTCTGGCCCTGTGGCTCGAAAATGACGCTGTAGTCCGGTTCCAGCTCGTACAAGCCAGAGTTGATCACCTCCTGAAGTACGGTTGCTGCTTCGGCAAACTTGTCTTGATAGAGGTAGGCCTTACCCAGCAGCGCCTGAGCAGCGCCTTTGGTGGCCCGCCCTGTCTGAGGGGCTACATCTGCCAGGTTTTCCACCGCAAACTGCAAGTCTTCCTCAATGGCAGCATAGACATCTGATACAGGAGAACGTGGGATTCGGGTCTCATCGCCAATCGCAAAACGCTCATCTCCTTTCAGCGGAATCGGGCCAAACCATTTTACCAGCTCAAAGTGGTAGTAAGCACGCAGGAAATGAGCTTCCGCTAAAATCTGTGCTTTGCCGGGAAAATCTGTCTTATCCTGGAATTCCAGAATATAACTGGCACGACTAACACCGGCAAACATCCAGTTCCATACATCCCGGAGATTGCTGTTTACCGGGGTGTGGATCATATCGTCGATCTGCTGAAAGCCCACCACGTCGGTAGCGCTTTCTCCACCACAAAGGGTATTGTCAGACGCAATCTCGCCCAGCAGTACATTCACGTAAGTGGACTGCAGGATATCGTAGGCCGCAATTAATGCATTATTGTAGTCGTCCTCGGAGTTGAAATAGTTTTCCGAGTCGATAGAGTAAACGGGGGCCCGGTCTATGAATTCCTTTTCACAGGCTGTACTGAGTGTCAGTACCAGCAGGACAATCCCTATTTTTTGAAGGAAAGATTTCATGTTGATCGATTTTACAGGTTAAGGTTTGCCCCGAACATGAAGATGCGGGGAATGGGGTAAAATCCGTAGTCGATACCGCCGCCAATCGGTGCACCGGATGAGGCTGCGGGGTCAAAGCCGCGGTACTGCGTGAGCGTCAGCAGGTTGTTCGCACTTACGTAAAGCCGCAGCGTAGACAAGTCATTGCGCAGGAAGGAAAGTGGCAGGGTGTAGCCCAACTGCACATTCTGCAAGCGCACAAAGGAAGCATCTTCCACATAAAAGTCAGAGAAGACCAGATTGGAAGTCGCTGCTGTAGTCACACGCGGCACCTCTGTGCTTGTACCCTCACCGGTCCAGCGGTCGAGGTAATAGTCCAGACGGTTCACATCAGACAGCGCCCGCTCGTAATTGCGGACCATATCGTTACCAATGGAGGAGAAAATATACGCCCGGAAATCCAGCCGTTTGTATTCAAAGCCCAGGTTGAGGCCCATGGTGAAATCCGGGATCGGGTCACCGAGGTTGGTACGGTCATCGGCATCGATCACGCCGTCCCCGTTGATATCCACAAAGCGAAGGTCGCCCGGCTGCGCCTCTGCACCCAACGCAATCTGGGAAGGATGAGCTTCCACCTCTGCTGCATTCTGAAAGATACCATCTGTCTGATAGCCAAAGAAATAGCCAATCGGCTGCCCTACTTCCATGCGGGATGGAGCCAACTGCCCAACGCCAAAGGCACCACCTTCAATGAAGCCGGTCCCGTTGTTCACTTCCAGCACTTCGTTGCTGAGGGTGGTGAAGTTGTAGTTGATATTCACCTTCAGTTCATTGTCGTACCGCTGCTGGTAACCAATGGAAAATTCCAGTCCCTGGTTGCGCACCGAACCGGCATTGACGGTTGGAGAGGCGGCACCAGGAGCGGAAGTACCCGTAATACCGGAAACCGGGATATTGGAAATCAGCAGATTATCCCGAGTGTTGATGAAGTAGTCGGCTGTGATATTTATTTTGTAGTCGAAAAGAGCCAGATCGATACCGGCGTTGAACTTCTCGGCTTCCTCCCACTGCAGTTCCGGGTTGGGCAAAGCGCCAATCGCGGTACCGTTAACCAGCGCGCCGTCGAAAACGTAAGTTGCCTCGCCACTCAGGGTGCCGATATAGCCATTATTAACGATCTGATCGTTACCCAGAATACCGTAGCTTACGCGAAGTTTGGCCAGGTCGACTTTGCCAACCGGATTGAAGAAGTCTTCGTCAGACAATACCCAGCCCGCAGTGAAAGAAGGGAAGATACCCACTCTGTTTTCAGGGCCGAACTTAGTGGAAGCATCCCGGCGCAGCATCGCACTCAGCAGGTATTTCCCATCAAAATCGTACTGCGCACGACCGAAGTAGGACAAGCGGCGCTCATCGTAGGCGTAAGAGCCCACATCACGGCCGCCATCCGGGCTTGTGCCCAGGGCCAGTGCGATATCGGCAAAATTCCAGGAGTTGTTCGGAACATCGAATCCCGTTGCGAACAGCCCGTTGCCTATTTCGCGGAAGATGGTGGAACCACCAGTCAGGGTCAGGTTGTGGGCACTACCGAAAGACCGCTCGTAAGTGGCAAATAGATCAATCGAGTAGTTATTGTCGTTAATGGCATTTTGATTCACGCTGCTTCGCGTAATATCGAACACCTTGCCACCGTAGCTGATAAGCTTGTTAAAAGTCCGCCCCTCACTGTTGCTGGTATTAAAACCTACCCGCCCGGTAAGTTTCAGCCCTTCCAGCACCGTCCAGTCCAGTGTGGTCTGTCCATTCAGCTTGTTCAGGTCATAATCATTGAAGGTATTGGCGATTTGTGCCAGCGGGTTGATGACCTCAATGCCCAGACCAGGGGTGTTGGGCACGAGGGTGAAATCACCGGCATCGTCGAAAACAGCCTGTGTGGGCGGTGTATTCAAGGCGTTAAACAAGACTGCACCAAGACCATTCTCGTTGAGGGCATCGCGGTCTACGTAGGAGTAAATCGCGTTGGTAGTCAGCTTAAGGTTGTCGGTAAGGTCAATGCCAAGGGACAGGCGTGCCGTACTCCGCCGGAAACTCGACTTATTCCCACCTACTATGCCCTCTTGCTCCAGATGAGAACCACTAAGGGAGTAGGTCACCCGGTCTGAGCCTCCGGAAACGGTGATGTCGTGGCTCATCATAGGTGCCTGATCGAAAACTTCGTCCTGCCAGTTGGTGCCTGCGCCCAGCCCGCTTGCATTGGGATAAGGCAAAGGCTGCCCGCCTGCGGCATAGGCTTCGTTGAGCAGCAACGCGTATTCTGTAGCATTGAGCAGCGGCAGTGTGCGAGATGTTTCTTGCAGGCCAAAGTAAGTATTGTAGCTCAGCTGAGGCGGCTTGTTTTTCCGGCCGGTCTTGGTAGTTACCAGGATGACGCCGTTCGCACCAATGGTGCCGTATACCGCCGCTTGAGCATCTTTCAGTACCGTAATGGACTCGATATCATTCGGGTTGAGGGTATTCAAGTCACCCTGATACCCATCGATAATGACCAGGGGCGCGTTCTGCCCATTGGTGGACACTCCCCGAATACGGATATCCAAGCCTGCACCGGGCGAACCAGACTGCTGTGTCACATTTACGCCAGGTGTAGTACCCTGCAGGGCCTGTTCAATTTTAATAGGTTTCAGTTCGTCGATGGTTTTGGAATCGACAATGGCAACGGCGCCGGTTACATCTCTTTTCTTTTGGGTACCGTAGCCAATGACTACGACTTCCTCCAGCACCTCGGCGTTGGTGCCCATTTCGATGATCATGGGCGCATCGCTCTCTACCGTTCTGGTGAGCGACTCAAAGCCGGTGTAAGAGAACTGCAAGACCGTACCAACCGGTACATTTTGCAGTTCAAACTCCCCGTTAAAGTCTGTGATGGTCCCCTTTGCACCGCCGGTGCCGTCGCCACCGAGCATTAAAACGTTTACGCCGATCAGGGGCTCACCCGATTCGGCATCCTGTACTGTGCCTTTGACTGTGACTTCCTGAGCATACAGGAATCCGCCAAGCAACAGCAGAAAAATGGTTAGGCAATTTCGTTTCATATCACTAATTTTTTCCTCCCTTCCTCAAAGTCAGGGCAGGACTTATTGATTCTCTTCAAAACTAGGACATGTATAGGTGGCTGAGAAAAAAGAGACCACAACAAAAAGCATACAACACCAAATTATTTTTCCCCCAATGCCTGTTCAGGCTCTAAAAAGTTGGAATCGCATGGAATCCACTACATCAGAGGTTAATCCAGTGAAGGGCGCTTATACCAGTAAAACCGGTTGAAAACCGTTTTTGTATAGGTAATGTTGTGGTAAATTCCGGTCTTGTTGAGGTGGCATTTAGATACTGAGAATGTATTCCACCAAGCCTTCATCGTGCTCCAGCTCCATCTTCTTGCGCAGCCGGTACCGTTTCACTTCCACACTGCGCACAGAGATATTGAGGAGGGGGGCAATTTCTTTGGAGGACAGATTAAGGCGCAGGTAGGCACACAGTTTCAAGTCATTGTGGGTCAGCTTGGGATGCTTCTCCTGTACTTTCTTAAAAAACTCCTGATCCGCATTTTCGAAAGCTTCCTTGAAAAAATTCCAGGTTTCGGCCTCATCGGTGTTTTTATCAATCGTGCGAACTACCCGGCGGATGTTGGCATCCGGGGAGCCTTCCTGCTTCAGGGCACTTTTGATTTGGTGCAACAGCTCATTCTTCTTGACCAGGCTCATGGTGGAGATGGCAAGTTCCCGGTTTTTACTGTCGATATCTTGTTGCAGTTGCTCGTTGCGTACCCGAATCAACTCCAGTTCAGCTTGTTTTTGCTGCGCCTCCAACCGAAGCTGGCTCTCAGCTTGCAACTCTTCTTTTTGCTTTTGGTAGTAACGCGTGTAGGCCCGGTGGGTGAAGTAAATCAGTAGCAGACCGAGGAGTACGTAGACCACTATCGCCACGACTGACCAATACCAGGGCCGATTGATTACAAAGTCATAGGTTAGAACATTGCTGCTATGCTGTTGTCCTATACGAGATTGGATTTCAAGGGTATAGTGACCAAAGGGCAGGTTGCGGAACGACAAGGAGGCATCATGCGACCATTCGCTCCAGGAATCGTACAGCCCGAGCAAACGGTATTGAAATTCCGGCACAAAGTAACGGCTGTAAGTGGGCACCGCAAACTCAAAGGATAGATTATTGTAGGAAAAAGGCACCGTTGGGCTGTCACTGACCGGCAGCGCACGTTCAAGACGGTCCACTTTATAGCTGAGTACATGGGTAATGTACACTTGATGGTCTAACACCGGTAAGTCTTCAAAATTGAACACCAGATAGCCATCTGCCGTACCAATAAGGTAATGGTCAGGTTTCAACCAGGTGATGTTTTCATAGCCGGACATCGCATTGATCAAGTTGGCTTGAACCGGTACAGAGCGCAACTCCCAATCCTCAGATAAAGCCCCCTTGGTGTAGTAAATGAGCTCGTCATCTGTGAAGAACCACAAGCGCCCTTCAGGGTCCACCGACATTTTGCCGGATTCAAAGGCTTTCCCAGCCAGTTCCTTACTCAGGGCTTCGTGCCATTCAAACCCAGATTCAAAGCCCTTCAGCGCGAAAAGCCCCTCCCGGGAATAGTAGAACACCTTGTCGTCAAAAGCGGCCAGCCCCGCATTCTTACCTTTTACTGGCTCCGGGTAATCCATCCGGGCAACCACCTGACGATAACCTTTATCCAGCATCAGGCCAAAGATGCCTTTGTATTCGTGGCTGATATAAGCCTCCTGCTCTTTGCGAAGCGCTATAAACCGGCTGGACAGATTAAACCCTTCCACCTTATTTCGAAACGACCACCCCTTTCCCGATCGCTCCAGCACTGACAACCCGTAGTAGTTGCCCTGCATGAGGAGATCCGGCCTGCCCGGCACACTCACGAACTGCCAGGTGCCGCTTTCTCCGAAGATTTGTTCCGCACTAAGCCCATCAATAATGAAAGTCCCCTGATCGTGCCCGCAGAACAATGCCCCCTCATATTGGAATAGTGACCAAACCTGACCGGTGGTACCCTCCACCAGCTTAAATTCGGTACGCCCGGGCACCTGGACAAATAAGCCTTGATTGGTGCCGAAGTAGAGCCGTCCATTGTGTTTCACTGCAGTGTAGACAGTACCTAACACCCCATTTTGATCGGTATATTTCCGAAAGGGAGAGCCCAGATTCACGCAACTGATCCCGTTATCGGTACCTGCCCAGAGGTTGTTGGAGGCGTCTTCGTATAGCGACAGGACGGTATTATTGGTCAGCCCGTCGGTTTGAATGACTTGATAGGCCACTTCCCCGGAGGCATTCAGTATGAAAATACCGTTAGAAATTGTACCCATTGCGAGCTGCCCGTTTTCCAACTGCAGCGCACTGTACACCCGAGTATTCTGCATCCGGGGAGGGTCCTGCAGTTTTTCAACGGTGCCATCTGGCCGGACCAGCCACCTTCCGTGCCGGTCCGTGACCAAGCCAATGCCTTCCTGTGCATCCCAGGCATAGATAATCCTTGAAGGCAGAGCAGCCTTTAGTAATGGCAGGGCTTCTCCTCCCTCCAAACGATAGAGCATTGCCCGGGCGTCGGAAAAAATCAGACCCTGACGAACTTCAAAGAGTTTGTCCACACCATTATCAGGCGTAAAAACCTCAATGGCTTCCGATTCCGGGTCGTAGATAAACAGCTGATCAAGCGACTGAAAAATCAGTTGGCCTTCGTGGACCAGGATATTCCAAAAATGCTCATCGGCGACCATCTGATCGGCGACCGGTTGGGAAAGGGACTGATATTCCAGCCCACCGTAGGCATTAGGCTCCCAAACGCCAAACTCCTGATAGCAGCCGGTGTAGATGCTCCCATCCACTACTTTTACTGCACGGATAATCGTTTCGTTGGGCGAGGGTAATAGGGTCCACTGCATGCCGTTGTACTCCAACAGTCCCTTATTGTTGGCCACATAGATGAACTGCCGCTTGCTCTGGCTTAGCATCCAGTTTTGGTTGCCTGCATCGTACACGTCTGGCTCAAAGGCGTTGACAGGAGGCTGCTCCTGCCCCGGCAGCGAGGCATAGTACAATAGCAGAAGGATGGGCAGCAGTCGTCGCACTTGGGTGAGTTTTAATGCATTTGGCTGCACAAGTTAAGAACTTCAAACCATCTGCAATTCCGAAAACCAGGATGTTTTTTGTCAGCTATGATTTAATACAAGGTAAAATGGGCTAAAACTGATCTAAGACTATGTTGGGATTTCACCCATTGGGCTGCATTTGCCAAATTTTATCCTGCACTTCGTTACTCTTCAGTCACTTAGCTTAGGCTATGCTCCTT
>NZ_JALEGS010000053.1 GCF_022763345.1 Phaeodactylibacter sp.
AGTATCTCGTCGGCAACTTGTTCTAGCTCGCTCGGGGTGGGGGTTGGCTTCTTCATACTTTAAAGATAGCTAACTTGTGCAATTTGTTATACACACTCTAAAATATTTGTTGAGGCCACGTCTGCCAATTTTCGTTATCTTGTCCACACGAAGCAGTTACTTAGGCAGGCTACCTTACGGTAAAATCTTCCAACCGGATGACGGGAGAATACATTCTGGGCTACCCCAATCTCGAGGTGCAGGAAAGCATGTACGAGCATCTGATCGATGAGCTGGCGCATAATCCTGGGCAACCGGACACCGGTCAAACCCTGGATTAACTACGAACCTGGAACATAGCACCTCGAACTAGCCCACTTATAGCGCCCCTCCCCCAATAATTCCTTACCTTTGCGCCCTCAAACATCCCGATATGGATAAACTGCAACACCTCATCAATAGTGCCTGGGAAGACCGCTCCCAGCTTAACGAAAAGCCGGTACAGGAAGCCATTCAGCACGTTATGGCTCAACTCGATAAGGGCAAACTCCGCGTAGCCGAGCCTACCAAGGACGGCGAGTGGAAGGTCAATGAATGGGTCAAAAAAGCGGTGGTGCTTTACTTCCCGCTGGCGCAAATGGAGACCATCGAAGTGGGGCCGTTTGAATTCCACGATAAAATTCCGCTCAAAAAGAACTACAAGGCACAGGGTGTCAGGGTGGTGCCCCATGCTATTGCCCGCTACGGTGCCTACCTGGAAGAAGGCGTCATCATGATGCCCAGCTACGTGAACCTCGGTGCATGGGTAGGCAGCGGCTCTATGGTAGACACCTGGGCTACCGTGGGCTCCTGCGCTCAAATTGGCCGCAATGTACACCTGAGCGGGGGTGTGGGGATCGGCGGTGTTTTGGAACCCCTGCAGGCCACACCGACCATCATTGAAGACAACTGCTTCATCGGCTCGCGCAGTATTGTAGTGGAAGGCGTGCGCGTGGAAAAGGAAGCGGTGCTGGGCGCCAACGTGGTACTCACACAGTCTACCCGCATCATTGATGTGACCGATGAGGAGCCCATGACTTACAAAGGCAGGGTACCCGCTCGTTCGGTCGTTATCCCTGGTACTTATCCCAAGGAATTTCCGGCAGGCACTTATCAGGTGGCTTGCGCGTTGATCATCGGGCAGCGCAAACCGAGTACAGACAAGAAAACGTCTTTAAATGATGCCCTGCGCGAGTTCAATGTAGCCGTTTAATGAACTGGCTATTCGATTTATTCCGGAAAAAAGAGACCATACCTGCGGATCCTATGAAGTATCTGATTGCGGGCCTCGGCAATATTGGGGCGAAATACGACAACACCCGGCACAACATCGGCTTCGACGTAGTGGATGCCCTGGCAGAAAAGCACGGAGGCGAGTGGGCGACTGAAAAGCTGGGCGATGTGGCAACGATCAAGCAGCGGGGGCGCACCTTCGTTTTGCTCAAGCCCTCCACCTACATGAACCGCAGCGGCAAAGCGGTCCACTATTGGATGCAAAAGGAGAAGATTGACAAAAACCGCCTGCTTGTCGTCATGGATGACCTCAACCTCGACTTTGGGAAAATCCGCCTGCGCGGCAAAGGCAGTGACGGCGGGCATAACGGCCTGAAGGATATTGATCAGGTAACGGGAGGAAATAACTACGCCCGACTGCGCATTGGCATTGGGAATGAATTCTCAAAAGGGCGGCAGGTTGACTATGTGCTCGGCGAATGGTCTTCTGAGCAGCAGGATGAACTGCCCAAACTCATCAAGCGGGCCGCAGAAGCCTGTATTGCATTTGGTGCGATTGGGCTACAGCATGCGATGAGCCAGTATAATGGTTGACCTTATTTCGTATGCCATATTGGGGAAGACGCGGTGGTCTTTCCCTGTGCGCTGAGCGGTATGACTTAGACAATAAACCCCCAAACCGTCATACGGCCATTCGAAGAGGAGCCCTATTACGTTTAGTCAAATGCCAATCACTTCCCGCACTCCTTTGCCGGACCATTTTCATCACTGATATACCGCCCGGCCATCCACTTTGCCCGCTGAGCGATACGCTTGCGTAAGCGGTCAGGGGCAAGCACTTCTATACCCTCGCCGTATGCCAGCAGGCGGCTTTCTAGTTCCAGGTTGTGCTGTACTTTAATTTCTACTACTGCACCTTCTTGGTTGCGCTCCAGTACCTGCTGCGAGTGATGCAGAGGCTTAGTCAGCAAGTAGGGTGCATTTTTGCGATTGACCCGGATGCGTACCCGGCGAGGGCGTGTTTTACTTTGAACGGTCACGCCAATCACATCCTGGAAGTAGCTCGACGCATCAAAGTCGGGGGGAACATACCGCTCTTCCGGCCGGGGCAGCAGCTGCTGTATCCGGTCAAGAGCCAGGGTGTAAATCGTACTGCTCGTGTGGCGGCGCCCCAAAACAAACCAGCGGTTGTTGTACTCCTTTAGCAGGCAGGCATGGAAGAGAAAACTGCCGGGCTGCCGCGCTTTGAAAGACTGATACGTTAACTCTACCACCTGCTTTTGGGTGATAGCCCGATAGAGCGGATCCAGAAATTCCAGCCCTTTCAAATCATCATTGCGCTCAAAATCTACCACCGGAAGCGACTGCCTCTGCTGTGCATATACTTGCCCCTCCAGTTTTTGCACTAACCCGCTCAGCTGCTGGAACTGATCAAAGCCCTGAAACTGTTTCAGTACCTGCACTGCCTCCTGCAACTGCTGTAAGCCTTGCTGAGAGATGGGCAGCTGCATGATCGAATAATCCGGGTCCGCATAGGTATAGTACTTGCGCTCTTTCACCACAATGGGGGCGTTATAGCCTAGCTTGTCGCTCCGCATCATCTGAATGTCCCCCTGAATAGTGCGCCGACTGAGTATGCGGTCTACGCCTTCATACTCGTACAGCGCATCGGAACAAGCTTCAATAAGGTCATCTAGCGTCCAACGGCGATGACGGTTCCGAAGACAAGCATCAATGGTCTTATACCGGATAAGGGCGTGGCGGTTTGCAGGCATAGCAGCAGTTATTGTTGAAAAATCTTCAGAAAAGTACAGCTTTCTTTCGACTGCGCAAATAAGCTGCGCACTTTGGGTTTTCCTTTGTAAAAAGAAATCAAGCTTATGATACTCAGCATAACCAATCACCAGCCCGATGCCCGTCAACTGGGCTTTCTGCTCGGCAAACACCCCGACCGGGTGCAGGCTAAAGAGCTGCCTTTCGGCAAAGCGCAGGTGTTTTTTCCGGAAGCCACAGCAGAACGTTGCACAGCCGCCCTTTGGTTGGACATCAATCCGGTGGCGCTAACCCGCTCCCGGGGCAAAAGTTATGCCGCCTCTTTCCAGTTGTCGCACTACGTCAACGACCGCCCCTACACCGCCTCTTCTTTTTTATCTGTGGCCCTGTCCAAAGTATACGGCAGTGCGCTCAATGGCAATTGCAGTGCTCACCCGGAGCTCCCAGGACAGCCGCTACCTCTGGAAGCCAGCCTCTCGGCCGTACGCGCTTCCGGAGGCGAGGCACAGATACGCCGGTATTTTGAACCGCTGGGCTACAAGGTCAAAGCCATTGGCACTCCGCTGGACCCACAATTCCCCGAATGGGGAGAAAGCCCCTACTTCCAGGTTAGGCTATCTCACTCCATCCGGCTGCAGGAGCTTTTGCAGCACCTCTACGTGCTTATTCCTGCGCTTGACAACAACAAGCATTACTACGTAGGCGAACAGGAAGTCGAAAAGCTGCTGGACAAAGGCGAAGGTTGGCTGGAGTCGCACCCGGAAGCTACTGCTATTTCCCGGCGCTACCTGAAAAAGCAGCGTGCCCTGGCCCGTCAGGCCATGGAAAAACTCCGTCCGGTGGAAGAACCAACGGATACTCCGGAGGATCAGAAAGAGAAGGAAACTGAGCTGGAAGCTCCGCTCAAGCTGCATGAACAACGCCACGAGCGGGTAGTGGAAACCCTCAGGCAACTGGATGTGCGCAGCGTACTTGACTTGGGGTGTAGCTCTGGTAAATTGCTACGCCGCCTGCTGATGGAACGCTTTCCGGAGCGCATCACCGGCATGGATGTAAGCCTGCGGGCGCTTGAGGTGGCCAAAAAGCGGCTCAATTGGGAAACGATGGGACCAAAGAAGCGAGAGCGACTTCAACTGTTGCACGGCTCTCTTACCTACCGTGACCGACGGCTGGAAGGGTACGATGCTGCGGTAGCAGTAGAAGTTATTGAGCATTTTGACCCGCCCCGGCTCACTGCATTTGAACGTGCTGTATTCGAGTACGCCAGGCCGGAAGTGGTGCTCATCACGACTCCCAACCGGGAATACAATAAGCTCTTTGAGAATATGCCGGAAGGGCAGTTGCGGCATCCTGATCACCGATTCGAGTGGACCCGGGAGGAATTCAAAGCATGGGCCAGGCGCATGTCTGATGCTTATGGCTATGCCTGTGAGCTGCAAGGCATCGGCCCGGAGCACAAGACGCTCGGTGCCCCATCTCAACTGGCTGTATTTAAAAAATCCTAACATCCGGCGGGCAGTTCAAATGCTGCTCGGCCTAAATTCCTGAAATCATGACTATTGAAATACCAGAGCTGTGCCTTGTCATCCTTTTGGGCAGCAGCAGTGCCGGCAAATCTACTTTTGCCAAAAGGCACTTTCAGCCCACGGAAGTAGTCAGCTCAGACGCTTGCCGGGCTATGGTAGCTGATGACGAAACCGCAAAAAATGCGAATTCGGATGCCTTTGACCTGGTGCACTTTATAGTAGAAAAACGCCTGAAGCGCGGCTTGCTGACGGTGGTAGACGCAACTAACCTACAGCCGGAAGGCCGGAGCAAGCTTGTGGCTATTGCCCAGCGCTACCATGTGTTTGCAATAGCTATAGCCCTCAACGTACCAGAAGCCGTACTGCTTGAGCGCAATGCTGCCGGTCGCCAATTGCCCGCCCGGGTCATCCGAAACCATCATCGGGATTTGAAGCGGAGCATGCGCAAGCTGAAGAAAGAAGGCATCCGTAAATGGTACGAACTGAAAGAAACCAGCACCATCGATGCCGCCCAGGTGCTGCGCAAGCCGGTCTGGAACAATAAGAAACACCTCCACGGCCCCTTTGACCTCATCGGAGATGTGCACGGTTGCTACACCGAACTCCGGGAGTTGCTGACCAAGCTAGGCTACCGGATTACCCAGCATCGCGACCGCAATAGAGGTCACTATGGGTATACGGTTAAAGCACCGGAAGGCAGAACTGCAGTCTTTGTCGGCGACCTGGTAGACCGTGGCCCAGCTTCCAATGAAGTACTGCGCCTGGTTATGTCTATGCACGAAAGCGGAGCGGCACTCTGCGTAGCCGGCAACCACGATGACAAACTGCAGCGAAAACTGGATGGCCGGCAGGTACAACTAAAGCATGGCCTGGCGGAAACGATGGATCAATTGGCCTCCGAGCCACCAGCCTTTATTGCTGCTGCCCGAACGTTTCTGCGGGGACTAATTAGCCACTACGTCCTTGATGATGGGAAACTGGTCGTGGCGCATGCCGGCCTTCGGGAGGAGATGCACGGCCGAACCTCCAAAACAGTCCGTGCCTTCTGCCTATATGGCGAAACTACTGGAGAAACCGATGAATTTGGGTTGCCGGTACGCTATGAATGGGCAAGGGAATACCGTGGTGAAGCGGTGGTCGTATTCGGCCATACGCCTGTGCCGCGGGCAGTGTGGCTGAATAATACCATAAATATTGATACAGGCTGCGTGTTTGGGCACGAACTGACCGCATTGCGCTACCCCGAACGCAAGGTTTGCAGCGTACCCGCCCGTGAGCAATATGCCAAGCCTGCTCGGCCGATGCATGAACTCTCAGAAGCAGAGGAAGCGCCACTGCCCAGCTTGCAGGACTTCATGGGGCGCCGCAGCCTGCACACTAAGCTCCGCGACCATATCACCATCAGGGAAGAAAATGGGCTGGCCGCACTGGAAACTATGAGCCGATTTGCCGTCAATCCCCGCTGGCTGGTCTATTTGCCGCCCACCATGTCACCTTCAGAAACAAGCCATAGAGAAGGCTTTCTGGAACACCCTGATGAGGCAATGGATTACTATCGTAAAAACGGAGTTGGCCGGGTGATCTGCCAAGAAAAACACATGGGGTCAAGGGCCATTGTGGTGATTGGTAAGGATGAAGGAGTGATTGCCCGACGCTTCGGGATAAAAGGAGAAGGCACAGGCTGTATCTACACGCGCACCGGCCGGGCATTCTTCAAGGAGAAGGCCACGGAACAGGCCCTGCTGGAGCGGCTGAATGCTGCCTTGGAAAAGGCTGGTCTTTGGCAGGAACTGAATACGGATTGGCTGGTTTTGGATTGCGAATTGATGCCCTGGTCTGCCAAGGCGCAGCAACTGCTGAAAGAGCAATACGCCGCAGTCGGCGCTGCTGGAACCCAGGCGCTGTTAAGCCTGAAACCATTCCTCCGTCAAGCCGTTGAGCGTGGGTTGCCAGTAGAAAAGCTCGAAGCAGCCGTAGCAGAGAAGGCAGCGCAGGTTGAAAAATTTCGCATAGCGTACCGCTCCTACTGCTGGACGGTAGACTCGCTAGAGGACTATCGCCTGGCACCTTTCCACATCATGGCAGGAGCAGAACATGTCTATACCGACCAGCCCCACAGCTGGCACATGGAGACCCTGGGCCGCCTTGCCGATTCAGATTCGGTTTTGCATCCTACCGCTTACCGGATCGTCAACTTAGAGGAGACCACTGAACGCAAAGCTGCCACAGAGTGGTGGCTGGACCTGACAGAAAAAGGAGGAGAGGGCATGGTGATCAAGCCACTGGATTTTCTTGCTTACGGCAAAAACGGCCTGCTGCAGCCGGCGGTAAAGTGCCGGGGGCGAGAGTACCTTCGCATCATCTATGGCCCAGCATACACTGACCCGGAAAAACTTGCAGAACTTCGGAAGCGAGGCCTGGCCCACAAACGGTCAATGGCGCTGCGGGAACTAGCCTTGGGTATCGAAGGGCTGGAACGCTTTGTGCACCATGAGCCATTCAACCGGATACACGAGTGTGCACTGGGTGTACTCGCCCTGGAAAGCGAGCCAGTAGACCCGAGACTGTAGCCTATACTTCTTTAAGCCGAATAATCTTCACCGGGCAGTTGTCGGCAGCGCGGGCATTGGCATCGTACTCCAGCCAATTGACTTCCTTGAGGTAGTACTGCCCCCGCTGCCGGCTCTTTCGCAGGTAGCTTTTGCCATCTGTCTTGGAGATGACCCAGTGCTCGGGCGCGGCTTCCACGCAGGCATTGCAGCCAATACATTTGTGCCGCAGAAAACTAATTTGTATTTGGCTCAACTTTGTACAATTTATCGGATGGGCGGATTTTCTCACCCACCGGCATGGAGAAATGTACGCCCCGTCTGTTGATCGCTTCCACCGGTTGTTCCTCCAGGTGCAGGGAAGTAACTTTGGTGCGCAGGTAGCCGGTCGTAGGACCGGTGATGATGACCTCATCGCCCAGGCGCAGGCCGCCCGACTGCAATTTGAACTCGCCTATGCCGATGCCGCTAAAGTATTTGATGCCCGTGCCCAGGAAGACTTTCCGCTCTTTAGCCACGGAGCCTGGTGCATCCGTCCATTCGCCCATTTTCTGCCCCAGGTAGTAGCCGCCCCAGAAGCCCCGGTTGTAGACCTGTTCCAGGCGTTCCATCCATGCATCCACCCTGGTACTGCTGAAGGTGCCGTCCTGTATCGCATCCAGGGCCTCGCGGTAGCAGCGAGTCACTTCGTATACGTATTCCGGGCCTTTGCTGCGGCCTTCTATTTTGAAAACGCCCACTCCAGCCACTACCAACTTGTCGAGGAAGCCGATGGTATTCAGGTCTTTGGGCGACATGATGTATTCGTTGTCGATCAGCAGCTCGTGCCCCTCTTCGTCCTTTACAGTATACGTACGGCGGCAGTTTTGCTTGCAGGCACCCCGGTTGGCGGAAGAGTTGTGGGTGTGAAGGCTGAGGTAGCATTTGCCGGAAACGGCCATGCAGAGCGCACCATGCACAAAGGCTTCGATTTGTACCGGTTTCCCGGAAGGGCCACAGATATTTTGCTGCTCAACAGCCCGGCAGATGTAGGCTACCTGAGAAAGGGTAAGTTCCCGGGAGAGCACCATGACCTCTGCAAAATGCGCGTAGAACTTCACCGCTTCCACATTGGTGATATTCGCCTGAGTGGACAGATGAACATCCACGCCCTGCTCGCGGGCATACTGCATTACGCCGGGTTCCATAGCGATGACAGCGTCAATCTGATGCTCGGCTGCGGCAGCTACGATACGGCGCATCATTGGCAGATCGTGATCGTAGAGCACCGTATTGAGCGTGATGTAGGAACGTACTCCGGCAGCCTGGCAAAGGCGGCTCACCTCCGGAAGGTCGTCCAGCGTAAAGTTGTTGGCAGAGCGGGCACGCATGTTCAGCTGCTCCACCCCAAAGTAAACCGCATCTGCGCCGGCGTCTATCGCAGCAGTCAAGCTGTCAAAAGCCCCAGCCGGGGCCAGCAATTCCAATCTTTGCATTTTCAGTAGCATTTTCAGCCTGCAAAGATCGGGGGAAACGGCCGGACAGCAGGTGACATTTGTCATACGCGCCATGTCGATATTAACCTTGTATTAAGCAACTAGCGGGCTCTAAATCTGTATCATGAAGCAGAAGCTCCTATATTTGTATTATGATATCAAATCGCACTTATGATTAGAGCCTTTTGGGTAAGTATGTTTTTGTTGCTTGCAGCGAGTTGTAAGAACGACCTTTCGGAAATTGAAGCGCTTAACGAGCAGCTGCGCGTGGATGTGGAAACAGCAAAGGAAGTGGAAATTCTGTACAGCGATTCGGCACAGGTAAGGGTGCGGGTCACCGGGCCTACCATGCTCTACCACCTCGACCGGTCAGAGCCGGAGCAGGAATTCCCGGATGGGGTCAATGTGGAGTTTTTCGGGCCGGACGGTGAGGTCACCAGCCAGCTAACGGCACTGTACGGGCTGCGCCGACAGAATAAGAAAGAAGTAGTGGTGCGCGACAGCGTGGTCTGGAAGAGTGTGGAAGGGGATACCCTGGAAACCGAAGAACTCTTCTGGGACGAACGCCGGGAAAAAATCTACTCCAACAAGTTCGTGGTCATCACCCGGCCTGATGAGGTCATCTATGGCCATGGTTTTGAGGCCGACCAGGACTTTTCCTACTCCCGCATTAACGCCATCGAGGGCCGCATAAAAGTAGACAATCCCGATAAACAAGATAACCCATAATGCTGATTGGCCTAATCATATTATCTCTGGTGCTCTCCGCGCTGTTCTCCGGTACGGAAATCGCCTTTGTCTCAGCCAACAAGCTAAGGGTAGAGATCAAGAAAAAGAAAAGTGCCCGCCGGGGCAGCATTATCTCTGGTTTTTACAATGACCCGGCCAGTTTTCTCGGCACTATGCTCGTAGGCAACAACATCGCCCTCGTGCTTTTCACCACGCTCATGACCAAGCTCATAGAGCCCTACTTTTTGGAGTGGATGCCCTTTCTGTCGGAACAGCCACTGGCCCTGCTCCTGCTGGAAACCCTCGTCATCACCATCGTCGTGCTCATTTTTGGGGAGTTCCTGCCCAAAACCCTCTTCCGCCTTTTTGCCGATCAGGTGCTTTACTTTCTGGCGGTGCCCCTGCAACTGCTCAAATGGATCCTGCTGGCGCCCTCCTGGCTCATGACCAAGCTGTCTAATCAGCTGCTGCGCCTGCTGCGCACGCCGGTGGAACAGGTCGATAACGCCTTCACCCGCCTGGACCTGGAGCACTTTATCCAAGGCACTCAGGGAGATGAGGAAGAGGATATCGACCGGGAACTCTTTGGCAAAGCCCTTAACCTGAGGGGCGTACGGGTGCGGGAGTGCATGATCCCAAGGCCCGAGATTGAAAACATTGACGTAACGGCTACGGTAGAGGACCTGGAACAGCTCTTTCGGGAAACCAAGCTCTCGCGCATCATCATTACCAATCAGGATATCGACAACGTGCTGGGGTATGTCCACCATCAGCAACTGCTCAAACGGCCCAAAACTATCAGCCGGGAGATTATGGACTTGCCCTATGTACCCGAAGCCATGCCTGTGGCGGACCTGCTGAGCCGCTTTATCCGCGACCGCATCAACATAGCGATGGTAGTAGACGAATTCGGGGGTATTTCCGGGCTCATCACCATGGAAGACATCCTGGAAGAGCTCTTTGGGGAGATTGAAGATGAGCACGATCAGGAAGAGCATGTAGAGCGCGTCATCGAGGAAGGGCAGGAGTACATCTTCTCCGGCCGCCTGGAGGTCGACTACCTCAATGAAAAGTACGATCTGGATTTACCGGAAGGCGAATACCACACCCTGTCCGGCTACATCGTCACCCAGACCGGCACCATCCCCGAGCAAAACGACGAGCTGGTTTTTGGCGGGTATAAATTTGTGCTGGAGCTGGTCAGCGACACTAAAATCGAAACCATCCGTATGATCAAAAAAGAACCTTTATCTTTGGAATAAAATGAGTACCGCCATGATCACCCCGCCTACTTTTGACTTCCTCCGCGACCTGAAAGCCAACAACAACCGCGACTGGTTTACTGAACATAAGCCCCGCTACCAGGCAGCTCACAAAGCGTTCAAGGCTTTCGCCAATGTACTGCTGGATGAAGTGTCCCACCACGACGAAATTGAAAACCTCAAGCTCTTCCGTATTTACCGCGATGTGCGCTTTTCCAAAGACAAATCGCCCTACAAGCCCCACTTCAGCGGAAGCATGATACGGGCGACCAAGTGGCGGCGCGGCGGTTACTACTTTCACCTTTCACCCGGCAGTTCCTTTGCCGGTGGTGGGTTTTGGGACCCCAATACGGATGATCTGAAGCGGATCCGGACAGAAATTGCCAACCACCCCGAAGAAATGCGCGAAGTCCTTCAGCACCCGGAGCTCCAACAATACTTTGACGGGCTGGAAGGCGATCAGGTGAAGACCGCGCCCCGCGGCTTCACCAAGGACCACCCGGCCATCGACCTGCTGCGCTACAAACAGTTTTTACTGACCCACCCCTTCACCGATGAGGAAGTGCTCGCCCCGGACTTTGCGCAACAGCTGAGCCGGGTTTTTCAGGCGATGCGCCCGTTCTTCGATTATATGAGCGAGGTACTGACGACGGATGAGAATGGGGTGCCTATCGAATAGGCATACTGATACATTGTTAAACCTATTTTGCCATTTCTTTCTGCTTTTGTATCTTTGATATCTCGACTCCCGAACAGCCTAACCTAACTCCTCCCCGATTATCCAATGAGCTGTATTTACAGTAAGGTGCCACAATCCGCTGTGTGTGCTCTACTTGTATTGTTCCTAATTAATATGCACAATTTCTATGGAAGGAAAAGACAAAATCCTGATTGTAGAGGATGAAACCTCTATACGGGAAACCCTCGAAGATTTAATGCTCGCCCGGGGCTACGAGTATGTCAGTTTTGACAACTCCGAAGATGCCTACCTGTATCTGATGAATAACGATGACATTGACCTGGTGCTCAGTGATATCATGCTGCCGGGCCGTAGCGGGCTCGACATGCTGGACAGTATCCGCAGCCGGGCTAAGTTTGAACTTACACCGGTGATTTTGCTCACAGCAAAGGTGGAGGAGGAAGACGTCCGGCTGGGTATTCAGAAAGGCGCCGATGACTACATCCGCAAGCCCTTCAAGACCAAACACCTGTACGCGGCAATTGCCACTCAGCTGGAACGGTATAAAAAGCTTAGGACTTCTCAGCAGCGTATTAAGGACACCGTAGATGTACAGGACGAGCTGCTGGAAAGCATCGCTGTCATTAACAGCCACTGGGTGCGGGCTCCACTGACGAACATCTTTGCCCTCCTCAATATGGCCGAAGAACAGGGACACCCGGTGGGGGACAAAGAACTCCGATACATGCGGGCTCAACTGGAGACCCTGGACGAAATGCTCAAGGCCGTGGCCGCTCAGGTGAATGGTTACCGGGCAAGTGGCAGTTTCCGGTTCAGGGATTTCCGGCTCCCTTCTCAGCAATCGGATATCATTGCTGTGGATGATGATTCGATGCAACTGACCTTTTTGAAATTCCTGTTTAGAAAGCACCTGCCGGAAGCCACGCTCACCTGCTACACTTCACCCGAAGAAGCACTGGAGCAGATCGTTTCCCGCGAAACCCCGCCCGACCTGCTGATTACCGACCTGCAAATGAGTCCGATGAACGGTTTTGACCTGGTGGACCAGCTGCTTGAAAAAGAAATCCGGCTGCCCGTTTTTATACTCACCAGCAGTATGCATGCTACGGATATTGAGAAAGCCATGCACTACAATAACATCTATCAGTTTTTGCAAAAACCCATTGATGGCCAAAAGTTAAAGCAGATCTTTACTTCTTCCGCTGACCGAAGTGGAATTATTGCAGGCCAAAAATACTGTAGCTGATTTGTCCGCCTGGCTGAAACTTTTTGATGATAGCGTACAGCAGTGGTTGCAACAGCATTTGGAAAAGGAAATCAAAGAAGCGTGCAGTTTTCCCATTCCAAAGAATCTCCCTGAGCTTGCCGGTACCGATTTACTGCTGAGCGAACTTAAACTCCTCCCCACGCCTGTGGCAGAGGAGGCGTACACTGTAGTGTGTTGCAAAACCTGCCATCAGCCAGACAACATAAATGCAACGTCTGTAAAGCCTAATCAGTTTCTTCAGAAATTCGACCTTGCCGGTTTGATTGATAATGCATTATCTGGCGTTTGGTATTCTAACTTGACAGACAGCACCTCATTCTCAACCGATGGTATTAATAAAGTCCGGGGCTATAAAGATGCCAAGAGTACTATCTCATGGCAAAAAACCATTTTGCCAGAAGACATTGAAAAAGTTAGCCATTTCTTTGATCAGTGCCTGAATGCTCCACCAAATACAGCTTCAAAAGCCATACTCCGGCATCGGCACAGAGATGGCCACATCATTCATCTTATGGTGATGGGCCAAAAAGTTGAAGCTTCAGAAGGCAAATCCATTGAACTATTCGGTATTTGGGTTGATGTTACAGAACAGGAACAACTACGGAAACAACTGGAAGCTGCTCTTTGGGCTCAGAAAGCTCAAAGCGAATACCTGAAACGCCTTCTGAACGGCCTTCCTGAGATTACCCTTGTTGCCAACCGGCAAACAGGCAAAATTACCGACTGCAATGCAGCAGTGTTCTATAAGCTGGGTTATACCAAAGCGGAAGTAATCGGACAGCAGCACACGTTTGCCTACCTTCCTGAGTACCGCGCCGCGGCAGACAAAGCTTTCGATGATGGGGTAGTTCCCCCTGCCGATGTCGTTGTCCATTTAATGAAAAAAGATGGCAGCCAATTGCCTACCCGCCTCTCACATACAGAAGCCGAACTCAATGGCCAACCGGTACTAATAGGCACCTTCACAGACCTGACAGAAGTAGAAGCGGCTAAAGAACGACTTAAAAATAACGAAGCGCTATACCGGCAACTGATCCAAAACTCAAACGAGTACATTGCCATAATGGACCATGACTTTGTAGTGGAGTGGATTTCTCAAAATTTCGCCGATTTATTAGGCTTCCCCGTGGAGGAGCTCATTGGAAAAAAGCTAAACACCTTCATCCCCCCGGAAGAACAGGTACGGTTGACCGCCATTTTTAAAGCCGCATTTGAGCGGGGCGACAATGTAATAGCTTATGAAACAAGGGTTCGTACCTCTTCCGGCAACTACGTTTGGATGAAAGGCCGGTATGTATTCCTCACCAATGAAAGTGGTGTGCCAAAAATTTATTCCTACCGGCAGGATATCAGCAGAGAAAAAGAGATTCAGCAGAAGCAACAGGAAATGACGAGGCTTAAAAATGAGTTTGTGTCCATGACCAGCCATCAGCTACGTACACCAATGGTCGTTTTTGCTTCCAACCTTGAACTGTTGGAAGCGCTGATACCCGATGAGCAAACCGCAGTCCGGCGCATCCTGAAACGTATGAACACCGAGTCTGACCGAATGGTGCACCTGTTGGATGAGGTGCTGCTGCTCAGCCGTCTGGAAAGTGGAAAACTGGAAGCGGCGAAGCACAAAACGTACAACCTTGTTGAACTTATACGTACGTTTTGTAGGGACGGAGTTTGTAGTGTCGCCAACGTACAAACAGACCTGCCAGGCGACCCCATATGGGTCAGTGTTGACAAAGATCAGTTTGAGCATATCCTCATAAATCTCCTTAACAATGCCATCAAATATACCCCCCCGATCGGCCAAAGCCGGTTGTATCGCTTTGCAGTGCCACTGACCATGTTGTACTGACCATTAAAGACTATGGCATAGGTATTCCGGATGAAGACCAGCCCCGGCTATTCCAGCAATTTGTCAGAGCCAAAAATGTGAGCACGCTCCCTGGTACAGGGCTGGGGTTGTACATCGTTAAGCGGTTTGCCGACCAAAATAACATCAAAATATCTCTGCAGAGCCAAATCAAACAAGGCACTACGTTTCATTTAGATATCCCAACCCTTTAAATCAAAAGCATGCCCGAAACTCATAAAATCACCTTTCTAACACCCACACAAGAGCAGGCCCTCCTCAGCGAGCACCCCTATCTGCTTCACCTCCCCGGATTCCTGTTGCTGTCTTGTGGTGAAGTATGGGTCAGCCCAAGCCTGAAAGCCAGCTATCCCGAGCTGGGTGAAGATTTCTCACTCCACAAGCTGATCCGGTTCCTGCCCAAGCCTCAACGCAGCAATTTTCAATCCCTGCTCAGCGACAGATACCGGTTGCTGGCTGCTACATTCGACCAGAAAATTCCTTTGGAGCCCCCTTTGGACAAGATCACTCTTGGTATCCGGCAACTGTTTTATCAGGGCAGCCCAAATTGGTTGGGTATCCTCTTTTCCACACAAAAAACGGACCGCCCACAGCGTGAAATCCACTCTGCCTCACCACTTGTACCTGCTGACTTTGAGCTTCTTGAGCAATCTCAAAATATAGGTTTCTGGCGATTTGACCTGCAAAACCGGCAAGTCTATTTTTCAAACGCCATTTACCATATGCTGGGGTATAAACCTGGTGAGCTCTCCACCCCTCTCGAACTCATTGCACCTGATGACTACCACCTCATGCGGGTCATCATTGAAGCTATGGTACTGTCCCCTACCACTCCTAATACTAAAGTAGAAGTTAAGTACAGGCACAAATCTGGCCGGCTAACGCCTATTTTGTTCACCATTCAACCTCATGGGCATAAATACATTGGCACCTATCAAAGCGTGGAAGAAGCCGTATCCCTGCGCAACGCCCTCAGGCAGGTCACCGAAGAAGCCGAGCACCGCTCAAAGCAGTTTAAAGTGCTATTTGATACTTTGCCCGAGATGGTCTTCATAGCCGATTCAGCAACCGGCATCATCCTCAACTGCAATCAAGCCGTAAAGCCCAAACTGGGCTATGAGCCGGAAGAGCTGATTGGGCAGCACCACACCATTATCCATCCCGAAGCAGCAAGGGAGCAAGTCAATAATGCATACAGGAAAAGAATAAAGCCAAATGCATTGCAGGTCCTCCCGCTCAGAACTAAAGAAGGAGGGGTTATTGAAACCCAGCCTTCTGAAACGTTCATTGATTACAACGGTGTACGAGCCAGGCTTGGCATCTTTTCTGACAAGACCAAACTGGTCAAAGTAGAACAAAAAGCGGAACGGCAGAAACGGCAGTACCAGCAACTCGTCAAACATTCCAGCGACCTCATTACCATCAGCAACGGGGACCTGACCGTAAAGTGGGCTTCTAACAATACCAAAGCAATATTGGGGTATACCAAATCGGAACTACAGGGCTCCAAACTACTGGATTTTATACATCCCGAAGACCTCAAACTGGCCACAGACCTGATCATGAGCGCCCTGCAGGAAGAGGAGCCGGAATTTTCCTACACCGCCCGTTTCCTGCATAAGGATAAAAGTTACCAATGGTTGCAAAACCATATTATCCGCACTACCGACGATGATCGTCAGCCTATTGGCATTACCTACAGCAGAGACATCACTGCACAAAAAGAACTACAGGAGAAAAGAGCGGAAATGGACCGCCTGAAGCAGGAATTTGTTTCCATGGCCAGCCATCAGCTCCGTACCCCAATGGCTGTATTCTCAGCCAACCTGGAGATGCTTTCAGGGACAGAAGAAGCACAATCCCCACTGATGAAGCGCATTCTGGCACGCATGGAAAGAGAATCTACGCGCATGGTGCGTCTGGTGGATGATGTGCTTGCAGTGAGCAAGCTCAATACTGAAGAGGAGCTGAAAGTCAATAAAACGCCTATTGAAATAGTCAGCTTCCTGCGTGATATCCTGGCTGATGAAGCTTTCTACTTTGATGAAGCGCCGATTGCCCTGCACACCGAATTAAAACACGGTACCATAGAAGCTGATGAGGAACAGCTGAACCATATCCTGCACAACCTGCTTTCCAATGCGGTCAAGTACTCCGAAAAGCGCGACCCACCAGAGGTGTACGTCCGGCAAACGGCAGCAGGCAAGATTCAGGTAGACCTAAAAGACCATGGTGTGGGCATTCCTGAGGCAGACCTGCAAAAGCTGTTCCAGCAGTTTCACCGGGCTTCCAATGTAAAGAAGATTGCAGGGACCGGCCTGGGGCTGTACATAGTGAAACGGTTTGCAGAGGCAAATGCTATAGAAATCGGGGTAGACAGCAAAGAGGACATAGGCACCACCTTCTCTTTGACCTTCAAACACACGAAAAATGGACAAACTTCCTGAAGACCATTATCACATGCCCAGTGAGCTGTACGAGGAACTGCTGGAAGTTTCCCTGGCTGGCTTTTGGGACTGGAATATGATCACCAACTACGAATACCTCAGCCCCCGCTTCAAAGCTATGTTTGGGTATGAGGACCATGAAATGGAAAACCATCCCAGTTCCTGGCAAAAACTAATTGATCCGGAAGATGCTAAGGTGATGTTTGCTGAGTTTGATAAGCACATTGAGAGTAAAGGAGCTTACCCGTTTAGTGTACAGGCCCGCTATCAGCACCGGAAAGGCCATTTTATTTATATTTTATGCAGTGGCAGGGTAATCAGCTGGGGAGAAGATGGCAAGCCACTGCGGGCTATTGGCACACATGTTGACATTACAGAGCAGGTAAAGACGCAGAAAGCACTGGAGGAGAAACAAATCGAGTACCAAAAGCTCATAGAATATGCTTCTGATATTGTGGTCATCACAAATGCTCAGGGGCAAATCGAATGGATTTCGGATAATGTGGAGCGCCAACTGGGGTATACCCCGGCAGCCGTTCAGGAAAACCGTTTCTTCCTTAGCTATCTGCACCCCGATGACCGGGACCGGGTGCTGGCAGAGGTAACACTATTTGCCAATAATAAAGTGGAAGAAGGCACTTGTACCGTCCGGCTGCTTAACAAAAATGGCGCATACCGATGGTATGAGGTCTTTCTGCACTTCTTCTATGACGAAACTCGGCAGTTTGAGCGAGTCTTTAACTACTGTAAAGACGTACACGAAGCCAAAATAGCCAATGAGGCGCTTGCTGCTCAAAAGGAAGAATATGCTAACCTGATAGAGTACTCTGCGGACATCGTAGTCATTTATGATGAGTACTTCCGCATTTCCTGGGTTTCCAACAATATTGAATACCGGTTTGGGTATAAGCCCAGGGAGGTCCTCGGCCAATCCTATTCTGCATTCATACCCCCTCAGCAGGAGCAGGAAACCGCAATCCTCATTCAACAATGGATCAAAGACCGCGTCGATACCGCCGAATACACCGGGCGTTTCAGGTTGAAATCCGGAGAAATGCGCTGGTTTGATGTATACCTTCGCTTTTTTTATGACGAACATGGCAAACCGGAAAAGGTCATTAATTACTGTAAAGATATCCACGAGCAGCGCACCGCTCAGCAAGAGCGGGAGGCCCTGAACCAGTTAAAATCAGAGTTTGTCTCTATGGCCAGCCATCAGTTCCGCACACCTATGGCCGTATTCGCAGCCAACCTGGAAATGCTTCAGGGCATGGAACAGGCAGAAGACCCACTGGTCAAACGGATACTGAACAGGATGGCCACCGAATCAGACCGGATGATCAAGCTGGTTGACGACGTTCTCCTGGTCAGCAAAATGGATACTAAAGGTGAAACAGCCAATCCCGAAGTCGTTGACCTCATCGAATGGGTGGAAAACCTGATTCAGCAGCTTTTGCCCGGACTCGGTGACCGCTCCATACAGCTGGACACTGCGCTGGAGCACGTAACTGTAAAAGCCGACCGTACCCAACTGGAACATATCCTCAAAAACCTTTTAGAAAATGCTGTTAAATACTCTCCCGGTAAAGCAGACCCTGTAATTACAATATGGGAAGCACCATCAGGTGAAGTACAAGCCGCTGTAACCGATTTTGGCATGGGCATCCCTGAAAATAATATTGAGGGCCTGTTTCAGCAGTTTTACCGGGGAGACAACGTCAAAAATATAGTAGGTACCGGGCTGGGGCTGTATGTCGTCAAGCGGTTTGCAGACCTGAACCATATCAAAGTGGAAGTGCGCAGCAAGCTCAAACAGGGCACCACTTTTACCCTTACTTTTCAGGAAAAGTAAAAAAATTCCACTTCCCCACTCACCCTTTCCCATTGCCAACCGATAGTATAGGTAAAACAGCCACCTATGCCAATTAGTACTAAAAGTACGGACGAAGAGCTGCGGCGGGCCTGCCTGAAGAGCGACCGGCGGGCGCAGCAAGCGTTGTACCAAAAGTACTACGGCAAGCTATTGGGTATCCCCATGCGCTATACAGGCAACCCTACAGAAGCTAAAGATTTGCTCAATCAGGCATTCCTTCAGATTTTCCGGAGCCTGCCAGAATATACCGATTCCGGCAGCTTTCCGGGGTGGATGTCTACCATCACCTTCCGGGTGACGATGGACCACCTGCGCATGGAGCAACGCTACCGGGAACGCTACCGTATGGAAGTGCCAGAGCGGGCCGCCATTGACAGCCGTATTGAGGGACAGCTTGAGGCAGCCGATATCTTCCGCTGCATACAACAACTGCCTGATTACCTGAGGGTAGTATTCAGCTTGTACGTCATAGATGGCTACCAACACAAAGAAATTGCAGCCATGATCGGCATCACTACCGATACCAGCAAATGGCGCCTGCGCAAGGCCCGCCAACTGCTGCAGGCTGCCCTGGAACAAGATTATTTAAACAACGATCAGTCGGCATGAAAGACGAAGCACAACAACCTTGGGAAGCAGAAGTGCGCCGGGTGGTCGAGACGCACGAATTTGACTACGACCCGGCAGCCTGGGCGGGTATGGAGCAGCTCTTGGACAGCACTTCGCCCGCCGCAGGTGGCAATGCTGGAAGTTGGTGGGCAAGCGCCTGGAAATGGCTGCTGCCGGCGGGCTTGATACTGGCAGGGGGGATGTGGTGGATGGTGAGCCGACCGGCGCCGCCTTCATTGCAGGGGAGCTTGCCGGTAAGCACCGATACAGAAGAGCTGTTGGAATCGCCGGTTTTTGAAGAGGAAGAAACCAAAGAGAGGATAGCTCCAACCCGGATTCCTGAGTTTTTGCTCTTACCGGCAAAACCCTTCACAGTACAGTCTAATTTGCCTATGGAAGCGACCATGCCACCTATTCGGCGCGTCACTCCACCAACAGTAGCTCCAATACCCTCACGGGTGCCTGTTCCACTATCATTACCGGATGAACAGGCAGATACGACTTTGGAAGTCGATTTTGAACGTAAGCGCAACCGAAAGGCGCTATTTCCTGATGTAATTAAAAAATACTAATCGTATGAAGTTCTTACTTCGAACTATGTTTGCAGCCTGGCTGCTCCTGTATTCTCTGTGCCTTTCCGCACAGCCCGAACTGAGGGGCAACAGCAAATTTACAATAGGTATAGAAACAGGATTCAACACTGCTACATCCTGCCGGGCCTGTACGTACAATGAGCTCAACAAATCGCGTATCCCTTTTGCACTTCGGGGGGAGCACCGCATCTTTCGGTGGCTTAGTGTACAACTTGAGGTTGGCCATCAAAACATCCGTTCCAGCAGCGCACTGATCTCGGGAAATACCCTCATCCTTGAAGGCAACTACTCGATTTATCTGCAGTCCCAACTTACCAATCTGATGACGACTATTGGGCCACGCTTTCAATTAAGGATCGGACAGGGAGACCTGGGGGCAGAGTACAGAATTGGGGTTACGATGGAGACGCTGAGACAGCAATTAACGATTGGTGCAGAAGAGCCATTGGCACTCCATTACGGCTGGGCTACAGCCAGAGTAGACGCTTTTCGCATAAGTTACACTTATTGGGCTACCGAGCGCCTCGCGATAGCTATTGGGTTGGAAACCATGCAAACATTGAACATGGGTACGCTGCAGTTTCAGGGTGCCCCGCAGGCAAGCATTCCAGACAGCGCAGTCAGGGAAGCTTTAGTATTGGAAAACGGCACCTATAATACCCGGCAAAACTTCAACCAATTCCAGACCATCACCCTTGGCGTGCACTGCCGCCTTTAAACAGTAACAACTATGAAAAAATCTATTTTATTTACCCTTGCCACGTTGCTTTGGGCTTCTCTTTCCTACAGCCAGAAATCGCTTAGCGGAGGTATTCGCATGCAATTTAATATGCCTGTATCTTCCTTTAATACGGGTACCGGCAATGGTGGTGCCATCTGGGTCAATAAGGAAATCAGCAAGCGCAGCAACCTATCCCTTTCAATTGGCTACCAGTACTACGCAGGCCTGGGTACTGGTTTTATAGAGGATTCAGAGCGCATAGGCCCTACTCAGGTGGTCAGTACAGTAGAAACTGCTGTGCTCGATGCGCTATCCTTTCTCACACTCGATGGCACTTATCATTTAAATACAGCTGCCTCTCCCTGGTCCTTTTCCCTGGGGTTCCGGCTGGCCAAAAGGATTCAATTTAAAGGAGAATCAGCGTTGCTTGCTGAAAACCGGGCTACTTTTCTGGAACCTGGTTTTCCATCCTCCAACAACGTGGATATTATCAGCAATCATGTCAATAGCGGAGCCAGTATCACGGATAGAGTGGACAAGCTCGAAAAACAATTAAGCCCTGTGGATGCTGGCCTTCAAATTGGCGTACAGTATCAGCTCATCAAAGGGCTTACAGCTGAAGCCGGATTCTATCAGGGTATGCTCAATCAGTGGTCGCCGGAATTTAAAGGCGAAAATGGCTACTGGATCACTTCCTTTTTAATGGGGCTAAGCGCCCGCATTTTTTAATCTGTTCAACTTAAAAAATACTCTTTATGAAAAATCTCATCCTTCTGCCTCTTATCGTTCTTGTTGCACTAGCCTGTGAAAAACAGACACTAGAAGTCTATACCCCACCCACCGATCGTGAGGATTTTTACATGCGCTTCGAAGCTAAAGATACCATGCATACAGCATTTCAGCCAGTCAACTATACTATCGGAGATACAATGCAGCTATACTATCCACCAGCTGAACAAACCCTTCTTTTCCGCTTTGCATGTGATCAAAATATTATCAGGAGGGACGGTAAGCTATACCTGCGCACAGGCATCTACAACCGGGGGTACAGCGCGGAATTGAATCCGCTATTTGGCTTCGAGTTTCATCTGCCGGAGCTGCAGCCTGCACAGCTTCCTACCCGAGAAGCACTAAAAGCCTATTTTTACCCCGGTCGCACAATCGATTTTGGCGGCGGCCCGGATCAGGTCAACGCGCTGATGCGGTTGGATATTGGTTACCCGGTCACCATCTTCGCCTCCCAGAGCGCTTATCTTTTTAATCCTACGGGTAGCCTGACCATCACAAAAGTGGAAGACTACGAATACGAATACGAAGAATTCCCCGAACGCACCCTGCGCGGCCTGCGGGTCGAGTGTGAGTTCCACGGCCAGATCGGCCGCTACCTGGGTGCCAACGGGCATAGTACGTTTCCGAACACGAATGTAGCGGTGGATATTCGCAATGGCAAAGGAGCCTTTTTGGTCGTTTATGAGTAAAGCTTAAAACAACCATAGGCAAGCTATACATGGCACTCTTAGCCCCTCCTGCAGCAAGAAATGGCTTATTTAGCAGCTTTTCCATCCCGGGCAAGGCACCAAAACGAGTTTCAGAGATAAATCAGGGCATACCTGAACAAGTACAAGCCGAATTGGTATAACCAGTATCCGCCCATACCGGAGTTTCAGACTGTAAACGCTATTCCTTACTTTTGCAGCCGGACCCCGAAAACTGCTGCTGATGAGAAACTGCCTTTTCCTTTTACTGTTTATGCCCGTCTTCCTTTCTGCCCAGGTGGTCAATACCGAAAAGCTCCGTTCCACCAATGAAGACGGCTGGCTGGCAGAAGCGGGGTTAGATTTCGGGCTCACCCGCAACAAAGCCGGGCAAACCCTCAGCCTGGGCAGCCGCCTCAGGATGGAATACGATACAGGTAAAAGCCGTTGGATGGTGCTCGGTGCCTACAACCTTACTCAGTTCAGAAACGTGGAAGACCCGGGCAGCGTGCCCCGCAATTTTGCTAACAATGCCTTCGGGCACCTGCGGTACAACTACCTCGCCAATGACTGGCTGACCTGGGAGGCCTTCACGCAGTTTCAATACGACCAAATCCAGCAAATTGATGCAAGGGTGCTGACCGGTACCGGCCCCAGGGTGAAACTGCTGCGCACGGATAGCAGTCAGTTGTTCTTTGGGCTACTGTACATGTATGAGCACGAAGCCTCCACGGATGTTTTTGAAGTGCCGGAAGAGAGGAGCGTGAATGTCTTCCTGTATGACCACCGCCTGAGCACCTACTTGTCCGGTGGTTTTCAAATCACAGAGACCTTCAACATCAATCACGTCACCTATTTCCAGCCCAATCTGGCTGACTTTGGCGACTTCCGGATCTCCTCCGAAACAAGTTTAACCTTCAAAATCAGTGAAAAACTAGCGTTTCGGACCTATTTCCAGCTGATGTATGACGAGCGCCCGCCGATACCGGTCCCAAACACCATGTACGTGCTTAATAACGGACTTGAAATCACTTTATAGATTGGGGTTTCACCCTGGGATTTATTATATTTACGGTTGCTTACTTTGATTGTACCATTACAAATATGCCTCGAGAAAGCTATTATTTAGAGACAGAGCTACTGTCTTACTTTTCAGATAACCCCGAGCTATTCCAATTCATTGAGCAAGCGGCAGCAGATGGCATTTGGTACTGGGACCTGGAGCGACCGGAAGAAGAATGGATGAATGCCCAATTTTGGCGCACCTTAGGGTACCCGCCGGAATCCATGGAACATACCCCCGCTTCCTGGCAGCAGCTTGTCCACCCCGATGACCTTCCCACTGTACTGGCAGATGCGGCACAAGCGCTGAAAGATCCTGTTTATAAATTTGCAAGAGATGTCCGCTACCGGCACTACAAAGGGTACTGGGTCAAAATGCGCTGCTTTGGTGTCGTGCTGAAAAACCAACAGGGGCTTGGCACGCGAATGCTCGGCGGGCACCGGTATCTGGGTGCTGTTCCGGATGGGAAAGACCAGCAGTTGCCGCACGATTTCCTCAGCTATTTACTGCCCAATTTGCCGGGGGCCTCTTACAAATACCGGCTCTACCCCGATGGCAGCGATGAGTTTTCCTTTCTCAGCCCGGAGATAAAAGCCTGGTTTGGCATTCCAGGAGAAACTGAGATCATTAAAAACACCGAAGGCATTTGGAAAGCCGTTCATCCTGAAGACACGGTTATGCTGGAAACAGCCATACAACGCTCAGCTGATGACCTCAACCTCTTTCAACTTGAATGGCGACTGATCACCCCCTCCGGCATGAAGTGGATCAGCACAACTGCTCAGCCGCATAAAAATGAGGACGGCAGTGTGGAATGGTACGTCTTTGTAAGCGATATTACGGATCGTAAAGAAGCCGAAGCGGCTCTGCGGGCGCAACTCCAAATGCAGGAAGCCCTGCGCAAAATTTCCACACAGCACATCAGCCAGCCACTGGAAGACGCCGATGTGACCATCAATCAGGCGCTGGGCACCATCGGGCGCTTTGTCAACGCAGACCGGGTCTATATTTTTGACTACGACTTCAAAAAGCAAACCACCAGCAATACCTACGAGTGGTGCGCCGAGGGCATCGAACCTGAAATTGACAACCTACAGGATGTCCCTATGAGCTTTTTCCCGGACTGGCTGACCGCACACCTTAACAATGAGGTCATGCATATCCCAAATGTACAGGAGCTGCCTCAGAATATGCTTCGTGAAGTCCTGGAGCCCCAGGGCATAAAAAGCCTGCTGGCAGTCCCTATGTATCAGGGCGACCGATGCACCGGTTTCGTTGGCTTTGATTCTGTAAAAGACTACCACGTTTACAGCAAGCAGGAAATGGAGTTTCTCCGCCTCTCTGCTCAGGTACTGGTCAATATACTCACCTACACAGAGGAGCGGGTCAAACTGATCAACAGCAAACAGGAACTCCAAAAGCTCACCCAAAATGTGCCAGGTGCAATCCTGAAATTACAGATGACGCCTGAGGGCAAGTTTTCTGTGCCTTTTCTAAGTGAAGGCGCCCGCAGGCTCATTCCTAATTTGAACATCGAGCAGGTACATAATAACCTCGAAGAGCTGCTATTCCATATCTACCACGAGGACCTGAGTGCTTTTTACCACAACCTCCTGACTTCATCGGAAAAGCTATCCAAGTTTTACATGGAATATAGGGTCCGAACCACGGAAGACACTATCCGATGGCACCGTATTGATATGCGCCCCGAGCAGGAAGCCAATGGTGTAATTGCCTGGTACGGCATTGTCCTTGATGTTTCCGAACAAAAAGAAATGGAACACATCAAGGATCAGCACCGGGCACTCAAAGACAAGTACAACGAAGTAGAAAACTTTGCCTTTATTGCCTCCCATGACCTGAAAGAACCTCTACGTACCATCGGCAGCTTTAGCCGGCTACTCCTGCGGCAATATCAGAGCCATCTGGACGATAATGCCAAAGAATACCTGCAGTTTATCACCGATGGTAGTGTCCGGATGAGCAAACTCATTGACGGCCTTCTTGAATTCAGCCGCCTGGGCAGGAACCGCACTCAGGAAATGGTCAGCTGCCAGGCTATAGTAGAAGAAATCCTCTCAGACTTTGATACCATACTCCGGGAGTCCGGGGCGGTGGTAAAATATGCCGATCTGCCTACCATACAGGGGTTTCCAATGGAACTCCGGCAGCTTTTCCAGAACCTGATCAGCAACGCGATCAAATTCAGGAAGCAAGGCCATATACCTGAGGTAGAAATTAACGCCCGGCGCCGGGAAAAAGCATGGCTGTTTGAAGTCAAAGATAATGGCATAGGCATCCCGGAGGAGCATCAGGAACGTATATTCGAAATCTTTAGCCGCCTGCACAGCCGGCAGGACTACGAAGGTACGGGCATCGGGCTGGCCAACTGCAAAAAAATTGTGGACCTCCACAACGGCGATATCTGGGTGGAATCTACGCCCGGAGCGGGCAGCATCTTTTACTTTACAATCCCTGATAAGCAGTAACGCACTTATCTCAGCTTCTCATTATTCGCGTGCCGGTCGGCATCTCGTTTCGTCTTTTTTGCGAGGTTCTGGTGTAGCGCTTCGGTGAGGTCCACGCCGGTCTGATTCGCAAGGCAGATCAGTACAAAGAGGACATCCGCCATTTCATCTGCCAGTTGTTGCGGGGCAGCCTCGGCATCCTCCGGGCGCTTGAAGCTTTGCTCGCCGTATAGCCGGGCCATCAGCCGGGCCATTTCGCCCACTTCTTCCATAAGCACAGCGGTATTGGTCAGCTCGTTGTAGTAACGCACGCCGATGGTCTTGATCCAGTTGTCTACAGTGGCCTGGGCTTCGCGCAGGGTCAGTTCTTGTGGCATAGGGCTATTCAGGGTTTTTGCTGTCTAAGAAAATGGTAACCGGCCCATCATTGAGCAGGCGCACCTTCATATCTGCGCCAAACTCACCTGTCTCCACCGTACGGCCGGAAGTGATTTCGAGTATTTTGATAAACTTCTCATACATCGGAATGGCATATTCCGGACGGGCAGCTCCCATAAAGGACGGGCGGTTGCCTTTCTTCACGCTGGCGTGCAGGGTAAACTGGCTGACTGCCAAAATATCGCCGTCCACGTCTTTGACCGAGTGGTTCATCTTGCCTTCCGCATCGCTGAAGATGCGCATTTTGGCAATCTTACCAGCGAGCCACTCCAGGTCTTCGTCCGTATCCTCGTCCTCAATGCCAACAAACAGGAGCAGCCCTGGACCAATCTTACCGACGATCTTCTCGTCTACCGTTACAGATGCTTCGCTAACACGTTGCAGAATAATTCGCATAAATTAAGTAAGGTTTTTGTTTGAACAGGCTAACTTTAGGATAGTTCTGGTTTGACTCAACATCCAAATCTGCCCGTATGAACTACCGTCAACATCTCATCCTTCTTTGCGCTCTGTCTCTACTTTCTTCCTTACAGGCACAGTGGACGCCCCGCCAAATCCTCCACCCCCTTAACCAGGAAACAGTAAAAGCTATGCCGGCAGACCTGAATAATGATGGCAAAAAGGACTTCGTGCTTCTGTCAGAATCGCCCAACCGCCTATCCTGGCAAATGACGCTGCCCGAGCCGGGTACCTTTGGGCTTACCCGTATTCTTCCCACTACGGCTGCGGTCAACGATGCAATCACTGGTGACTATGACCTGGATGGCGACGCGGATGTCATTGCTTCCGTAGGCAATCCCTCCCGCCTGGTCTGGTATGAAAACACCGGACTGGAGGGGCAGGAGCGTTTTGGGCAGGAAATCACCATTTTGCAAGGTGAATTCATGGAAGGGCTGCAGCTCGCCGACCTCAATACCGATGGCTGGCCGGATCTCATTTTTACCGGCTTTCTGAATGATGTACCACCTGATTTTGCATTCCATATCATGATGGGGACCGGGACGGGGACATACAGCCCGGCAGTCAGTGCCCCTTTCCGGGTGCCAATTGGGCTAGCCGAATTTCCTCCCTACTTCTTCTTCCGGCCAGAAGTTACACAGCCTGTTCTACACATCTATGGTCGATTTAGACCCGACGGGGGGAACATGCAATCGGCCCGAATCACCTTTAATTATGATGATTTATCATTTGGTGATTTTATGCCCATTGATGATGTGAATTTCCAAATCCGGGATATGGCAGATATTGATCAGGACGGCAGTCCTGAGCTATTGGGCTCGGGCTTTCAGGAAGGCATCTTTTACTATACCAATATTAATAGTGCCTGGGAGCGGCGTACAGTCTACGGCAGCCCACTGGCCAATAGTTGGGGCTCCAAATTCCATGATGTAGATGCTGATGGGCTGACGGATATCGTTTTCGGGCTGGACACCCTGACCAATCCGCCATTTTTTCAACCGGAGCGGCTGTCTTGGGTCAGGCAGACGGCACCTTTGGAATTTGGTATCATACAGCCACTTACAGCTGGAGTACCAAGTAATGCGGTGTTCGATTTTCACGCCATTGACGGGGACACGCTCCCCGACCTGCTGTTTTACTATGAAGACGAACTGCGCCCCGGCTATCAGTCCCGTCAACCGGATGGCAGCTGGTCACCCAACCAATATTTTCCAGCCGGCCTTATCCCTGACCACTTCCTAGCAGGTGATGCAGATGGGGACGGAGACACCGACCTTTTCGCTTCCGATATTATCGCGAATACCATTTTCAGCTTCCGACAAGAAGCAGGTGCCCTCCGGTCTGTACACATTGAGCGGGCCAACCTCCCGCTGCCCGCCTACATTAGCGGCGGCGATTTTGATGAAGATGGAGACTTCGAATTATTGGTGAGCGAATCCCGTCCACTGCCTGACGGGCGGGTCTACTGGATGGAGCAAAGTAACGAGATCTGGGAAGAGCACACGATTGATGAGGAGCAATATGCTCTGCCTTTCCTTTTGCCTAACGATATGGACGGGGATGGCGACCTTGATATTATTGCCAGCAGTGGCGTTCATGCGGTAATTTATTACCCGAACCTGGGGAGTGGAAACTTCGGTGAGCGTGTAACGGTAAGCACCACGCCAAGTTACCGCTTTGCCATGCTGTATGACTGGGATGGGGACGGTAGCAAGGATCTCATAGCCCGCCCTGTTGGCCCGTTTGATCAGGTGACCCTGCACCGGTGGAATGGAGATGGGTTTGATGAAGCGATTCCACTCACCCCTGCAGGCACCGGAGCACCGGAATTGCCTGCGCCCTTTGATATCAATGGAGATGGGATGCCAGAGCTTGTCGCTTCTTTTACTTCTGAAATCCGGTTTTGGGAGCACGACCCACCCGGAGCACTATCAAATACCTTGTTGCTTGACCTTCCCTTCAGCACAGATACCGGGCGGTTTTTTTCGGCTGATCTCAATGGAGATGAAGAGAGGGACCTGTTTTTCCTTGCCCTCAATCCCGGCCAGACGACTTCCCTGTATTGGCTAATGGGCCCGGCTGACCTGAACAGCCTGGATTTCCAATCGATAACGCTTGATTCTTTGGGGTATGCCACAGTAGCCCTTCACGCCCCTGTTTTCAGCACGGTTCCGGACCTGGTCACCTTGCATGAGCACGACCGCACCCTGCGCATTTTTGCCAACGGAATGGCCCCCGTACCGGCTCATGAGGCACCCGGTAGCGGAAAGGAAGTCAAGGTATTCCCAAATCCCGCCAGCGCTTATTTTGAACTGCAGGCAAAGGGGTTGAATATCCGGAAAGTGGATGTTTTCAACGCACAGGGGCAATGGGTGCATACGCAAGTACCAGAGATTCATCCTGTAATCATCCAAACTTCAGGCTGGGCGCCCGGGCTTTACTTCATCCGGACAAGCGATGAAAAAGGTGCAGCAAAAACGGTGAAAGTAGTGATATACAGATAGGCAAGCTTTAAAATAACCGCCCCTGTTCCCCAACCTTCTCATGCAGGTCGGGCGTATTATTGCGCACGTTGTTCACGCGGTCGGATACCTGATACTTTTTGAGCAGGCCATCCGGTGGCGGCTGCAGCATATCCATCACCTCCTCTACGCTCAGGTCGGAAATCCAGCGCTGCTGATTCTTGGGCTTGGGCAGGACCAGGGGCATGCGGTTGTGAACGGGCGCAACTTCGGCATTAGGAGGCGCCGTAAGGATGGAAAAGGTCTTAACAGGATAGTCACCATCGTACCAGATGTCCCATATCCCAGCCATCACAAGCAGGCTATCATCTTGGGGCAGTATCCGGAAGGGCGTTTTCTGCTTACCCTCGGTGCGCCATTCGTAAAAACTATCCGCGATAACCAGGCAGCGCCGTTTGCGGACAGGCACCCGGAAAGAAGGCTTGGCGCCAATGCCCTCCATACGTGCGTTGATCAGCTTGGAAGCATTACTGCTGTCCTTTGCCCAGTGCGGAATAAGGCCCCAGCGGTAGTAGTTGAGCCGGCCGGGCTCTTCATTCGTCAGCACATAGGCATGCTGCGTTGGGGCGATGTTAAAACTCAGTTTCAGGTTTTCTCCGGTCTCAATATCGCCCAGCTGCTGCCTGAGCTTCTCAGGAGAGGTCACAAATGAGAAACGTCCGCACATGTTTGCATTTTTTTGTTGGCTATAGGGTTGGCACCTGGGGCTGTAAAAAACACTTTATCAGACTGTTCCGGCATTATCCACGATTATCCACATGGTTATGCTATTTCAGATCGTTGGACAAGGTATTGAAATTGGAACACAGCGTTGGGCCGCCTTGTTTCCAGGGTTTTCCACACCCACATTTCAGCTCCTGCCTAAAGGTAAGAAAACCAGGGGTTCACCAAAACGCTTTTCCACATCAATTGTGGGCCGCGGCCTTAGTAACTGCCCCAATGGCCCACACTGGCCAAGAATGGTCATTTGCCATATGTCGATTTGCGTTATATATAGGATGTTCTGGGGATATCCACATCCGTTTTCGACATTCCAATAAGGCCGCTGAAGGGATTGTGGAAATAAAAGTTACTGAGGCCCGTGCTTATAAACAGGGTGTGGACAAGTGACCTAAACTCCTGATAGCTCAACAATAAGCGATGTGCAAAATAAGTGTAAACTCCAAAGGCCTGGTGTTAACAATGGATTAACCTATAATTTACATTGATTTTTATCCACCTTTCCACACTGCTGATGATAATAAGAGAGATTAAAAAAATTGATAATAAAAACTATTAAAGGGGATCAGCTTCCATTTAGTTTACTTCTGCATGGCCAAACAATTGGATGTATATTTGTTCCCCATTTGAAAATACGATTTGGAGCGCAGTGCTCTACTTTATAAAGCAATAGAAAATGGAAGCAGTAACAACACCGCCTTCGTCCCGGCGCACCATCCCGACCCCCAAAAAAGGGTACCCTGCTGCGGTAAAGGTTTGGCTGTGCATCGGGCTGTTTATGATCTTCGTGCAGGTGGTCGTAGGCGGCATCACCCGCCTGACCGGCTCGGGCCTGTCCATCACCAAGTGGGAAATCGTCACCGGCACCCTGCCGCCCATGAATGAAGCGGCCTGGGAAATGGAGTTTGCCGAATACCGTGCTACCCCGCAGTACCAGAAGATCAATGAAGGGATGTCGATGAGCGACTTTAAGTTTATTTACTTCTGGGAGTACATCCACCGGCTGTGGGCGCGGCTGATGGGTTTTGTCTTTATCATCCCCCTCGGGTTCTTTGTAGCGCGCGGCATGGTCGATAAGCCACTTTTAAAACGTCTGGGCGTTGTCTTCCTGCTGGCCGCGCTTGTGGCCTCTTTCGGCTGGATTATGGTGGCTAGCGGGCTTATAGACCGCCCCTGGGTGAATGCCTACAAACTGACGATGCATTTGTCGCTGGCGCTGATCCTGTTCAGCTATTTATTCTGGACCACTTTAAAGGTCATGCAGCCCAATCCGGAAGTAATCCACAATAAAATGTTGAAAAAGGGGGCCATTGCCATCACTGCCCTTGCCGCAATACAGATCATCCTGGGCGGCATTATGTCGGGTATGAAAGCCGGGCTTTATTTCCCGACCTGGCCTGATATGAATGGCGTGGCGGTGCCGGAGGTTTTGCTCGCTGCTTCCAACTGGACTGTGGAAAACTTTGTGGATTATGATGCCACGCTATTTATGCCTGCTTTGGTACAAATTTTGCACCGGACCACGGCATATGTACTAACGGCGCTGGTTTTGTGGTTGGCCTACCGCGGGCTTAAAGCGCAAACCACGGCGCATTTCCGTACTGGTTTGTACCTGTTGGTAAGTATGTTGATAATACAAGTTGGCCTCGGCATCTTTACTTTGATCAACTGCGTGGGCACCGTTCCGGTCGGCCTTGGCGTGTATCATCAGGCAGGTGCATTGTTGTTTTTAAGCATCGTTTTATTTGTAGATTATCAAGTGCTGAAAACCAGCAGCTAACAAATGTGGAAAAGTTTGTGGAAAAGTAAATGCCTGATTTCAGACTCTTTTTTCCACTAGAAATCCCCCATTCAGCGCACTTGTCTGGATGGGGGATTTTACATTTTTGAAGTGTTGCCGTATATAGGGTATGTGCAGTGCTGCCTCTTCTCTTTTATGTGTTAATCAAATCCTCCAGCTTATACTTTTTGAAGTTTTTTAACTTATCTCTTTTCAATTCTAAGTATTCATTCTTGACCTGAATCAGTATCCAGGTTTTTGGATCCAGGTTAAAAATCTGACTCAACATAAACGATAGCTCAAAATTGACTTTGCGTTTTCCCGATAATATTTTATTAAAATTAGTAGGGTCTAATCCAATATACCTTGCAAGCTCATTTTGTTTCAACCCTAATTTGTCGATATACAATCTTAGGAACTCACCAACTCCTATAATATGGTCTTCATCTTCGTGTGCGTCCAAATAATCTTCAATCTTTATTTGTAATGCGAAAAGTTCAATTTGCAGTCGTTGCTTTTCATCCAATTCATCCGCTCTTTTCTTCAAGAACTGTTGCAGTTCCTTGAATTCTTTATTATCAGCATTCATGGGCGTTGTTAAAGCCCCATTGTCCGGTTCCATATTCCTATCTCTTCCCATCGGAGTTATCTTTTCCTGTTCAAATACGCTCTGATCAAAATCTGCCCATCAATAGGTTCGATGAACATCTTTTGACCCATTGTAATTGCTTTTGTTAGTCTTGAATAAGGACGGTGGTAAAGCATCTCCCGGGAATTAAGTAGTGGGGCAATCCCGATAATTATCGGGACCAATTGCTTGATAGCTTTTGCCTTGATAAGCCCCAAAACCCGCCCGATGGTTGGTTTTGTCTCTCATCAAAGCAAAACCCAATTGGAAAACTTCTTTTTCGAGAAGCCCTTACCCCAAAATAGCTTTCACCTTAGCGGAAATAGCCTTGCCTTCTGCCCGGCCTGCAAAGCGCTGAGAAGCCAGCCCCATGACTTTGCCCATGTCCTTCATAGACGTGGCGCCTACTTCCTCTACAATGGCTTTCACTTCTTTTTCCAGCTCCTCGTCTGACATTTGCTCAGGCAGATAGCGCTGAATGACTTCAATTTCTTCGGCTTCCTTGGCGGCGAGGTCTTCCCGGCCTTCCTTTAGGTAGATTTGCTCGGAATCCTTGCGCTGCTTGACGAGTTTTTGCAGCATCTTGATTTCATCTGCTTCTGTAATTTCCTTGCCGGAGCCACTTGTCTTTTCCAGCAGGATGGCAGATTTGATAGCCCGGATGCCGCGCAGGGCAGCCTGGTCTTTGGCTTTCATGGCGTTCTTGAGGTCCGTCATGATGGTCTTTTCAAGGCTCATATTATAGTTCTGTTTTGCTTGTCAATCATTTTTTGGTCCGGAAAGTTCAATCCTGGTGCGACCAGGCCGAATTACTTGCTAGGTTTCTTGCCCCTGAAGCCCCTGCAAATGCTGCACTTTAGGTGGCCAGGCATTTGCAGCTCAATCGACTAGGTATTTTGCCAGTCTTCCACCCATCTGGCGAGCTGTACAAAATCATCCAGCCCCAATTGCTCCGGGCGCTCACTGAACAAGGGCTCCTGTAGCAGGGGCGACCCTTTGAGCAGGCTCTTCATCGTGTTGCGCAACATTTTACGGCGCTGGCTGAACGCCTGCTTCACCACTACCCGGAAGGTGCGCTCGTTGCAGCCCAGGTCCTGATCGGCTTTGCGGGTAAGGCGGATCACAGCCGATTCAACTTTAGGAGGCGGTGTGAAATTCCCTTTGCCCACAGAGAACAGGTACTCGCCTTCATAATAAGCCTGCACAAGTACACTGATCACGCCATAGGTTTTGCTGCCTGGCCCGGCCACAACCCGTTCAGCCACTTCCTTTTGGAACATGCCCACCATTTCCGGGATGTAGGACCGGTTGTCGATCATTTTGAATAAGATCTGGGAAGAAATATTGTACGGGAAGTTGCCGATCAACCCAAACGCATCCTCTTGCTGAAGGGCTGGCAGGTCTGCCCGGAGGAAATTGCCCTCTACAATATGCCCCTTTAGTTCCGGGTAGTGTTTATTGAGGTACAGGACCATGTCGCGGTCTGCTTCCACCACGATGAGCTGTTCCGGGCGCTGCAGCAGGTACTTGGTCAGCATGCCCCGCCCCGGGCCCACTTCCAGCATTTTGTTATATGCTTCGCCCCCGAGCTGCAGGCTTAGTGCGATGCGCTCCGCAATAGGCTCGCTGTTGAGGAAGTGTTGGCCGTAGGATTTCTTCGCTTTCAAATGAGGGCTGCTATTGGTGAATAAAATTTATATTTTTGCATTTCGGTGAGTCTCTCACCGCTGTGCTGTTGTGCCCTAAAGGTACGACGATGAAGCGGAAGAGCGAAGACAGCACGGATAAATCACAACTGCAGGAATGAGCAAACTTAAAATAGGCCTGAGCATAGGCGATATCAACGGCATCGGACTGGAAGTAATCCTGAAGACTTTCCTCAACGGGCAAATGTTCAATCAGTGTACTCCTATGGTGTACGGATCCTCCAAGGTCGTTTCTTATCACAAGAACATCATCGAAGGCAATATCGAGTTTCATGCTCTCCGCCCGGGCGACCGGCCACAGGAGGGTAAGCTCAATGTGGTGAACTGTTGGAACGAAAATGTCAACATCACTCTGGGCAAGGCAACGGAGTTGGGAGGGCAGTACGCTGGCCGCTCCCTGGAAGCCGCCGCTCAAGCCTTAAAAGCTGGAGAAATTGATGCACTTGTCACTGCTCCGATCAACAAGGAAGCGATGAAGCTCGCGCAGTTCCCCTTTCCGGGCCATACTGAATACCTGGCGCGCGAACTCGACCGTGGCGAGCACCTGATGCTTATGGTCAACGATGGCCTCCGCATTGGCTTAGCAACTAACCACTTGCCGCTACGGGATGTAGCGGATGCTATCGATAAGAATGTGGTCAAGCGCAAAGTGGAGGTAATGGAGGAGTCCCTCCGCATAGACTTTGGCATAGAGCGCCCCACTATTGCTGTATTGGGCCTGAACCCGCACGCAAGTGATGGGGGCGTGATTGGCTCAGAAGAAGAGGCTTTCATCCGCCCGGCTATTGTAGAGCTCAAAAAGAAAGGCATGATGGTACTCGGGCCATTTCCGGCAGACGGCTTTTTCGGTGCCGGCCACCACACCAAATTTGATGGCATACTGGCGATGTACCACGATCAGGGGCTGACGCCATTCAAAGCGCTTTCCTTCGGCAATGGTGTAAACTACACCGCTGGCCTTACGCACATCCGCACTTCTCCGGACCATGGCACGGCTTACGACCTTGCGGGCAAAGACGAAGCGGATCCAGCTTCTTTCCGGCAGGCCGTATATGATGCCATTGACATTGCCCGCAACCGGAAACAGTACCTGGAGTTGCACGAAAATGCGATGAGGGACCTGCAAAAGCCAGCCGATATTGAAGGGGAAGATGAGGTGCTGACGGAGGACGAAGATTAACCTCTGTCGGGACTTGCACAAAATTTATCGTGTTCTTCAAAACAATTCGTAGTCGTTACCGGATTACTTAGTTGAGCAAAATGATACGGTGGCCGGATTTAAACCTCCATTGGTTGATTAAATCAAGCCAATCGCTGGCGCGCTCGTACATTTGCACCTTCAACTACACAATTGTTTTTCCATGATACGATTGCTACTCCTGTTTCCCGGGTTACTCTTTACCCTTTTCGTTCAGGCACAGGATGTCACCATAAGCGGTAACATCAAGGATGGTGAGAATGGGGAAGACCTCATTGGTGCTACTGTGGCAGTACCTGAGCTAGGCCTCGGTACTTCTTCCAATGCCTATGGGTTTTACTCGCTTTCTGTACCCACTGGCGACACCCTGAAAGTCGTTTTCAGCTATGTGGGCTTTCAGTCTCAGGCTTTCAACCTGTTACCCCGGCAGGATACTACTTTCAACATCAACCTGACGACGGGCGTGCAGCTGGATGAAGTGGTGGTCAAAGCCAATTCTTTTCAGGAACAAATCAACTCTACGGAAATGAGCGTGGAAGCGATTACCACACGTGAAGCCAAGCTGGTGCCGGTGCTCCTCGGCGAGAGCGATATCCTAAAAACGATCCAACTGAAGCCGGGCATCCCCTCAGGCAGCGAAGGGCGTACCGGGCTGTTTGTGCGGGGCGGGGCGCAGGACCAAAACCTCATTGTACTTGATGAGGCGGTGGTGTACAACGCCAATCACCTTTTCGGCTTTTTCAGCACCTTCAACACGGATGCAGTTAAAGACCTCAAAATCTACAAAGGCGGCTTTCCGGCAGAATACGGTGGCCGCCTTTCTTCTGTCATTGATGTCAAGCTTAAGGACGGCAACAATCAGAAATTTGCCGGTTCCGGTGGGCTGGGGCTCATCTCCTCCCGCCTGACACTGGAGGGTCCTATCCAGAAAGACAAATCCAGCTTCATCGTTTCCGGCCGCCGTACTTATGTGGATCTGCTGACGCGGCAGGTCAACCGGGCGAATGAAGACAACGAAGATTTTTCGCCCATCCCGGATTATTACTTCTATGACCTGAACGCGAAAGTCAACTTCCAGCTGAGCGACAAGGACCGCCTCTTCCTGAGTGGTTACTTTGGGCGGGATGTCTTTGGATTCAGTAGTGATTTTTTCAATTTTGACTTCGATTGGGGGAATGCTACGGGCACGGCGCGCTGGAACCACGTCTTTAATCCCAAATTGTTTGCGAATACCACTTTTACGTATTCAGATTATCAGTACAATATCAACAATCGGATCACAGGCTTTTCCTTTGGGCTGGGCTCCAATATTGCCGATGCGAACCTAAAAACGGACTTCTTTTATGCCGCTAACAATCAGCACACCATCCGCTTTGGCGCAATGGCGACGCACCATACCTTCACGGTAGGCCGCCTGCAGGCTGGTAGCGATGACGGAGTGGTCAGCTTCTCAGCTGGGCAGGAGTTTCAGGGGGTGGAATTTGGCGCCTACGTCTCTGACGAAATGGAGCTTTCGGAGGCCCTGAGCGTCAATGCCGGGCTCCGGTTTTCCGGATTTAATAATGATGGCAAAACGTATGTGGGGCTGGAACCCCGGGTAGCTGCACGGTACAAACTTTCAGACCGCTGGGCGCTGAAGTCGAGCTACGCACGTATGTACCAGTACCTGCACCTGATTGCGAACGCCGGTGTAGCCCTGCCTACCGATATCTGGTACCCTTCCACTCAGCGCGTGCAGCCGCAACGTTCTGATCAGGTGGCTACGGGTGCATCCTATCTGCTCGGCAGCAAGTACTTTTTGAACTTTGAGCTGTACTACAAATGGCTGGACAATCAGCTGCAGTTTGTGGATGGCGCGCAGATTTTTGTCAACGATGAGCTGGAGGACGAATTCGCAGTAGGAGAGGGGCGTGCCTACGGTATGGAGTTTAGCATAGAAAAGAAAGAAGGACGGCTCACCGGCTGGATTGGCTATACCTTGGCGCTGACCCGCCTGCAGAACTTTGAAACCCTTGATCCCAACGGCCGCTTCGCACAGGAATCAGAAGGTTTTGGTCCTTTCAACCCCATTTACGACCGCCGTCACGATATTTCTGTCGTCGCACTTTACGAAATCAGCAAGCGTTTAACGGCTTCTGCAACCTTCGTTTACGGTTCAGGCGACCTGACGTGGCTGCCTCCGGGCCGGTTTACGTTTCAGGATGTGCCCGGGGCTGGATTTGAAGCAGTGGTGCCTGATTACCGGGAGCGGAACAATTATCGCCTTCCTGCTTACCATCGTCTTGACCTTGGGCTGGTCTATAAATTTTTCCCAAAGTGGGGAGAAAGCGACCTCACACTTAGTGTAGTCAATGCTTATGACCGCCGCAATGCCTTTTTCATTTTCTTTGAGCCTGAATTCGAAGGGGAAGAGCCCACTACGGGTGGAATTGATATCCCTACCCGGATTGCTGCCAATCAAGTTTCTCTGTTCCCAATCCTGCCTTCACTGACCTGGAATTTTAAATTTTAATTATCACCTGACGAATCTTTAGTGCTATGAATAAATTACATGTCAAATTATTGATGGGACTGATCGCCCTCAGCGCCTGCAACCTGGAGCAGGAAGTCGAAATAGACCTGCCCGAGTATGAGGTCCGGCCAGTGCTCGAGGCTTACGTAGAACCCGGCGAACGCTACCGCCTGCTCCTCACGCTAAGTGCAGGTTACTTTGCCCCTTTGCCATCACTGGATAATTTGCTGGAAGAGTTGTTGCTGGACAGTGCAGAGGTCAGCATTACCCACGATGGCGTGACCTATCAGTTGGAAAACACCCTGCTGTTTGACCCCACAACCCAGAAAATTTACAACTACGCTGCGGGCCCAAACGACCTGGTGCCCACCGAGAGCGATTTGCCCTTCGAGTTGAATATCACCTTGCCCAATGGGGAAACCATCAGGGCTGAGACCCGGTTGCTGCCACAAGTGGAAATTGATAGTGTCGTGATTGAGTTTCCGGAAACGGGGAATCCCGGCGATACTTTAGCCCGGGCGCTGACTTACTTTACGGACAATCCGAATACGGACAATTTTTACCGGCGCATGCTGCAGCTCAATTCGCTGGATAGCCTGCCGGAACAGGACTTTGTTACCGATGACCGGCTGGTGGAAGACAGTACCATCGCATTTGGCACCGGGTTTAATTACAAGGTAGGAGACACCCTAATTACCACACTGTATCATATTTCTGAAGACTACGCGACGTTTTTGGAGAGCGTTGACGGAGCAGCGGCGGCGAATGGCAACCCTTTTGGGCAGCCGAGCCCTGTGATTTCCAGCCTTGAGGGCACAGCCAATGCATTGGGCGTTTTCACCGGGTTGGTAAGCTTTCGGCGGAATGATATAGTAATGAGGAATTAAAACAGAGGCGCTTAGAAATGACAAAGCCGGTAGGTCCAAAAGGGCACTACCGGCTTCGTCTTTTACTTTAAGGCTTTTAGAAAGTCCGGATTAGTTACCCGCTTTCATCAGGCCACCCAGCTTAGCATTAGGCTGGATTACAGTACGGCGGTTTTCAGCACGGCCCTCAGCAGTTTCGTTGTCACCTACTGGCTCGTACTCACCTGCACCTGCGATAGTCAGCTGATCAGGATTAGCACCTTTGCTAATGAGGTAGCGTACAACGCGGCTGGCACGAGCAACGCTCAGGTCCCAGTTGTCGCGGTAAGCAGCACCTTCGATCATCTTTTCGTCGTCAGTGTGGCCTACTACCATCATTTGCAGCTTAGGATTGTTCTTCAGCGTCATCGCAAGCTCTTCCAGTGCACCACGCTCATCAGCGTTCAGTGCAGTAGAACCACTGCGGTACTTAAGTGCCTCAGAAGTTACGACATACAGGTTGCCGTCACGCTCTTCCATTTTCAGGCCAGAGTCTGTGTAAGCACCGAAGATACCGTTGATTTCTTCTTTGATGGCGCTCAATTCTTTCTCAGTCATGTTCAGCTTCTCCTGCACTTGAGACATCTGGCTTTCCATGTTTGCCATTTTGCCTTCCATGTCAGAAATTTTGCCTTCCATTTCTGCTTTTGTAGCTTCAAACTCTTCCTGAAGTGCTGCTTTTTCCTCTTCGAGGGTTTTCACTTTAGCCTGAGTTTCAGCGAGTGCTTGATCAGTAGCTTCCTTAGCGGCTGCCAGTTCGTCATATTTCTTTTTAGAAACGCAAGACTGCAGCGCGCCAATGGCAAGTGTGAAGATCAGTAATTTTACTATCAGACGCATGTTCGTTTGGTTTGATTAGTGAATTATATTGGTTTTAACGTTTGCCCGCTCAATGGACGAATTACATGGGTCAAAGGTAAAAAAAGCTTGTAATATTTTACAAATACTATGATTTGATTGGTGACAGGGGCTAGAATAATTGCTGAAGGGGTTAGAAAATTACCAGGTTGGTCATGTAAATTCAAAAGTGGAACGTCATCCCGGGCTGTTTGTTTGCTTATTGGGTGTAAAGCCACAATAAAATAGCCCTTTTGTTTTTGCTAAGTATTATCGCATGACATACCTCAGGTCCCAAAAAAGGACTATTTCTCTGTAATTACCTATTTTTGTGCCTATATTACTGTCTAACCAGAAATAGTTAAATGGAACACCGGATTAAGGAAGAAGGTAAGTTTAAGTACATTGAGACCCAGGGTGAGGGGCCAAACCTTCTGTTACTGCATGGGCTTTTTGGCGCGCTAAGCAACTTTGAGGGCATCATTGAGCATTTTCAGAAAACGCACAACGTCATCGTGCCCATACTCCCTATTTTTGAACTTCCCATCCGGAAAGTATCCGTCACCGGGCTTGTCGATTATGTAGTGGACTTCGTTAACTATAAAGAATACGATAAGGTGAACGTGCTTGGGAACTCGCTCGGTGGGCATATTTCACTGCTGTATGCACTGGCCCAGCCGGACAAGATCAGTTCAATCATTCTCACCGGTAGTTCAGGCTTGTTTGAAAGTGCAATGGGGACGAGCTTTCCCAAGCGGGGCGATTATGACTTCATCAAAACCAAAACGGAAGCGACTTTCTACCGGCCTGAAGTGGCTACAAAAGAATTGGTGGATGAGGTTTTCGATATTGTCAACGACCGCAACAAAGCCATTCGTGTGATCGCCACTGCTAAGTCAGCCGTACGCCACAACCTTGGGGATAAACTCCATCAGATCGAGGCACCCACGCTTTTGGTGTGGGGCCGTCAGGACAATATTACGCCGGCCTTCGTAGGGGAGAAGTTCCATGAGCTAATCGAAAATTCCCGCCTGGTCTTTTTAGAAGAATGCGGGCATGCGCCAATGATGGAGCACCCGGAGGTCTTCAATGGCCACTTGCAGGATTTTCTGGCAGAAGTGGCTGCTAAAGAAAGCGCTTAGCCGCTGGCTGGTTGATTTAAGAAAGGGAGACTATCTTGCCAATTTTTACGTTACAGGGGTACTTAAGCGCTGTTAACTTCTGATTCCTTTACCTTTACAGGAAGCGAATGTACTGCTGTTGTATTTCAGCATGGTGCATCTATTTGTATTGTAAAACACAACCATACATGTCTATTTTAAGAACCTTAATCATTGGCAGCGCGCTATTGCTGTTAGGGAGCTGCGGCAGCCAGCAAAAAGCGATACAGCCAGCGGAAGAGCCTTTAATGGAAACGGAGTTCCGGCAGTTGGATACCATGTTCGTCTCTGCATCCCGTGACCAAGAGCCGGAAAATTACACCCTGCCCACCTACCGGGCCAGCCATACCCGTACGCATGATTTGATGCATACTATCCTTGATCTGCATTTTGACTGGGAAACAGAGCAGGTTCTGGGCGTGGCTAAGCTTACACTGTCCCCCTATTTTTATCCTTCTGATGAGGTCACTCTCGATGCCAAAGGCTTTGAATTCGAACACATCCGGTTGAAAAACAGTGACAGCAATCTGGAGTATGACTACGATGGGCGTCAGGTGAAAATCAACCTGGGGAAAACCTATAAAAAAGGAGAAGCATACACCCTGGAGATCAAATATATTGCTACGCCGGCAGCATCTGGTGGCAGTTCAGCCATCACTTCCGATAAGGGGTTGTTCTTTATTGACCCCCGGGATGAAGACCCGGACAAACCTACTCAAATCTGGACGCAGGGGGAAACAGAGCACAATTCCCGCTGGTTCCCAACTATTGATAAGCCGAATGAGCGCACCACGCAGGAAATGTACGTCACTGTGGAGGACCGATACGAGGTGCTGTCGAATGGCGTATTGGAAAGCGTGGAGGAGGAAGCAGGCATGAAAACCTGGCACTGGGTAATGGATCAACCACACGCGCCCTACCTTTTCATGTTGGCCATTGGGGAGTTTGCTGTAGTGGAAGATACCTGGGAAGGCAAGCCGGTGACCTACTACGTTGAACCGGAATACGAGGCGGATGCTGAAGCCATTTTTGCCCATACCAAGGAAATGCTTTCCTTCTTCTCGGATATATTAGGCGTAAAGTACCCCTGGCAAAAGTATGCACAGGTGGTGGTGCGCGACTATGTTTCCGGCGCTATGGAGAACACCACCGCTGTTATATTCGGGGATTTTGTACAGCGCCATCAACGCGAGCTCATCGACAATGGCAACGACCGTATCGTTGCGCACGAGCTGTTCCACCACTGGTTTGGCGACCTGGTGACCACCGAGAGCTGGTCTAACCTGACTATGAACGAGGGGTTTGCCAACTACAGCGAGTACCTTTGGTTTGAGCACAAATACGGCCGGGACTATGCTGATCACCATCTGTTGGGCGAATGGTCGGGCTATCTAAGTTCCGCACAAGGCAATCTCCACCCACTTATCCACTTTGGGTACGAAGACAAGGAGGATATGTTTGATGCCCATAGCTATAACAAAGGCGGTTCGGTGCTGCATATGCTGCGCAACTACGTAGGCGATGATGCCTTCTTTGCCGCCCTCAACCTCTACCTGACCGATAACGCCTACACCGCAGTGGAAGCCCACAACCTGCGGCTGGCCTTTGAAGAAGTGACGGGCCAGGACCTCAACTGGTTCTTCAACCAGTGGTACTTTGAGCAGGGTCACCCGGATTTGTCTGTCAGTTACGACTTCAATGAAGCAACCGGGCAAGCGAATGTAACCGTAGAACAAATACAGGATCCGGAAATTATGCCTGCCATTTTTCAGCTGCCTGCCGCCATCGATATCTACAAAGCCAACGGTGAAAAGGTACGGCACGAAGTTATGGTGAACGAGCGTACCCAAACGTTCACCTTCGAGCTGGAAGAAGCACCCGCTTTGATGCAGTTTGATGCAGATCGGGTCCTGCTGGCAGAAATACAGGACAATAAATCTTCAGCACAATACCTGTTTCAGTATAAGAATGCCCCGCTTTTCCTGGACCGTTATGAGGCCGTGCTTGAACTGCGTGGCGAGCAGAGCCCGGAGGCACAGCAAGTCATGACCGCTGCATTGGAAGACCCGTTTTGGGCCATCCGGGTAGCTGCCCTGCAAAACCTTTCGCCGGAATCTGCTGCTGATGCAAGCATGGTGCTTTCAAAAATGGCTAGCGAAGACCCTCATTCTGAGGTTCGTGCCATGGCTTTCTCTATGCTGGCTGAGCTGGAGGATGCAAGCGCCGTCAGCCTTGCTCAGCAATCTATTCAGCAAGACGCTGCCTACAGCGTGATTGGAGCTGCGCTGCAGTACCTCACGGTCGTTGATCCGGAGGCCGCCCTGGAAATCGCGGGTGACCTGGAGCAGCACTCCTCCAGCGATATCCTCCTGGCGGTTGGGGAGTTGTACGCCAGCACAGGTGACGCCAAATACCTGCCTTTCTTCAAAAACAACCTGACTGAAGTTAGCGGCTTTTCTGCCATCTACTTTATGGATGCCTACGTGGAACTGGCTGTCAACAGCGACCTGGAAACGACAAAGGACGTTGCGGACGATCTGAATGCCCTCGCACTCGGAGAAAGCACTTCCCCATGGATTAAATTTGGAGCCACCCGCGGGCTAAATGAAATGCGGAAAGCCTTTGAGCAGGCGGAAGAAAAAGAGCAACAGGCCTACGCCGAAACACTGCTGGAAAGGCTCAAAACCATAAAAGCCAGTGAAAAAAACCCACAGCTGCTTTCTTTTTACAATCAGATGTTGTCAGACATCAAACCCTGATATTTTGCCCTCTTGACTTTTCGATAAAAGCAGCTTATTTTACCCACGTTTGATAAGGGGCCTGGCGCGCCAGGCCCCTTATCATTCACTTGCACACATCATCATCCCCTTAAGACCAGCGTATTTTTACCTAAAAGCAACCATTCTGACAAGTAAAAGTCTGTTAAAGCAGGCTGTTTGTCAATCTTTTAAGGCATTGGGCTCGTTATTAGTGGGTCTGTTCACAATTAGATTTTTGAGGAAAAAAGCAACATGGCAACCCAAGACAATTATCAGCTGCTCATTGAAAAGCTGGACCAGTTTATCCGCAAGTACTATATCAATCAACTGATCAGGGGCGCGCTGTATAGCGTGGGGCTGATCTTGTTCCTGTTCCTGGCCATTAGCGTCCTGGAATATTATTACTACTTCAGTTCAGGCGTGCGCAAGCTGATGTTCTTCTCCTTTATCGGAGTGAGTGCACTGGCTGTGGGCTTCTGGGTGGCTTTGCCTTTGGCCCGGTATTTCCGGCTGGGGCAGGTCATCTCCCATGAGCAGGCCGCTCAGATTATCGGGCAACACTTTGGGAATGTACAGGATAAACTGCTCAATGTACTGCAGCTCCGTTCACAGGCAGAAGCAGGCAGTAGCCGCGAGCTCATTATGGCGAGCGTGAACCAAAAGTCGGAAGAGATCAAACCGGTCCCTTTCAAAAAAGCTATCGACCTGCGGAAAAACCGCAAGTACCTTCGTTATGCGTTGCCTCCACTTGCCCTGCTGCTTATCATCCTATTCGTCAATGCCAACCTCATTACCGACAGTACGACCCGCTTGATTAAGAACAATGAGGAGTTCGAAAAGCCTGCTCCCTTTAGTTTTATTCTGGAGGAAGAAGCGCCATCGGTCGTGCAGTTTGAGGATTACCCGCTGACTGTGAAAATCGATGGAGACCAACTGCCGAATGAGGTGTTTATCGATGTGGACAATGTACAATACCGGCTGGTGAAAGAGTCTCCAAATACTTTCTCTTACCGCTTTAGTAATGTACAGAAGAGTACAAAATTCAAGCTGTTCTCCAGCGGCGTGGAGTCTAAGCCTTATGAATTGAATGTACTTCGCAAGCCCAATGTGCTGGGCTTTGACGTAGAGTTGGACTTCCCGGCCTACACACAGCGCAAAGATGAAAAGCTGTCAAGCATCGGTGACCTCGTCGTTCCGCAGGGTACCAACATCGACTGGGTTTTCAATGCCGAACATACAGATGCAATCGACCTGAAGTTTACCGGTTCTGATGACCGGGTGGAAGCCAAGCGTTTTTCGGATGACCTGTTTACCTATCAAAAGCAGGTGATGGAAGATCAGGGCTATAAGCTCTACATCTCGAACAAGGCACTTCCTAATGCAGACTCCATTTCTTACACCATTTCGGTAGTACCGGACCTTCACCCCAATATCTCCGCCAAGAAGTTTATCGACAGTACGCAGCAAAAGGTGCTTTTCTTCGTTGGTGAAGCTTCAGACGATTACGGACTGCGCAGCCTGACTTTCAACTACCGCATCAAGCCTGCCAAAGGAGAGCAGGGGGAACTGCAAACCGTTGTGCTGGATAAGCCTGCGGGCAAGCAGATTCAATATGACCATGTTTTTGACATCAATGCCCTTGGCCTGAAGCCAGGCGATGAAGTCACTTACTACTTCGAAGTAGCTGATAATGATGGTGTGAACGGCAGCAAAACCGCACGCACCAACCTTATGGTCTACGCTACGCCCACCGTTGAGGAGTACAAGGAGATGGCGGAGCAGAACGACAATAAGATCAAGGACGAGCTGAAAAAGGCATTGGAGGAATCCAAAAAGATACAGGACGAAATGCGTAAAATGCGGGAGAAACTCCTGCAGGAAAAAGAACTGGACTGGCAGCAGCGCAAAGAGTTGGAAAAACTGCTGGAACGCCAGAAAGATCTGGAAAATAAAATAGAAGAAGCGAAAAAAGCTTTCGAAGAAAACCGCAAAAACCAGGAAGAGTACAGCGAGCAGGATGAAAAAATCCTCGAAAAGCAGGAGAAGCTGCAGGAAATGATGGAAGATGTCATGAGCGAGGAAATGAAAGAGCTCATGAAGCAGCTTGAGGAGTTGATGCAGGAACTCAACAAGGACGAAGCGCTGGAAATGATGGAAGACATGGAAATGTCAGACGAGGAAATGGAAATGGAGCTCGACCGGATGCTGGAGCTGTTCAAGCAAATGGAGCTGGAACAGGAAATGAACGAGGCCATTGACGAGCTCAACAAAATGGCGGAAGAACAGGAAAAGCTCAGCGAGGAAACGGAGCAGGCAGAAGAAGAAAAAGCGGAACAATCTCCTGAAGAGCAGGAAGCCAAACAGGAAGAGCTGAAGCAAAAGCAGGAAGAACTCAATAAAGACTTCGAGAAGCTCCAGGAAAAAATGGAGAACATTCAGCAGAAAAACGAAGAAATGGAGTCTCCCCAAGATATGGAAGACCGGGAGCAGGAAATGGATGACGTCAAGCAGGATATGGAGCAAAGCCAGGAAAGCCTGGAGCAAAAACAAAATAAAAAGGCATCGGAGTCTCAGAAGAAAGCCTCTGAGAAGATGAAGAACATGGCCAACTCCATGCAGATGGAAATGCAGTCGCAGCAGATGCAGCAGATGGAGGAGGACATGGATGCCCTACGTCAGTTATTAGAGAATATCGTAGGCCTGTCCTTTGAGCAGGAAGACCTCATCGATCAGTTTGAGGCGGCAGAAATCAATACGCCGCGCTACGTAGAATTGGTGCAGGAACAATTTAAGCTGGAGGATGATTTCCGCCTGGTGGAGGACAGCCTTCAGGCACTGAGCAAGCGCGTGTTCCAAATCGAATCCTTCGTAACAGAGAAAGTAACAGCCATCAAGAGCAACCTCAAGGAAAGCCTTGAAGAACTGGAAGAGCGCCACAAGCCACAAGCCAGCAATCATCAGCAGCGCAGCATGAAAAACCTGAATGATTTAGCCCTTATGCTCAGCGAGGTCATGAATCAGATGCAGCAGCAGATGGCCGGTCAGATGGCGGGCAATCAGATGTGCGACAAGCCAGGCGGAAGCGGCCCGGGCGGCAAGCCCAAGGACAAAATCAGTCAGGGGCAGCAGTCGCTTAACCAGATGATGGAGCAAATGAAAAAGCAAATGGAGGAGGGTAAAGGCAAAGGTGGGCCTGGTGCCAAGGAATTCGCTAAGATGGCTGCCCGGCAAGCCGCACTTCGCAAAGCGCTGAAAGAAAAACAGCAAAAACTGAAGGAACAGGGGCAAGGCAGCCGCGAGCTCGAAAACATCATGGATCAAATGGACAAAATCGAAGAAGACCTGGTCAATAAGCGATTGTCCAATGAGATGATGACCCGGCAGCAGGATATCCTCACCCGCCTGCTGGAGCATGAGAAAGCAGAGCGCGAGCGCGAGTACGAGGAGAAACGTAAAGCAGAGCAGGCAAGTCAGCAGGAACGGGAAGTGCCCCCTTCGCTCGAGGAGTACATCAAAAAGCGGGAAGCCGAGATCGATCTGTATAAAACAGTCAACCCTTCCCTCAAACCGTACTACAAATTTATCGTTGAAGAATACTTCAAAACTCTGAAAACGGACTAAACCTGTAGCCTCAGTCTGGTAAATTCAGCCGGGCTGAGGCTATTTTAGCCCGCCTGCTTTTCAGGCGCACTTGCTTTTTACTGAAATTTGACCTACATTACAGGAAGTAACAATGAGTTTGGAGCCTATTATGCTGAAACTTTCCTCTGATACCAGGAACATCGCCCTGGTAGAGTCCTTCGTAGAACGTGCGGTCGAACAGTACCAGATAGCACCGGATATTTACGGCAATATTCTGATTACCCTCACCGAAGCCGTCAATAACGCTATCATTCACGGCAATAGCAACGACGAATCCAAAACAGTACAAATACAGTTAAGGCGCAAAAACAATTGCCTGGCCGTACGCGTAACCGATGAAGGTGAAGGCTTCGATCATTCTGCTGTACCTGATCCGACCGCCCCGGAAAATCTATTGCAGGTAGGCGGGCGTGGCGTTTTCCTCATGCAGCAGCTTTCTGACAGCGTGCACTTTCACAACAACGGCTCCACCGTTGAAATGCGCTTCAACCTTTAATGACTACGGACTGGCCTTTCGATACAGACGCTGAACTGGAAACAGGTATTTCCTTCCACGATGAAGATGCAGGTTTTATGCCTGCCCATCCTGAAAAGTTATACACCTGGATTGAAGAAGTCATCAAACGGGAAGGTGGTCAGCTCCGGCAGCTCACTTATATCTTTTGCTCCGATCGGTACCTCCACCAAATTAATTTGGAATACCTGGACCACGATACCTATACGGATATTATTACCTTCCCTTATACCGAACCGCCATTGATCCATTCTGATATTTTTATAAGTGTGGAACGGGTGCAGGAAAATGCGGATACCCTAAAAGTCCCCTTTGAGCAGGAGCTTCACCGAGTGATCATTCATGGGGTGCTCCATCTCTGTGGTTACCCGGATAAGTCGGAAGCCGAAGCCCGGAAGATGCGTGCGAAGGAAGATGAGGCCCTGGCACTGCTTGATTCCGGATTTTCTGCGGATTAAAAAGTCTGAAGCTTTAGTCGGGCTGCTTTGGCGTTGTACCTTTACGCGGATTTCCATCATTCAGAAGTTACGCCATTCATGCGCCATACCCGACTGCTCCGTGATAGTCTGCCACTTTTAGCGTTCGGATTACTGCTTACCTTTTTCTCCAGTTTTGGGCAGACCTTTCTGCTTTCCCTTTACGTACCTGCGATTGAAACCTTGCTAGGCATCAGCAATACCGTTTTCGGTAGCTTGTATGCGGTGGCAACGCTCTCGAGTGCATTCACCCTGCCCTGGCTGGGAGGGCGGTTTGACCGCATGCCGATCCGGGCTTATACCCTCATGGTTTTGGTGGGGCTGGTGGCAGCGCTTTTGTTACTTTCTTCAGCTCGCCACCTCGTAGTCGTGGTCATCGCCTTTTACGGGCTCCGCTTATTTGGGCAGGGGCTGATGAGCCATACAGCGGTTTCCGCTATGGCGCGTTACTTCGAGGCCAACCGGGGCAAAGCGATAGGCATTGCAACACTGGGGCACCCGCTGGGCGAGGCCACCCTGCCACTTTTGGTGACCTTGCTCATTGGAGGTTTTGGATGGCGCTCAACTCTACAGTTCTCTGCTTTGAGCGTTGCTGTTGTGGTGTTGCCTGCCACGCTACTGTTGCTTCGCGGAGCCAGGTCCAGATTGAAAAAATTTGAAGCCAGCAGTGATACGGATACTGCGGGAACAGTACACCAAAGCATTTGGCAGCTGATTGCTGAGCGCCGGTTCTGGATTATTACACCATTGGTATTCATGACTGGCTACACGAACACGGCTTTGTTTTTCTTTCAGCTCAAGCTGGGAGAAGCGAGGGGGTGGACACCGGAATGGGTAGCCGGTTCTTTATCAGCCTTTGCACTGGCCAGCGCTTTGGGTATGGCAGGGGCAGGCCCCCTGGTAGACCGGCTTTCGGGGCGGCAGCTGTTTCCGGGTTATATGATTCCTTATGTGGCAGGGCTGCTCGTGCTGGTATTTTTTCATCAGCCCATTGCTTATCCCATAGCGCTCCTGCTCATGGGATTGGCAAACGGCTCGGGAAGTACGATTAAGAATGCCATGCTGGCAGAGATTTATGGCATTCAGGTTATCGGGAAAGTACGCAGTGTCTTTACTACAATTATGGTCATCAGTACAGCCCTTGGGCCTATTAGTTTTGGTGTGCTTCTGGATGCTGAATTTTCATATGGCTGGATATTTTCATTAATAGCCGGGGTTATTGTGCTTACCATTGTGAATGGCTGGCGGCGGTTAACAAGCTGATGTCGAATTTTTTTAAAATTACGGCCGCCAATACCCAATCAAACGGCTAGTGTTGAGGCATTTCTATGACCCATCTGCCCAACAATCCAACAAACCTATATACATTTGCCATTGCTGCCTTGCTATCCATTTACAGTAAATTCCAATAGCAACGGTGCGGCGCTATCATCTACAGACTTTTGAATTGAGTTAACCCATGAAAGTATTAAAATTCGGCGGCTCCTCCGTCGCGAAGCCTGAGCGCATTAGAGGTATCGTAGATATCCTCAAGGGCTACTATACGAAAGGCGAAAAATTTACGGTAGTGTTCTCCGCTTTTGGAGGAGTAACCGACTCCCTCATCGAGATGAGTACACTTGCTGCTAAAGGTGATGAAGCTTATCAGGCTGCCTTCGATGCCTTTCGGCAAAGGCACCGGGATGCCGTCACCGAGTTGCTCAATGAAGAGTTCCAGGCTATAGTGCTCCCGGAGCTGGAGCGTAGCCATGAGGTCCTCAAAAATCTACTCTACGGCGTTTTCCTGGTCCGGGAAGCTTCATCGCGCACGATGGACTACGTGCTCAGCTTTGGAGAACGCAACTCCGCCTTCATCATCGCAAATGTCCTGCGCCAAAGCGGCATTAGTGCGAGCTACCTGGATGCGCGGCGGGTTATTAAGACCGATAAAGCGTTCGGTTCTGCGCGGGTGGACTTCAAACTGACCTACCAGAAAATCCGTGAGCATTATGCACAGCACCCGGACGTGCAGGTGGTGACCGGGTTTGTGGCTTCCGCCAAAGGGGGGTTGACAACTACATTGGGGCGTGGCGGGTCAGACTACACCGCAGCCCTGATTGCCGCCGGGCTTGATGCAAGCGTGATCGAAATTTGGACTGATGTTGATGGCGTACTCACTGCTGACCCCCGCAAAGTGAAACGTGCCTTTACCATACCTAGCATGACCTACGCAGAGGCGATGGAAATGTCTCACTTCGGTGCCAAGGTCATCTATCCGCCTACTCTGCAGCCGGCATTGCTCAAGAAGATACCACTTTATATTAAGAATACTTTTAATCCGAATTTTAAAGGTACCCTGATCTCTGATTACGCGGATGCGGATGGGCATGCCGTGAAAGGAATTTCCTCCATCAGCCATGTAGCGCTGCTGACCTTGTCGGGTAGCGGGCTGTTTGGGGTACCAGGTATTGCGGGCCGTCTGTTTTCTTCTCTGGCAGCAGCGGGCATCAACATCATTCTGATCACACAGGGTTCTTCGGAGCATTCCATAAGCTTTGCCGTGCAGCCAGCTGTGGCCAACAAGGCCCGCAAGCGTGTGGAGGAAGAGTTTGAGTATGAAATGAGCATGAAAGTCATCTCGCCGGTCAAGATAGAGGCGGACCTTTCGGTGGTCGCCATCATTGGCGAGAATATGCGTTATCAGCCGGGTATCTCAGGACGGCTTTTCCAGGCACTCGGCCACAATGGTATTAATGCAGTCGCCATCGCCCAGGGTTCTTCTGAGCTGAATGTATCGGTGGTGATCAACCGGGCAGATGAGGCTAAAGCCCTGAACGCCCTGCACGAGTCCTTCTTTCTTTCGGATACCAAAGAGCTGCACTTGTTTATGATTGGTGTCGGGCTCATCGGCAGTACCCTTATTGAGCAGATCAAGGATCAGAGTGTTTACCTTAAAGAAAAAAGAGGACTGGAAGTCCGGATCGTAGGCATGGGCAATAGCCGGCAAATGCTTTTCCAGGAAGAGGGCATCGATCTGGACAACTGGAAGGCCGCCCTGAAGGAAGAAGGTATGGACATGGACCCTGCCATCTTCATCGGTAAGATGAAAGAGTTGAATTTATCGAACACCATATTTATTGACAATACAGCAAGTGCTAAAATCGCTGCCTTTTATGAGGACATCCTCAATTCCAGCATTAGCATTTCCACTCCAAATAAGATTGCGGTCTCTTCAGGCTTTGCGCAGTATCAGCGGCTGAAAGCGATCGCTGTCCGCCGGGGCGTACAGTTCATGTACGAAACCAACGTGGGCGCAGGTCTGCCAGTGATTTCGACCTTAAACGACCTTATTATTAGCGGTGATCAGATACTGAAGATTGAAGGGGTCGTCTCGGGCTCCTTATCCTTTATCTTCAATAATTTCAAAGCGGGCACAAGCTTTAGCGATATCGTAAAGCAAGCTCAGGAGCTGGGCTACACTGAGCCGGACCCAAGGATCGACCTCAATGGTTTGGATGTACAGCGCAAGCTGATCATCCTGGCCAGGGAAACGGGTTTGCCTTTGGAAGCTGAGGGTGTTGAGATTGAGAACATCTTGCCTGCTGCCTGTCAGGAAGCAGATACTGTGGAGGCCTTCTTTAGTGCGCTTGCCAATGCCGATCAGCATTTTGAAGAGTTGAGGGCAGAGGCTGAAGCAGAAGGCAAAGCCCTGCGGATGATAGCGAAGTTGGAAGGGTCTAAAGCCACTATTGGACTGGAAGCGGTAGATGCCGATCATCCATTCTACAACTTGAGTGGCAGTGACAACATGATCGTATTTACCACCGAACGCTACAAGGACCGCCCACTCGTGGTACGTGGTCCTGGTGCCGGAGCGGCAGTAACGGCAGCCGGGGTTTTTGCTGAAATCATCACCATTGGAAATTACCTCAGTTAATGAATAAGGAAGTACGTGTTTTTGCACCGGCTACCGTAGCGAATGTAGCGGTAGGTTTTGATATACTCGGGTTTGCAATTGATGGCCCGGGCGATGAAATAATTGCCAGGTATAGTAATGCTTCAGGTGTCACGATCTCTTGCATTACGGGTGATGGCGGTAAGCTCCCTTTAAAGGCAGAAAAGAATACGGCAGGCTTTGCCGCCATTCGGCTGCTGGAGCAGTTGGGTAAGCCGGAGCTGGGCGTAGAGCTGGAGATCCACAAAAAAATGCCCTTTGGAAGTGGGCTGGGGTCAAGCGCGGCAAGCGCTGCTGCCGGGGTAATGGCGGTTAATGCGCTGCTGGATATGCCTGTGCCCAAGATAGCGTCCCTGCACTGCGCTGTCCTTGGGGAGCAAATTGCGGATGGTGCTTACCATGCCGATAATGTAGCCCCTTCTTTGCTGGGCGGTATTATTCTAATTCGGGCGAATGAGGGCTTGGATGTCCACAGCCTGCCTATTCCGGACGAACTGTATGCAGCTGTAGTCTACCCCCACGTAAGTATTCTCACCAAAGATGCAAGGGATGTACTCCGTCCCACCACTACCCTGCCTCAGTGCATTCAGCAAACCGGCAATCTGGGCGGGCTGGTCGTTGGCTTGTACGAATCAGACTATGAATTAATCGGGCGGTCATTGCAGGACGTGATCATCGAGCCCCAGCGCGCTCAGCTCATTCCCGGCTTTGCCACCGTCAAGTCGGCTGCCTTGAAAGCCGGTGCACTGGGTTGCAGTATATCCGGGGCAGGCCCATCTGTATTTGCCTTATGCAAAGGGCGTGAGACTGCGCAGTCAGTCGGCGCTGCTATGCAAAAAGCCTTTTTAAACCAGGATATTCCCTGCGATCTATTCGTCTCCCCTATCAATAAGGAAGGCGCCAAAATACTAGCTTAGCTATGAGACTTTACAGTACAAAAAACAGAAGCGAATTTACCAGCCTCCGGGAAGCCGTATTGCGCGGCCTGCCCCCTGATAATGGGTTGTATATGCCCGAGTCTATCCCCGCTCTGCCCGAGTCTTTCATCCGCAATCTGAAGGATTATTCCTTTCAGGACATCGCCTTTATCGTAACGAAGACCCTTTTTCAGGGCGCCATTCCGGAGGAAGACTTGAGGAAAATCACGGATGATGCGGTGAATTTCAATGCCCCTGTGGTGTCCCTGAACGAGCATCAGCATATCCTGGAATTATTCCATGGACCTTCACTGGCTTTCAAAGACTTTGGTGCCCGCTTCATGGCGCAGCTTATGAGCTATTTCAATCAGGGAGAGTCCCGGGAATTGGTCATACTTGTGGCTACTTCCGGCGATACCGGCGGTGCAGTAGCTGCTGGGTTTTATCAAACTCCCGGTACGCGGGTAGTCATTCTCTACCCTAAGGGCAAAGTTTCTGACCTGCAGGAAAAGCAGCTCACCACCCTCGGGCACAACATTAGTGCGCTCGAAGTGGAAGGCACTTTCGACGATTGCCAGGCGATTGTAAAGCAGGCTTTCTTGGATCAGGAGCTCACGAGCCGTATCCGCCTGACCTCTGCCAATTCCATCAATATTTCCCGTCTGGTACCCCAGTCTTTTTACTACTTCGAAGCATTTAAGCAATTAGAGAATCAGGAAAACGTCGTTTTTTGCGTACCCAGTGGCAACTTTGGCAACCTCACCGCTGGTCTTTTGGCACAACGCATGGGGCTGCCCGTGCAGCACTTCATCGCTGCGACGAATATCAATGATGTCGTACCAGAATACCTTGAGTCTGGCGCATATGCACCCCGCCCCTCTCAGCGCACCCTAAGCAACGCGATGGATGTGGGCAACCCCTCCAACTTCGCGCGCATGCAAGACCTATACCATGATTTGGAGGAACGTTCCACGTGGAACAATATGAAGGCTTCTATAAGTGGGTATGCTTATACAGATGAAGCTACCCGCAAAGCGGTTAAGGAAGTGTATGACCGTTATGGTTACGTGATTGATCCTCATGGGGCTGTGGGGTATCTGGCACTTCAGGAGTATCAGGAAAAGAATCCTGGAACGAACGGTGTCATCCTGGAGACTGCCCACCCGGCTAAATTCCTGCCTGATGTTGAAGCTATTTTGGAGCAAACGATAACTGTACCGGAACGTTTGGCTGTGTTGAGGGATAAAAAAAAGGTAGCCGATTTAATGCCGCCTGAGTACAGTCCGGTAAAGGAGTGGCTCCTGGAGCATTTAAGATAAGCCCGGGAGTGCTACGCTTGAATTTATGTGCCCTCTGAGGTCCGGTACTTCTTGCCCTTGCTTAACTTTGCGGTATGTCTTCAATAAAAAAAAGAATGGAAGGGGCCTTGGAGAAACGCCGTCGGGCAGGACTTCTTAGAGCGCTTCCTGAGCCCATTGGCGGTAAGCTGGATTTTTGCTCAAATGACTACCTGGGGCTTGCGAGGTCTACACCTGATTATTCTGAGCAATCGCCTGGAGCTACCGGATCACGGTTGATCAGTGGCAACTCATCCCTCGCGGAGGAGGTAGAACGATTGATTGCAGCTTTCCACAGAGCTGAAGCAGCCTTGTTATTCCCTTCCGGCTATTCTGCCAACATCGGCCTGCTGCCTGCAGTTGTAAGCCGGCAGGATACCATCGTTTACGATAAGCTGCTGCATGCTTCTCTCAGGGATGGCATTAAGCTGACGCAAGCCCGTGCATTTGGCTTTGCCCATAATAACATCAATGATCTAGCAAAGAAGCTTGCCGTCGCGGAGGGCGAAAAGTGGGTGATTGTCGAAAGCGTTTATTCGATGGACGGAGATCAGGCTCCACTTGTTGATATGGCATCGCTTTGTAAGGAATATGGTGCAAACCTTATTGTAGATGAGGCCCATGGTACAGGCGTTATGGGCGACCGGGGTGAAGGCTTGGTATGTGCTTTAGGGCTGGAAGATCTGGTATGGGCACGAATACATACTTTTGGCAAGGCAGTTGGAGGGCATGGTGCCGCCGTTCTTGGCAGCCAATTACTGAAGAATTACCTGGTCAATTTTGCCCGGTCTTTTATTTATACTACAGCTATTCCGCCAATTAGCCTGGCGCATATCAGCCTTGCTTATGGAAGAATGGCAGAAACAGACATTGTACAGGTGCTACATGAGCGGGTGCAATACTTTTTGAAGCAATGCCCTGATTCAGTCAGGCGGCGGTTGATCCCCAGTACAACCCCCATTCAGGCGGTGCTTTGTCCTGGCAATACCGAGGTGAAGGCTTTAGCACAGTCTTTGCAGCGTTCTGGGATGGCTGTGCTTCCTATACGCTACCCTACTGTGCCACGCGGGCAGGAGCGCCTGCGGATATGCCTGCACACCTTTAATACGGATGAGGAGATAGATCAAATACTGTTTGCTCTGAGTAGATATTTTGAAAAGCATACCGGGAGGTATACTGCTTGAAAAGGGTAAAAGGGCTTATGGATTTACAATTAAACGGACTAGAGTTTGAGCAGATTCGGAAAAATAGGTATTGTAGCCTGGGGCAGCAGTTCAGCCCTCGGCGGTACATGGGCGGAAGTCTGGAATCAGTACTTAGACAACCGCACTTGTATAAGGTATCGTCCTGAACAAGAGGCTTGGGTTGCTTCATTGGCTGCGTCAGAAGAGAAGAAGCTTCAACAGTTAATTGCATCCAATAAACATTATCAGCGTCTGGATCGGTCCGTTTTACTGTCTATGCTTGCTGCAAAGCGGGCTGTGCAGGCCTCACCCTGGAAAAATGAGAAGGCGGTAGGATTATACATGGGCTCATCAAGAGGGGCAACGGGCGCATGGGAGGCCTACTTTGAACAGTTCCAATCCGGAAAAAGCCAGCTGCCGCCCCAGGCTTCTCCGTTGAGCACTGCGGGCAACCTGGCCACGCATACGGCGCAATATGTTGGGATTAGAGGCTTTGCTTCAGACCAATCGATTACTTGCAGCAGCGCCGTACATGCCCTTGCTAATGCGGTTGCATGGCTGGAGTCCGGACGGTATGAGCGGTTTCTCGCCGGTGGTACAGAAGCTCCGCTAACGCCCTTTACAATCGCACAAATGAAAGCCCTGAAAATTTACGCAAGTTCTGATCTATCTACCCCCTACCCTAACCGTTCATTGGATTTAGACAAGGCGCAAAACACTATGGTACTTGGAGAAGGGAGCGCAGTATTGGCATTAGAGCGTTCGCCTGATCAAGCCTTGGCCTGGATTGGTGGATTGGGGTACGCTCGTGAAGATATTGCTTCAATGACTAGTGTTTCAGAAGACGCAATCGGTCTTCAAACTGCTATGAAGAATGCTTTAGAGGAGGCGGGGCTTACATCTGTTGATGCGCTGGTGTGCCATTGTCCGGGTACTCGTTTGGGGGATCAAAGTGAATATGCGGCCATACAGGCTGTTTTTGGAGAACGTATGCCACCGTTGACTTCTAATAAATGGAAAATCGGACATACTTTAGGAGCATCCGGCGCTCTTAGCCTTGAGCTTGCTTTACTGATGATCAGGCACCAAGCGTTTATATCAGTGCCCTATTTGAATACCCCTGTTCTTAAGCGGCCGATCCGGCATGTTATGGTGAATGCTTTAGGCTTTGGGGGGAATGCAATTAGCGTGATTCTGGAGGCAGCGTGTTAGGTCGTATCTAAAGACCGGTCAGCTAGCTTATTGATCCGGCTCAAGTGTTTTTCTAATCAATTTGTTCCACGTGGAACATTTACTGGCGGCACAACTAAGCATTCTCTTTTGCTGTTAGAAAACTATTGCAAAAGCTACCTTTGCATGTACACGATAATATTAAATTCAAACTAAAAATTAGTATGAAGCAGCTATTGTTACTGCCGCTCCTGTCTTGTCTTGTATTAGGGGCATGGGCGCAAAAAGAAAATACCAATACCAATAAGTTCAGGCAACTTTACACCGAATTGCCGACACCTAATGTGTACCGGAATGCGGCAGGCGCACCCGGCCATGAATACTGGCAGCAAAAAGCCGACTATGTTATCGACATAGAGCTTGACGATGAGCAGCAGCGGATATATGGTGAAGAGACCGTTACTTATACCAATAATGCTCCGGACCCGCTGGAGTACATTTGGGTGCAGCTTGATCAGAATATGCGCGCCAAGGACTCGGACACTTACAAGATTCAGCAGAGTGAAATGGGTGACCGGATGTCCTCCGGACAGCTAAAGCGCCTTACGCCGACTTTTGATGGGGGCTTTAAGCTGGACTACGTACGGGATGCCAATAATAAGCCATTGCCACACATCGTCAATAAAACAATGATGCGCATCGACCCCCCCGCTCCTATTCAGCCGGGCGAACAGTTCGTATTCAAGGTGAAATGGTGGTACAATATTAATGACCGTATGGAAATTGGCGGGCGCTCCGGGTATGAATACTTTGAAGAAGATGACAATTACCTGTACACCATCGCTCAGTTCTTTCCGCGCATGGCGGTCTACAACGATGTAGAGGGCTGGCAGAATAAACAGTTTTTGGGCCGTGGCGAGTTCACCCTGCCTTTTGGCGACTACAAAGTGAATATCACGGTGCCGGCGGATCACCTCGTGGCTTCTACAGGCACTTTGCAAAACGCCAATGATGTCCTTCCCCGCGACAAGCGCAAAAAGCTGGAAGAAGCCCGTGCAGAAAGAGAAACACCGGTCATTATTTACTCGGAGGAGGAAGCCCGCGAAAACGAAAAAACGAAGTCTGATAAGAAGAAGACCTGGACCTTTGTTGCTGAGAATGTGCGTGACTTCGCCTTTGCTTCCTCCCGGAAATTCATCTGGGACGCTATGGGCGTAGAGCAAAGCGATGGCAGTGTAGTCATGGCGATGTCGATGTACCCTAAGGAAGGCAACCCGCTCTGGGAGCGCTATTCTACCAAAGCAGTTGCCCATACTTTGAAGTGGTATTCGCATTATACTTTCGACTACCCCTATCCGGTGGCATGGTCGATTCATGCGAAGTCAATTGGTATGGAATACCCCATGATCTGCTTCAACTTCGGGCGCCCGGAAAGCGATGGCACCTACAGCGAGCGTGTGAAGTACGGCATGATCGGAGTGATCATTCATGAGGTAGGGCACAACTACTTCCCAATGATCGTCAACTCTGATGAGCGGCAGTGGACCTGGATGGACGAGGGGCTGAATTCCTTCCTACAGTACCTGGCCGAACAGCAATGGGAGCGCGACTACCCTAGCCGCCGCGGGCCTGCCTACAAGATTGTTGACTACATGAAAGGTGATAAGTCAAAGATTTCACCAATCATGACCAACTCGGAGTCCATTTATCAGTTCGGGAATAATGCCTATGGCAAGCCGGCTACTGCTCTCAATATCCTGCGGGAGACCATCATGGGGCGCGAGCTTTTCGACTATGCCTTTAAGGTGTATGCTAATCGCTGGATGTTCAAGCACCCTTCTCCTGCTGATTTCTTCCGGACTATGGAGGATGCTTCTGCGGTTGATCTTGACTGGTTTTGGCGGGGCTGGTTCTTTACGACCGATCATGTGGATATCGCATTGGATGATGTAAAGTACTACCGCATGGATACCAAAGACCCACTGGTGGAAAGTAAGATTTCTAAAGAACAGCGCAGCGAGTCCCCGCAGTACATCAGCAGCCTCCGAAATGCTCGTGATATCGAGCAGACACAGGATGAGATTGACCCTGCTCTGAGGGATTTCTACACTGACTACGACCCGCTGGATTTCGATATCCTGGATAAAGAAGCTTACGACCGTTACCTCAACAGCTTATCTGCTGAGGAGCAGGAAATGCTAAAGGCCGGTCAGAATTTTTATGAAATGTCTTTTCGGAATGCAGGTGGTTTGGTGATGCCAATCATCGTTCAGTTGCAGTTTGAAGATGGCACAACCGAAGACCACTACATCCCCGCTGAGATTTGGAAAATGAATGACGAGGTGGTAAAGAAGGTTTTTATTACGGATAAAGAGATAGCGCAGGTGGTGCTTGACCCCTATCTGGAAACTGCAGACGTTGATACCGGTAACAACTACTATCCGCCACGTACACAGCTGAACCGCTTTGAAATGTTCAAGCGTCAGGGTACAAGCCGTTGGGGCGGTGGTGAAAATCCGATGCAGCGTGCCCGCCGGGCAAAGGAAAAAGAAGAGGGTACGAATTAACCGCTCTTTTCTACTGATTTTTCTCCGTTAATGGGAGGCGGGCTGTTTTTTCAGCTTTCCTCCCATTTTTTATGGCTAAATGTTAAAATCAGCACTGAGAATGGATTTATGGAGGCGGATTTTGGGAAATGGTGTTACATATCATTCTTTTTGTTGAGGTGTTTTGTTTTTAGTTTGATTATTAGTGGTTTATGTATTTTGAATTGACTGAGGTTTTAATTACAAAGGGCTATTTTATCCTTGTTTTAAGCCTGAATAATTCGCGTATTTTTGATCAGCCAGTACAAAGGGCTTGTCTGCGGCAAAGAAAAAGGGCTTTCTAAAAGCAAAAAAGGAGCCATCTGTGATGGCTCCTTCTGCAATTGAATACGGGGGAAAACTAAATTTTCGTTTTCATAGCATTTTGTGTCGCTTAGTCTTCGAAGCTACAGATGATGCTGCCATCCGCAGTGAGTACCACATCGTACTCGTCTTCGTCATTATCTTGGTCGTTTTCCACTTCTACCCAGTACTGAATGCTGCCGTCGGGAAGGGTCAGCATCTCGGCATCGTCAATTTCATAGCCAGGGTACTCCGCGTTCAGGGTTGCAACTACTGCTGCAGGGAGTGAAGCGGTGCTGATCTCATCTCCTTCGAAGAGGAAGTTGCCGTCGAGGTCAAAGTACAGGTCAATATCCTGACTGCCCATTTCGATTTCTACTTCAAGGATGCTAGTGTTGTTGCAGAACTCTTCAGTATAGGCTTCGTCGATTTGGTAGCCTGGGTAGTTGCTGTTGATGAACTCGGTCACGCTAGCGGGCAGGTCATTGACTTGATTGTCATCATCATCGTCATCGTCACCATCATCATCGTCGTCGTCATCATCATTGCCGTTGTCATCGTCGTCGTCGTCGTCATCGTCGTCGTTACCGTTGTCGTCATCGTCGCCATCATCGTCATCATCGTCATCATCGCCATCGCTGTTTTCGCTGCATGCGAAGATACCATCGATAGAGAAGTAGACTTCCAGGTCGTCGTTAAGTTCAACTTCGAAGAACTCCAGCCCGTACTCCAGGTCGATGCTGACTTCGTCGATTGTCATACCCGGGAATTCAGCTTCCAGATAGTCGAGTACTTCCTGTGGCAGATCGCTGATGCTGATATAGGTATCGTCCTCATCTGGCCCTGAGCTGATTAGGCTTCCGTTTGCGTCGAAGAGTAGCTCATATTCGAGGTTAAGGCTGTCGAGTTCTACGCCAAAGCGTACATCGCCATTTTCCAGGTAGCGGTCCACATCGTCCACATCCCAGTTGGCAAAGTTGGCCTGAATGTAGTCCTGTGCAGCTTCGGGCAGGTCACTGTAGCTGGCATCAACACCGTCTTCGCATGGGCTGAAAACGGCATCGGGGTTAAAAACAGTACTGAAAGGGTTGCCACCGGGCGAGCTGTTATCGTCAAGCAAGTTGCAGCTTCCAAGAGTGAGGGCGGTGATGAGCGCGAGGGCTCCAAACATTAAATTTTTCATAGCACAAATTAAGTTGAAAAATTTTTGAATTTTGGTCGGGATGATGTTTCCCTTTTGATTACGCTACAAAGATGCAGGCAGAAAAACACCTTCACAACTACAAAAAGAGTGATTTGTCAAAACAATAAGAGTGTTTTTTTTGAGAACCAGAGCCAAAAGCTCTTTAAAATAAAAACTTATTAATATTTATTTTAATTTGTTTATTTTTTTTGTCAAATATATTTTCGAAAAAAGGCTAGATAAGATTCAATTTTGACACAAAAAAAGGGGCAAATGCCCCTTTTCTGTACTAAAAAATGAAAATACCAGCCCGGCATTGCCTCCAGGCTGGCTTGTTTTTACTGTTTGGTGATGCGCTTTACGGTACGCTCCTGACCGATAGTCGCCTCTATGGTGTAAATGCCGGCAGGCAAAAAGTCGAGTGTCAGGTTTGGGAGGAGTTCCTTGGCCCGATAAACTTCCTGTCCCTGATTATTAAGAACCCGGATGAGGCCTTCTGTTTCATTGGTCAGCCAGTTGAGCTGCACCTGGCTGGAAAACGGATTAGGGAAAGCCTCAAACAGTTGCGGCTGAGTGGGCAGCTCCTCAGGCGTATTGCTGATTTCTTCCAGTTGATAGCGGTAGTTATCGCTAGGGGAGTAATTTAGTGTACCATTTACATTTGAGGGGCCGCCCAGCAGGTAAACCCAGCCATCAAGCAGGAAAGAGGCAGGAGCCCAGCGGGAAACGCCTGGGTGCGGCGGCAATTCCTCCCAAAGGTCCAACTCCGGGTCATAAGACCAAAATTCGCCTTCTTCCATAGAAGTATGGTCTCCTCCGTCCCCACTCAGCACATAGCCTTTGCCGTTGTAGGAAAACTGAGAGCCGGCTACGCGCCCTTCAGCGGGCAGCGTGGCCACTTCGGTCCATTCTTCTGTTGCCGGGTCATACCGGTACCATTGGTTAGAAATAAAGTTGTCGCCATGCCCAAAGCCAGTGTAGACATAGTCGCCCAGGCCAAATTGAAAAGGGTGGTGGCGCCTTGCACCAGGAAAGTTAGGCTTTTGACTCCAGGTATCAGTAGCCATATCGTATTCCCACCAGTCCCGTAAGTTGCCATTGGCGGAGCCGCCCATGCCTACGAATATTTTATCATTATGCGCAATGAAAGCAGGATGAATTCTGGCCTGGCAAGGGCATGGTGCCAGCTCCGTCCATTCACCGGTTTGAGGGTCGAAGACCCAAAGGTCGCGCATGTAGGATGAACCGCTAAATCCAAATCCAAAGTAGGCTTTACCGTCCCAGGTATCGCCAATGCCAAAGCCCCGGAACCCACCGGGAAAGTCATCCAGCTCTGTCCAGGTGTCGGCTTCGGGGTCGTACTGAAAGAAAATATCCAGGTAGCTGAATTCATCCGCGCCGGCAACAAGATATCCTTTACCATCCAGCGCAAAGGCATAAGAGTGGTCGGTCACCAGGTTGTTTGGTAAGGGCGCTATGGTGTCCCATTCCGACTGAGCCAACAGTAGGAAGGGCGAAATAAAAAGGGCAATAAATAAGTAGAGTGGCTTCATTTTGTTGAGATGATTATTAGGTCAATTAATGGGTGTACCTCGGAATAAGGTGTTGCTCAGGTTGGTTGTCCCGGTTGAAATCAATCAAGCGCAAAACGCAAGTTGGTAAACAAGAGACACTAAAATGCCATTTTGGTTGAGGAAATCAAACGAAAACCTTCTGATTGGTCGGCTGTAGGTCAGGGTAAGCAGGGTACAGGCTAAATTTATTGTATCTACGCGCCGACTTTCTTATCGTAAGGGTTTAAACCTTACTTTTGTGAGACCCAAAACGCAACGCATGTCAATGGATTATAAAAACCCAAAATTGGTACTCGAAACCGCCAAGGTTCAGCCCGGGCGTAGTGTATGGCGCAGCCCTTCCAACCTCGCCATCGTCAAGTACTGGGGCAAGCACGGGCGGCAGTTGCCCCGCAACCCTTCCATCAGTTTTACACTGGACCGGGCCTATACTGAGACGGAAGTAAGTTATGCGCCTAAAAAAGGGGCAGACCGGGGCATTGCCCTGGATTTCTACTTTGATGGAAGCCCCAATGAAGCTTTCGCCAAAAAAGTCAAAGCATTCCTGGAAAGCATCACCGAAATTTTCCCCTTTCTGAACCAGCTGGATTGGACGATACGTTCCACAAATTCCTTTCCCCATTCTTCAGGTATTGCCTCTTCGGCATCAAGTATGAGTGCTTTGGCCCTGTGCTTGTGCACCATAGAGGATGAACTTTTCGGCACGCTCAGTGACGATGACGCCTTCCGGCAAAAAGCCTCCTTTGTCGCCCGCCTGGGCTCCGGCAGTGCCAGCCGCTCGGTATACGCAGGGCTGGCGATGTGGGGAGAAATGGGCGAAGTACCCGGGTCTTCTGACTTGTACGCCATCCCTATGGCCAATCAGGTGCATGAGGTGTTCAAGACGTACCACGATGCCATCCTGATTGTGAGCAAAGGAGAGAAATCAGTATCAAGCCGGGCCGGGCACGGCCTGATGGAAGGCAATATCTACGCCAACAACCGCTATCAGCAGGCCCGTCAGCAAATGCATGACCTGCTAAGCGCCCTCCGTACCGGCGATGAGGAACACTTTGGGCGCATCCTGGAAAGCGAGGCGCTCACCCTGCACGCCCTCATGATGGCCTCCAATCCACCTTACATCTTGATGCAACCGCATACCATTACACTTATTAATAAGGTGCAGGCCTACCGAAAGGAAACCGGGCACCCGCTGTACTTCAGCCTGGATGCCGGGCCCAATCTTCATTTGTTCTTCCCGGACCGAATTAAGGAAGAAGTTGAAAACTTTATCCATGCCGAATTGGTACCATACTGTGAAGACGGGCGCTGGATTGCTGACCAAGTCGGTAAAGGCCCGCTTCAGCTCTAGTTTCCGTCACTTAAAAGTAAAAACCATGCGTTTCCTTTCCGTTATTATTGGTGTACTCATGCTGGGCCGCCCGGGCTGTACACAACCGCCGGAGGACCGCCCGCCAGTAGGCAATCCGAAGTTTGATGAGACGATCAGCAGCATGCTGAGCTTTACGGTCCCAACAATTGGCGTTCAGGAGGTTAGGGATATTCAGGATGAAGTTTATATCTTTGACGCTCGAAAACGGGAAGAATACGATGTGAGCCATATTGAAGGCGCCCGTTTTCTCGGCTATAAAGATTTAGACGAACAAGCACTCAACGGAGTGCCCAAAGATAGCACGGTGGTGCTGTACTGTTCTATTGGTTACCGCAGCGAGAAAGTGGCGGAACAGCTCCGGGAGCGGGGCTTTACCAAAGTTTATAATTTGTACGGCAGTATTTTCGAATGGGTCAATCAGGGATACCCCGTTGTGGATACCACCGGCGAACAAACCAAAAAAGTCCATACCTACAATGCTAAATGGGGCAAGTGGGTGGACAAAAAGCAGGCTGAAAAAGTCTGGTAATCATCATCAAATCAAATTCTTTATGGATTTATTTGCAAAGTTTATGGAAGACAGAGGGCCGCTGGGCAAGTGGTCTCGTACGGCACACGGTTATTATACCTTCCCAAAGCTCGAGGGCGAGCTGGGCAGCCGCATGCAATTCCAGGGCAAAGAAAAAATCGTTTGGAGCGTTAATAACTACCTGGGCCTGGGCAACCACCCGGAAATCCGGAAAGTGGACGAAGAAGCCAGCCGCGACTGGGGCCTGGCTTACCCGATGGGTTCCCGCATGATGTCGGGAGAGACCTCTTACCACGAAAAATTGGAGCAGGACCTGGCAGAATTTGTGCACAAAGAGGAAGTGCTACTGCTCAACTTCGGCTATCAGGGCATCATGTCCATCGTGGACTCCTTGCTGACGCGCAAGGATATCGTGGTATATGACAAAGACTGCCACGCTTGTATCTACGACGGCATTCGCATGCACATCGGCAAGCGCCTGCCATTTGAGCACAACGATATTGAAAGCTTCGAAAAGCAAATTAAGAAAGCGAAGATCTTCCAGGAGCAAACCGGCGGCGGTATCCTCGTGATTACAGAGGGCGTATTCGGTATGCGCGGCGATCAGGGTATCCTGAAGGAAATCGTTGCTTTCAAAAAAGAGTACGGCTTCCGTATGCTGGTAGATGATGCGCACGGTTTCGGTACCCTCGGCGCTACTGGTGCCGGTGCGGGTGAAGAGCAGGGCGTGCAGGATGACATCGACCTCTACTTCAGCACCTTCGCGAAGTCTATGGCCAGCATAGGTGCTTTTGTAGGTGGCGATAGCGAAGTGATTGAGTTTTTGCGCTACAACCTGCGTTCTCAGATTTTCGCGAAGTCGCTGCCAATGCCATTAACCATCGGTAACATTAAGCGCCTCGAGATGCTGCGCACCCGACCGGAGTTCAAAGATAAGCTCTGGGAAAATGCCAACAACCTGCAGAAAGGCCTGCGCGACCGCGGCTTCGACCTGGGCAATACGTCCAGCTGTGTGACGCCGGTCTATATGCATGGTTCTGTGGAAGAAGCGATGGTGCTGGTGAAAGACCTGCGCGATAACTACGATATCTTCTGTTCTGTGGTCGTGTACCCGGTGATTCCGAAAGGTATGATCCTGCTGCGCCTCATCCCGACGGCAGCGCACAACCAGGACGATATTGATCAGACCATTGAGGCCTTTACCGCGATTTCTGATAAGCTGAAGTCCGGTGCTTACGCCAAGCAGGCCGAACTGATCAAACCTGAGTAAGGAAGACAGTAATTTTACTACATATTTTCGAATGGCCGCCTGTGATGGGCTGGCCATTCGTCTTTTGTTGCCATTTCAAGTTTATTCCCTTAAATTGAAATAGCCAATAAGTTTAAATATGGAAAATGCAGTGCAGGAAATACCTAAAAGCCTTATCTACGAAATGGTGAATGGCCAGCCTGTTTATTACAAAGGCTACCAGGATTACCTGTCTGGTAGTAAACAGATCGATGAAATAATGGGCAGTAGCAAAATACAGGCGCTAATTGTAGCAGAACTCATCTTTTTGTTGAAAACCTTTTTGGGTGATGATTATCTGATTTTTACCAATGAAGTAGGGTTGCAGTTCTCTAAAAAATCGTGGAGAGCAGCTGATATTGCTGTTGTCAAAGCGGATTTAGTAGAAAAACTGGATGACAAGTACCTGGAGGTGCCACCTGAGCTTGTCATTGAAATAGATACCAAAGCTGCCCTGCATGATATTGAGAATCCACTGGGATATTATCAGGAAAAAACGGAGGAACTCCTTCAGTTTGGCGTGAAGAAAGTAGTCTGGATTTTTTCAGATACAGAAAAAGTGATGGTTGCCGAGCAAGCTAACAGGGCATGGCATATTTACGACTGGGCAGACCCCATTAGCATAGAAGAAGGGCTGGTGCTGGATATGGGCCGCTTACTGAGGCGCTAAGCAGGGCTCTAACATTTCCCCATCACCTGCTCCCGGTAAGCTTTTGGCGAAAGCCCATACTTCCGCTTGAAGACCCGGTTAAAGTACGACCCGCTGTTGAAACCGGCAGAAAGGTAGACGTCCTGCACCTTTCGGGTAGAGTCCTCCAGCATACGACGCGCCAGTTTCATCCGCTCATTGTTGATAAACTCCACTGGCGTGACCCCGAAGTGGTCTTTAAACACCCGGTAAAAGTTGGATTCGCTCATGTAGACTTTCTGGCTGATTTGTTCCACGGTCAGCGACTCTCCCAAATGCTCACGAATGTACCGTATAGCGAAAGACAAGCGGTTGCTATCGTCTACCTGCCCCTGCTCGATGTAGTTGGCCCGTGCTTCCGCCTGCAGTATCCGCACGATCAGTTCCTGAAGCATCAGGTTGGCAAACAGGTCTTTGGACGGGTGGTCTTCCGTGCAGAGAAACAGCAATCGCTGAAGGATTTGCTTAATCGCCACCGTATTCGTAAAATGGAAGCTGCTGGGGGTGAAAGCCCACTCTTCCCCATCTCCTTTAGGTGCTGACTCATTGAGGGACTGAATGGTTTTCCGGATTTGATCATCCGAAAGCGTCATAGCCAGACAATGCGTGGGGTTGTCAATTTCGGCTTCCGGGAAATTGATGCACATGGTCTCATCTGCCGGCAGTAGCAGCGACTCGCCGGGCAGGAATTCAAAAGACGGTTGCTCCCGCAATTTCATCACCTTTTTACCGCGGATCATACTGGCAAAAACCGGTTGGTGGAACTTCAGCAATACCTCTTCGGCCTGCTGATGGGTTTCAAAAATATTGACCTCAGCCTGTTCCATCGTGAAGGACGTTTTGTTCTCCACCAAAGTGTCGAGGCGGCGGTATAATGAAAAGTTCTGAGGTAACTGCATATCAAGTCGCTGTTTTGTGCCGATAGGGAGGCTTCATCATCGGCTCAGCTCAATTACTGCTGAATAATCCGAAGTAAATTTTTTATCCTATCCGATCTTCTTCAAATATCTTATTCAGGACTGGCCTTGCCAAATAAAATTACGATTTAGGCGGTATATCATACCTTCTTTGCTAGGATAGTACAAGTTTGTGAGAGAATACGTCAAACTTGCGGATGAAAACCCTCATAATTTTGCTTTCAGGAAGTTGTTCCGTAAAAAATTCCGGAATGGCTTCGCAGTTGAAATTTGAATTCGACAAACCGGCGTTGCTCCGGAAAATGCATGGTTCGATTTTGAATTCAGGTATTACAAAAACAGAAAATGAAACTAAAATTATGAGTAGTGCATCCACTATTGCTCAGGATAAACTGAGCCCGCCAAAATTTAAAGCGCAATACGATAACTTCATAGGAGGCAAATGGACGGCCCCTGTAAAAGGAGAATACTTCGAAAACACCTCACCGGTAGATGGCAACACCTTTACTAAGGTTGCCCGTTCCACGGCAGAAGACATTGAGCTGGCGCTTGATGCTGCCTGGGAAGCTGCCCCGGCCTGGAACACTTCTGCTGCTGCTTACCGATCCGGCCTTTTGCTCAAAATCGCAGATGTGATGGAGCAAAACCTGGAAACGCTCGCCCGCGTGGAAACCTGGGACAACGGCAAACCACTCCGTGAAACGATGGCCGCAGACATGCCTCTGGCCGTTGATCACTTCCGCTACTTTGCTGGCGTGATTCGGGCAGAGGAAGGCAGTATGAGCGAGCTCGACGCCAACACGGTTTGCATCAATGTAGAAGAGCCTCTTGGCGTAGTTGGGCAGATCATCCCCTGGAATTTTCCCATCCTGATGGCAGCATGGAAGCTGGCTCCTGCGCTTGCGGCCGGCAACTGCGTAGTGCTGAAGCCCGCAGAGCAGACCCCTGTGGGTATTCTGGTGCTAATGGAAATGATTCAGGACATCCTGCCCGCTGGTGTGCTCAACATCGTGAGCGGCTTTGGTATTGAAGCAGGCAAGCCTTTGGCATCTAACCCCCGCATCAACAAAGTAGCCTTTACGGGAGAAACCACCACGGGGCAGTTGATTATGCAGTACGCATCCAAGAATATCATCCCGGTTACCCTGGAGCTAGGTGGCAAGTCGCCCAATATCTTCTTCAAGAGCATCATGGATGCGGATGATGAGTTCTTTGACAAATGCCTGGAAGGTGCCGTTATGTTCGCCCTCAATCAGGGTGAGGTCTGTACCTGCCCGTCCCGTATGCTGGTGGAAGAGAGCATTTTTGACGCTTTCATCGAGCGGGTCGTGGAGCGCACCAAGGCCATTAAACTGGGGCACCCGCTTGACCTGTCTACGATGATGGGCGCTCAGGCCTCAAGCGATCAGTACGAGAAGATTCTCAACTATATCGAAATTGGAAAAGAGGAAGGCGCAGAAGTACTCTGCGGAGGCGAAGCGGCTTACAACGAAGGTCTGCAGGGCGGCTACTACATCATGCCGACTATCCTAAAGGGCAACAACAAAATGCGGGTATTCCAGGAAGAAATCTTTGGTCCCGTAGTTTGTGTAACTACCTTCAAGGACGAAGCCGAAGCGATTGAGATTGCCAACGATACGCTCTACGGGCTTGGCGCTGGTGTCTGGACGCGCGATATGCATCAGGCTTATCAGATTTCCCGTGCTGTGGAAGCAGGGCGCGTATGGGTGAACAACTACCACGCTTATCCAGCTCACGCCCCATTCGGCGGCTATAAAAAGTCAGGTATTGGCCGGGAGAATCACAAGATGATGCTCGCCCACTACCGTCAGACTAAGAACATGCTGATCTCGTATGACAAGAAAGCCCTTGGCTTCTTTTAGGACGTAAATCAATAAAACTACAACAGGCTTGCCAGGCATTCGTGTACGGTGAGCCTGTCTTTTTTCCTAACCAAAAAAGCTGAAGAAATGGTACAACGCGTATTGGTCTCTCCCGAGGCCCGGGACGTCATTGATCAATTGAGGGAACAGAACGGCCCGCTCCTTTTCCACCAAAGTGGGGGCTGTTGTGATGGCTCTGCGCCCATGTGCTTTGCCAGGGGCGAATTGCTGTTGGATGATAATGATGTCTGGATAGGCGACATCCACGGCTGCCCCTTCCTGATGTCCAATGATCAGTTTGAATATTGGAAGCACACGCAGCTCACTGTAGGCATCACCAAGGGCAGGGGCTCCAGTTTTTCACTGGAAATACCGCTGGGCATTCGGTTTATTATCCGCTCCCGTCTATTTACGGATGAAGAACTGGCGCAATTGCCACCGGTTAGGAAAGGGAGCGAGGTGGAGTCGTCGTATTTGTAGCAGCCATTCCTGCACAGGCTGTTTTTGGGAGTAACAAATGCTTACCTTTGCTCCGAAAAACAGGAAAAATGGGCAGGAGAAAAAAGCCAAAAGTATATACCGATGTCCGCTTTACGGGCATAGCTGATAAAGGCCGGGCGGTAGGCAGAGATGCTGAGGGAAAAGTCATTTTTGCAGACGGGGTGGCACCGGGCGATGTAGCCGATGTACTCGTCAAGCGCAAAAAGAAAGGCGTGCTTATGGGCACAGCTCAGGAAATAAAGTCTTACTCACCAGACCGGGTAGAGCCGGTTTGTGAGCATTTCTGGCTCTGCGGAGGCTGTAAGTGGCAGCACCTGAGCTACGAGGTACAGGCGCGCGAAAAGGAAAAAGTGGTACGCGATACCCTTAGCCGGATTGGAAAAGTGGAAGTCGAAGAGTTCCTGCCCATCCGTGCAGCAGAGCAGACCACTTTTTACCGCAATAAGCTTGAGTTCTCCTTTTCCAACAAACGCTGGCTAACCCGGGAGGAGATCGAGTCTGGCATCACCAATAAAGCTGATGTGCTGGGCTTCCACCGGTCCGGCGCTTTCGATAAGGTCATTGATATTGAGAAATGCTGGCTGCAGCCCGACCCTTCCAACGACCTCCGCAACGGTATTAAGGCAATTGCCCTGGAGCAGGGCCTGACCTTCCACGATGCCCGGGAGCATGAAGGCTTCATGCGGCAGGTGATGTTCCGCATTACCACACAGGGGGAAATCCTCGTGCTCTTCAGCTTCCACAAAGAGGAGCCTAAAAAGTATCAACCATTCATGGATGCCGTGATGGAGCGCTTTCCTCAAATCACAACGGTCTGCTACTGCATTAACACCAAGGTCAATGACTTCCTGTACGATCTCGATATGCATACCTATGCCGGAAAAGGTTATGTGGAAGAAAAACTGGGCGACGTCCGCTTTAAAGTAGGCCCCAAGTCCTTTTTTCAAACCAATACCTATCAGGCCAAAGTGCTTTATGATACGGTAGTGGAATTTGCCAGCCTGAAGGGCACGGAAAACGTCTATGACCTCTACACCGGTATTGGCAGTATTGCACTGTATGTGGCTCAGGCCTGCAAACAAGTGGTTGGGATTGAGGAAATTCCGGAAGCCATCGCGGATGCGGAAGTCAATGCCCGCCTCAACGATATTGAGAATGCGGTGTTTTACGCAGGGGATGTTAAGGACATACTGACCGCTGACTTTGCTGAACGGCATGGGAAGCCCGACCTGCTCATTACCGACCCGCCCCGTGCTGGCATGCATGCCAAGGTGGTAGATATGCTGCTGGAGCTCGCTGCCCCGCGCATGGTATACGTGAGTTGCAATCCGGCCACACAGGCCCGCGATTTACAATTGCTGAGCGAGAAGTACCGGGTCGTTAAAGCAAGGCCGGTTGATATGTTCCCCCACACCCATCATATTGAAAATGTAGCTCTGCTGGAGCTGCGTTAATTAGTGTTGTTATGAACAAGGAATTTATACACGCCAAAATAGAGCGCCTGGAAACGGAGCTCAAGCCTTACCTTCCTATCATTTCCAAGGCTGCGGATACCATTCTTGACCAGGACGTATCCTCCTACCCTATATTCATCATTCACCAGATGGACGCAGTGGATATTGGCATTGCCCTGCTGAGCCACGAAGCCAAGGATGGCCCTGAATGGTCGGTGCACGCCAGTACCCTTGAGGAGCTGGCCACCAAAAAGGTCATTGAGATGAATAAAGTGGATAACTTCCGGGAAGTTTACAAAGACCCAAGAGAAAACCTTTGCCTTTTTGTCCTTAGCGATTTGGGTGCTAACTTTATGTTTATTTCCCGCTAATCAATTAGATATGGACGGCAGCGCCAAAATCGAGAAGACACATCAGATCCTGTTGATTGAAGATGATCCGGTTTTTGCGCGCCTGGTGCAGGTCTACCTTTCAGATGTAGAGCTTCTCAACTGCACCATCACCCATGTTAGCAATTTGGCAGACGGTATCGCTGAGCTTAAGCAACACCCCAATAACTATGCAGCGGTTCTTCTCGACCTGAGCCTGCCAGACAGCCGTGGGTTCACTACCCTTGAGACTTTGTTGTACCAGTTTCCCAAGCTGAACGTCATCGTCATGACCGGGCAAAATGACAAATCTCTTGGTGTGGAGGCGGTCAAAGCCGGGGCTCAGGACTTTCTGGTGAAAGGAGAATTCAATGAAGACGGGCTGGCCAAGTCACTGCGCTTTTCTATAGAACGAAGCAGCATCCTCAACCGCCTGGAGGAGACCCAGCAGATGGCAAGGATCGGTCATTGGGAGTGCAGCCCAAGTGAGCATTACTTCTCTGGGTCAGAAGAGTTATACCGGATTTTTTGCCGGCCGTTCCACTATAAAATCACCTGCGGAGATATCCTGAAAAAGGAAGGGATGTTCTCTATTTTCCTGAAGTTGCAAGACCAGGCACTGGCGGATAAAAAAGCCCAAATTGATACCTGGATCCGCCCTGAAAACGGCAGTCCTCGTTTTGTGACCATGATTTGTACGTCCGCTATGCTTTCCAACGGAGAAGCTTTTTTTAATGGGATCATACAGGATATCACGGAGCGAAAGCAGGCACAGGAGCTCAAGAAAGAGCGGGATGTGGCAGAGCAGGCCGCCAAGGTCCGTGAACAGTTCATCGCCAGTATCAGCCACGAAATGCGTACGCCCATGAACGCCATTCTGGGCATGAGCAATCTACTGATTGAGACCCCACTGAATACGGAGCAGTTTGAATACGTAGATGCGATCAAGCGGTCTTCAGATTTATTGCTCGGTATTATCAGTGATATTCTGGATATGTCTACCATTCAGAATGACAAAGTGGTCATTGCACGCAAGTCTTTCAGTCTGGGGGAACTCCTATGCAGCCTGATGAGTGTACTAAGATACAAGGCCCGTGAAAAGCGGTTAAAGTTCGAACTAAATATTGATGCGGATGTGCCCCAAACGCTGGTAGGAGATGCCCTCCGGCTCAATCAGATCATGTACAACCTGGTTGGGAATGCCATCAAATTCACAGAGAAAGGCGAGGTCGAGCTGCGGGTTGCCAACCGCGGCCAAGAAGCTGATCGCGTGAAGTTGCTATTCGAAGTCCGGGACACAGGAGTCGGCATCCCAGAGGGGCAGCAGGACAAAATATTCGAGACTTTCGTGCGTGTACCGGTTGCCGATAAGATATATGAAGGTACCGGACTGGGGCTGAGCATTGCAAAAGAACTGGTGGAGCGGCAGGGCGGACGGCTTCAGGTAGAAAGTACGCAGGGGAAAGGCTCCCGTTTTTTCTTTGAGCTTTGGCTGGATTATACGAAACAGCCTGCTATGCCCCGAAGAGTAGCTACAAAGGTGCCGGAAGACCTGTCCTTCAGTTTGCTTATCGTGGAGGATCACAAAATGAATCAAATAGTAGCACAGCGAACCATACAGAAAAAATGGCCTAATGTGCAGGTTGAGGTCGCTGATAACGGGCGGGTGGCCCTGGACATTCTGGAGTCAAAATCCATTGACCTGGTGCTCATGGATATCCAAATGCCAGTATTGGATGGCATCGAAACCCTCAAAATCATACGCAATCAAATGCCTGAGCCTTTGGCCAGCCTGCCGGTCCTGGCTATAACCGCTCATGCGAATATTGCCCAGCAGGCTCAGTTCCAGCAAATCGGTTTCAATGACCACGTATTCAAGCCCTTCGAACCAGAACAGCTGTTTGCAGCCGTGGAACGCCAGCTTAAGCAAAATCTCCGAAAAACGAACTAAAGCCTCAAAATGGCCTACCTATTCCTAAACCTGGACTACCTGGAGCTCATGTCCGGCGGAGATCAAACCGACCGGCGGCGCCTGCTCGAAATGCTGGAAAAAGACCTGTCAGAATACCCCAAGCTCATGCAGCAGACGCTGGAGGCTGAAGATTGGCAAAAGCTGGAGCGCCAGGCTCATTACTTCAAGTCTACCCTTCCTTTTACAGGTTACGAAGTGCTGATTCAAACCCATCATTCCGTTTACCAGAACATAAAAGAGGCCGCCAATCTGGCCGACTTACCTAAACAGCTGAGCCAGGTAGAGGCATTTTGCCAGGCAGTACAGGCCGAAGTACAGGAGGAGCTGGAGAAAGGTTAATTTTTGTTTTACTATCTTTGGTTCAGACCTACCCAAAATGCTCCTATGAAAGATGTTAAAAAAATCCTCATTTGTGAAGATGAGGAGATCCTGCTTACCGCGCTCAAATTCCGATTGCAAAAACAAGGGTATGAACTCTTCCTCGCTTCCGATGGGGCAGAAGCCGAAACCTTGCTAAAAAAGGAAAAACCAGATATGCTGGTCACAGATATCGATGTTCCGGTCAAAAATGGGCTGGAACTGGTCGACTTCATACGGCAGGATCTGGAGTGGGACATCCCCATCGTTATGATTGCCCCGATGGAAGAGGGCGAAGGCATCCTAAAAGCCAAAATGGCGGGTGCCAATGACTTTGTCACTAAACCTTTCAAGCCGGTAGAGCTGGTTCTGAGAATTCGTTGTATCTTTCAAGCACTTGAGCATTAAACAAATGAAAATATAACCCATGAAAGGAATTATTCTGGCGGGCGGCCTTGGCACAAGGTTGTACCCGCTCACCATGGCTGTCAGTAAGCAGCTGATGCCGGTTTATGACAAACCGATGATCTACTATCCGCTATCGACCCTGATGTCGGCGGGGATCAAAGACATTCTCATTATTTCCACGCCTCAGGATTTGCCCAATTTTCAAAAATTGCTTGGTGATGGCAGCGAACTGGGGTGCAACTTCTCCTACGTCCCACAGCACGAGCCCAACGGTCTGGCACAGGCTTTCGTCCTGGGCGAATCTTTCATTGATGGCGACCCGGCTGCGCTGATCCTGGGGGATAATATTTTCTACGGTGCCGGGCTGGAAGAACTGCTTCGTAAGAGCAATGACCCTACAGGCGGGGTGGTTTTCGCCTATTGGGTAGCTGACCCTGAGCGCTATGGTGTGGTCGAGTTTGATGAGAACGGCGTTGCCATTTCCATCGAGGAAAAGCCAGCAAAGCCTAAATCCAACTATGCCGTCCCTGGTCTTTATTTCTACGATAATCAGGTGGTAGACATCGCTAAAAACCTGGAACCGAGTGCCCGGGGCGAGTACGAAATCACCGATGTCAACAAGCATTACCTGAGCAAAGGGGAGCTTCAGGTGGGTGTACTTGGCCGCGGTGTGGCGTGGCTGGATACCGGTACCCATAAGTCGCTCATGCAGGCCGGGCAGTTCATTGAGGTCATAGAAGACCGGCAGGGGCTGAAGATTGGTTGTATTGAAGAAGTAGCCTTTGAGCGTGGCTTTATTGATGCCGAACAGCTCGAGCGCCTGGGGCATAAATACCTCAAGAGTGGTTACGGTGAGTACCTGCTCAATCTGCTGAAGCAGCAGGAAGGGTAGCCAAAAAGCGTTTTAAATTTTGTTGGAGTAATTTTCCGGAGTCTGCTGCCTGTAGGCCTGATGCTGCTTTGGCATCCTCTATGCCCCGGATCAGCTGCAAGGCACTTTGTGGTTGCACTGCAATCCTGCCTTCACTGCACAGGCGCTGCGCGAGGTACTCCTGTTCGGTTTGCCCGGGCGTAGGGATGCAAAGCACCTTTTTGCGTGCCAGGCCCCAATCCATGAGGCTGCTGTAACCGGGCCTTCCAATGACCACGGCTGCATGTTGAATAGCTTCCCAAAGGGCTTTTCCCTTTAGATAATTGATGATAGTAACCCTTCCTTCCTGCCGGGGAGGCGCCTCCCGCGGTATGCCCCGTACAAGCGTATGCCGGCCCGGTAGTTGAGGGTACTGTGCCAGTAAGGCTTGCTCAAGGCGGGTGCGTTGTGGTTCTGGGCCGGACAGGACAGCGAGGGTGTCAACATGTACCTCTTGAGAAACTGCTGTAAGTTGCCCGTTAAACCGGGAAAGCCAACCTATGTAGTGGGTCGGAATATCAGAAAGGGGCGGATGGCTCAGTGCGCCGCTCAGCCCGTTTGCACCCGGCAAATCAGGCACCCAGCATTCTTGAAAGCGGTAAAGGAAGGACTGGTTGAGCCCGTTGGCTAAGGGTTGCAGCAAAGGCATCGGTACGATCGGGTGAAGCTGATGAGTCAGGAACACCCCCGGCACCTTACGGGAGAAGCAGCCAAAGCGGTTGTCCGAAATGACCGCATCAATGTGGTGTGTTTTAATGTAGCGCTGTAGTAGTTGATGCTCACACAATGCGGTGTAGGCTAGTTTGGGGCCCTGCAAGGCCATGTTGGCCACCATACTTTTGCTCCGGTAGTGAATATTGTAAGCTGGCAGCGGCAGATACTGAAGTTCCGGTCGTTCTGCCCGCAGAAAAGCCCCCGCGTTGCCCGCTGATGCCAGGATAGGCGTTGCCCCGAGTTCCAGCAAGGCATCCGCTACCGGCAGGCTCCGGGCGGCATGCCCCAGCCCCCAATCCAGGCAGGCGATAAGAACACGGGGGCGGTCAGGCATGGCGTTACGAAAGATTTTGATTAATTTTCCACAACAACAATATCGTAAATCTATGCGCAACACTTTCAAAGCCGGGCTGCTATTTCTAGGTCTTGCTCTTTTATCGGGTTGTAAAGCTTATAACTGCGGCTGTCCGATGAGTAGTCAGCCCAAAGACAAAACACTGCCTTCCACCCACCAACCTGCCCGATAAGATGAAGTACAGTATCTACGCCTTTTTTGCCCTGTTTTTGTTACCCGGTTGCGTTGAAGAGGCACCAAGGGAAGAAGCTAGCCAGCCTGAAAGCGTCTTACCGGCGGAAGTCACCTGGCTCGATTTAGAGGATGCTTTAAAACAACAACGCCACCGCCCCAAACCCATATTCATTGATCTGTACACCGATTGGTGCCGCTGGTGCAAAGTCATGGACCAGAAAACCTTTTCTAACCCTAAGGTAGCTGGGTACCTACAGGAAAACTTCTACCCGGTTAAGTTCAATGCAGAGAAAGCTCCGCCGATCAACATTAATGGAAAAGAGTTTGAGCTGGTGAGTACCGGCCGAAAATCCCTGCACAGCCTGGCCTATGCGCTCATGAAAGGCGACATCAGCTACCCTTCCTACGTCATCCTGGATGAACGGCAACAGACCATCAGCCGCTTTAAGGGTTTCCGGGACGCTCAGGATTTTATGGTGGAACTGGAAACCGCACTGCAATGAACACACCGTTAATTCAGCGACAGACTTCCCTTTCAGCGAATATTGTGGCTTTCTGCCGTTTTCTCCGGCAAAAGGGGTTTACCATTGGGCCAAGGGAGGAAGCTGATGCACTACGGGCATTGAGTACCCTGGGCGCTTTTGATGCACCGGAGCAATTGCAGCTTTGTCTTCGGGCCACCCTGGCGCGCACTTACGCTCAGCTTCGGGTCTTTGATGAATTGTACGCGCAGTACTGGCGGGAGCTGGACAAGGCTGTGGATTCCAAGCTGAAGCACGCTAAAGAAAAACGCAATCAGAATACCCGCAAGACCGGCACGCCAGGATTGCAGTCGATCAAAAGCTGGCTGCAAGGCAACACCTCCACGGATGAGACGGAGATGGCAACGTACAGCACGCAGGAAGTACTGAGCCGCAAGGATTTTTCCCTCCTCGCCGAGGAAGAGTTGAGTGAAATGGCAGCAATGATCCATCGTATTGCCCGCACCCTCGCCCTAAGGGAAAGCCGGCGGCGCAAAGCTTCCAACAAACCGCTTCAGCTGGACCTGCGCCGCACCCTTCGCCAAAATATGAGGCGTGGAGGGGAGCTTCTGGAACTGACCCACTTCAAACCGGCCCGTCAAAAGAAGCAGATTGTGCTGTTGTGCGATGTGAGCAAGTCGATGGATTTGTACAGCCGGTTTCTCTTGCAATTCGTGTATGCCTTTCAGTCTAACTACCGGCGCATAGAGGCTTTTGCATTCAGCACCCAATTGTACCGGGTGACGCCTGCCTTGCGGCAGCGTGATTTCAAATCGGCACTGGAGGAGGTAGCCCTTCAGGTCAGCGGTTGGTCCGGGGGGACAAAGATCGGCGCCAGCCTTCATCAGTTTTACCGGCAATATGGCAACCGCCTGCTCAACCGGCAGACTGTCGTCATCATCATGAGCGATGGCTGGGATACGGGCGATATAGCGCAGCTGGAAAACAGTATGCGCTGCATTCAGCATAAAGCCGCAAAAGTCATTTGGCTCAATCCCCTCGCAGGCAGTGCCCGCTATGAGGCCAAAACACAGGGTATGCAGGCGGCGATGCCGTACATCGATATTTTTGCGCCCGGGCATAGTGTGGAGAGCTTGCGGCAACTGTACCATCGGCTTTAAGCCGCCCTTTGAACCTCCATCTGCTGCCTTTGTTGTAATGGCATTGCAAACCAAAATGCATCAAAAATGACAACTTTGAAGGAAGGTGATAAGGCGCCGGATTTCACGGGTATTGACCAGAATGAAAATACCATTTCCCTGTCTGATTACAAGGGGAAGAAGCTCATCCTGTTTTTCTACCCTAAGGACAATACGCCCGGCTGTACGGCAGAAGCCTGCAATCTGCGTGACAACTTTGAAGGCCTCAAAGCTAAAGGCTACGAGTTGCTTGGTGTGAGCCCCGACAGTGCTAAGAAGCACCAAAACTTCATCAAAAAGCACGACCTGCCTTTCCCGCTGCTGGCAGATACAGAGAAGGAAGTACTGAATGCCTACGAAGTATGGGGCGAAAAGCAGTTCATGGGCAAGACCTACGATGGGGTACACCGCACTACCTTCATTATTGATGAGGAAGGTAAAATTGAGAAGGTTTTCAAAAAAGTGAAGACCAAAGCCCACACCGAGCAGATTTTGGAGGAAATGGAAGGGTGAACCTCCGTGTTTTCCAAAAAAGGAAGCCCCTGCATGCATTTGTTGCTTGCAGGGGCTTTGTATTACAGGCTCAGAACTACGCTGATTAGAGTTCTATATCGGCATCGAAGTTCACCAGGTCAACAAACCGGGCGATGCGCTTATTGATGGCTTTGTTGTTGAGCTCTTTCATCCGCTCGATACCAAATTTCTCTACGCAAAAGGAAGCCATAGCAGAACCGTAGATCACGGCGCGCTTCATATTCTCGAAGGAAAGGTCGCCGGTACGGGCAATATAGCCCATAAAGCCCCCTGCGAAAGTATCTCCGGCACCAGTAGGGTCGAAAACTTCTGCCAGTGGCAGCGCCGGTGCAAAGAAGACCTTCCCGCCTTCAAAGAGCAGAGCGCCATGCTCTCCTTTCTTAATCACAAGATGCTTAGGCCCCATGCCATGGATCACTTCCGCTGCTTTAACCAGGGAGTGTTCTCCCGACAGTTGCCGCGCTTCCTCATCGTTAATGATCAGGCCGTCAATTTTCTTGAGGACCTGCAACAGACTTTCCATCGCTGTGTCCATCCAGAAATTCATGGTGTCCAGCGCGATAAACTTTGGTCGGTTATTCAATTGTTCGATCACCTCTGACTGTACAGATGGGGTCAGGTTGCCCAACATCAGGTACTCCGCGTCCTTATAGTTTTCCGGGAGGACCGGCTTAAAATCTGCCAGCACGTTGAGTTGGGTATCGAGGGTATCACGGTCGTTCAGGTTGTCGTGGTACTTACCGGCCCAAAAGAAGGATTTCTCCCCCTCTTTTACCTGCAAGCCATCAAGGTCAATGCCCCTTGATGCCATAAAGTCCAGTTCCTGCTGCGGGAAGTCATCCCCGATAACAGATACGATTTTGAGGCGGTCTGTAAAATAAGAAGCAGCGAGTGTAATGTAGGTTGCAGCACCGCCCACCACCTTTTCGGCTCGCCCAAAAGGGGTTTCGATGTCGTCAAAAGCTACAGTTCCAACGGCTAATAGGCTCATCTGAATTATTTTTAAAATTTTTCTGTTACAAAGATTGCACATTTATTTTAGATGGTATAACTTTGCACTCGCCTTTTGAAAGAAAGAGGATTTAAGTATAAACAGTTACTTCGAAGAGCAATGATTTTCGAAGTTTCTCAGGGCAAATTGCCTCAGTCCCGATAACAATCGGGAAGCTGGTTAGAGCGGTCCCGGTGAACCGGGATTAATCCGCAGGTCATAGGTTCAAGTCCTGTAACCGCCAGCAAAAGAGCTTTGAAATAAAGTTGCCTCAGTAGCTCAGCTGGTTAGAGCGGCGGACTGTTAATCCGTAGGTCATAGGTTCAAGTCCTATCTGAGGCGCCAAGCCCCGGAGCGTAAAGCTTCGGGGCTTTCGTGTTTCACCCCATTGCGCATGCATTACGTCTACATACTTTACTCGCCGGGCTCAGACAAGTACTACGTAGGGCAGACCTATCTTCAATATTCGGTGTAAAAGCCCATTTTACCCATTTGATAGTCCCGCATAGCTTCCATGATTTCGGTCTGAGTGTTCATAACGTATGGCCCCCACTGAGCGACGGGCTCGTCGATGGGCAGCCCTGATAAGAGCAGGACCTCGCTATCGGCTTCAGCCCGGAGTGCAATGCCCTTTCCATCAAGCCGGAACTGTATCAGGTGCTCTTTGTCGTAAGACCAGTTGTCATTAAGCTGAACTTTGCCGTTGACGATATAAACGAATGTATTATGACCAGTAGGTAAAGGAATTTGTACAAAACCAGTCCTGGCAATGGAGACCTGCAGCGCCATCAGTTCAGTACGGGTCCGGGCGGGGCCCTTGGTTCCGTTGAAATAGCCAGCCACCACTTTTACCCTGACTTTTGCGCCATCCATTTCAATCGTTGGGATATCCGCTGTTTTGATATTTTGGTAATCCGGCTGTACCATTTTGTCCTTACGGGGCAGATTGATCCAAAGCTGTATGCCTTCCAGTATGCCGCCTTGTTCCAGGAAATCCCGGCTGGACCGCTCGCTGTGAATGATGCCCCGCCCGGCGGTCATCCATTGCACATCGCCACTGCGGAGTATGCCTTCGTTGCCCCGGCTGTCTTTGTGCCTCAACTCGCCCTGGTACAGAAAGGTAACCGGCTCAAACCCACGGTGTGGATGTGGGCCTACGTCCAACGGATCGAAAGGAGGGGTTACCTCATAAGGGCCGAAGTGGTGGAGCAGGAGAAAGGGGTCTATGCGCTCTACCCGGACAGTAGGCAGGGGCTGTTTAACGATAGTTTTCCCCATTTCTATAGACTCACTTGGCAAAATGGCAGCAACAGAACGGTATTTCATAATTGCTAGACAAGATAGGTTAATCCACTAAAAAACACCTCAAAAGCGCTTTAGTTGGTACCCAGCACCGGACCGAACGAACACTGCAACAGGCCGGTCCGTTCAAAAGGTGATTCTAAAACAGGGGGGAAAGCCTCCTCAAAAACCAAATGATTATGTTACGTTACGCCTTGATTTTTTTCATTATTGCATTGATTGCTGCTGTGTTCGGATTCGGTGGTATTGCCGCAGGAGCCGCAGCGATAGCCAAAGTCATTTTCTACATTTTCCTGGTACTGTTAGTCGTATCCCTGATCATGAACTTTGTCAGGAAAGCTTAATCAGTCCGGACTTTAATCAAAAAAGGCTGACAGCGCGTAATTTGCTGTCAGCCTTTTTTATTTTGGAATACAACAGGATTAGCCCTCAAAACCGATCTTTTTGTGAGAACCGTCACAGAATGGCTTATTGGAGGAAGCTCCGCAGCGGCAAAAAGCCGTCAGCTTTTCCTGCACAGAAGTGTTGCCTTGCCCATCTTTAAGCGCGATTGTCCCTTTGATCATTAGCGGGCCATTGGGTATGACTTCAGCTTCTGTTGCTCCTGCAGGCGCCTGTTTGTTAGCCTGTACAGCTTGTTTATTTTCATCGTTGTAGTAAAAGGTCAATGCTCCCGACGGGCACTTTTTGACTTGCTCGGCGATCCGTTCGCTCTCAGCCCCTTCCGCATTTACCCACGGCCGGGCCTGAGGGTCGAACACTTCGGGCAGGCCGTTAAAGCAGAGCCTGGAATGCATACATAACTTCGGCTTCCAAACGATCGTGATTTCCCCGTTGCTGTACTCTTTAATTATGGGTTTTTCCTGGCTCATAATGGTAGGCGTTTAGGAGATAAACCCGGCTTAGTGGATATGGTTCGTATTGGGCGCTGAATTTGTTTTAAACAAAATAGTGAAAAAGAGGGAAAAATTATTGAAATTTGGATGCTATGGATTGATCAATCAAAAGAATACAAAATTTGCAAGGTCTGATTTCCGTTTTGGACATGTACCAGGCAACAATCCTATAGCATATGCACCGGTGTACGCAAAAAAAGAACAAGCAGTGCGTATAGCCACTTTTCAAAAAATAAGAAAACCATGATGAAACTTTGGCAAACCACTTTAGCTGTTTTGTTCCTTACCATCTCATTGGCACAGGCTCAAAACGAATCCTTCTACACGGTTCAGGTCGGGACATTTATTGACGCAAAACCAGAAGACTTCAGTGCGTTGCGCGAATTGGGTTTTGTCCACGCACAAGACCTCGGGAACAATCTAATGGAAGTTTACGTTGGCGGGTTTGAGAACCGCCCCCCTGCCGAGCAGCTTGCGGCTAGTGTCCGCCAAAATGGCTATGCCAATGCTTTCGTTCAGGAACGTGCCATCGATCCTAATGCCCCGGCAGCAATTGTGCAAATGGCGACCCGCCAAATCAACCGCCCCATAGAGTGGGAAAGCCTGATGAAAGCAGGCCCGCTTTATGGCATACTGCAGGGCAATCTGATAAAAATAGTTACCGGCCCTTTCACCAGTGAAGCGGCTGCTCAGGCGGTACTGCCTGGCATTCGGGACTTGGGCTACAAAGATGCCTTTGTCAAAAACGTACCCAGTGGATACCTGCTGCCACTGACAGCATTCGAAACCGGTACAAAAAAACCGCTCATCCCATTGGCGATGAACGAAAACCCTGGCTCCGCTGCACCACCGCAGAGCTATGACCAGACAAAAGGCGAACGCCTGCCAAACAATAGTAACTCCACTCAGCCCTATACCACACCTGCCGATGCTAACGAAGTGCTTCAGGCCCGTCAGCCCGCAACACCGCCCCCTCCTCCCGCTGTGCCTAACCTTCCTTCAAGCTACGACTACTACGCGGGGGATGTCGCCCCGACAACAGGTACAGCACCCGCACCTGCTCTTCCAGCCATTGATGGCAGCGTAAAGCGGGGCTCTGCTCTCGACCTGCAACGTATCCTCAAAGCTGCCAAAGCTTACACGGGCTCATTGGATGGCTACTACGGGCCGGGCACCCAGGCAGGGTATGAAAAGTATTTTGCTCAAAACCGCACCCTGCAGCAGTATCAGCTTGTCGCCGAGCAATCGCCACTGCCCGGACAGGAAGGCGCAGACAGTGAGCTACAGAAAGTAATTAATGAAATGGGGTATAGCGCTGCCGCTGCTGCCCGCCTGGACGACTACAGCGCCGACCCGCTGGCTAAGGCTTACCAGGCTTACCAGCTGTTCCAGAATTTTGGACCAGGGCAGGAAGTCAATAAGCGCATGAATACCGCCATCCGGGAGGCTTTCCAGGGCAAAAAACTCGAAGGCGTGGCTTTTGATCCCAGCTTTACCTATGCTTACGAGAATAACGGACAGTTGATTCAGCACCTCTTGTTTGTACACGCCGCACCAGGTACGGAAGAAGCGGCCCCCTGCTGGTTGGCAGCCCGCCACCCGGCAGAATCAGCAGAAGCCTACACCTCATTATCTACATTAATCGGAGATGAATTAAAGCTACAAGGCTGTGGGCAGTTTGAAAGCTGGCCGGAGGTCCGGATTATGGTTACGCTGGCTGCAGATTTGGGCGCCCGGAGCTCCTTCGACCAGAAGCGGTTGGCACAAGCGGCTACGGAGCGCTCCCGTCTATACGCCGCTCCCAAAACCCTCAACGACAAGGAGCGGGAATCAGTGGAAAACTGGCACGAAAACCTGATGAAAGGTGTCAGCAACTGGTCAAAAAAAGACCCGCTTACGGAGCAGTTGGGCACAGCCTTCCAGGCGATGTATTTCCAAAGCCAGGTAAGGCTTGAAGATTACTTTATGGACAAGGGGTATAAGCCCAAGGAAGCCAAAGCTCTGGCACTCGCTGCTTTGCATACGCTGGTGGCCTACCACATGCAGCGTTTCGTGTAGCGCAAAACCTCAGCAGGAATGAACCCGCAGGCCGTGTGCAAAGAGATGCATACGGCCTGTTGTGTTCCTTCACCTGCCTGATGTGCTCAACTAAATTTACCCGGTGTGGTTATACTGACGATTAAGTGGTTTGCCACAGCAAACCTACTCAATGCCTGCCTGCGTATCGGTACTTCGGCAGACAGGTCAGCATCTACGCTGAGAAGTGGCTTGCGCCTGCCCTGACAAGCTATGCTTCGTCACTGGCCTGCCCTGACAAGCTACGCTTCGTCAGTGGTCGATGTCGCAAACCACTTCGTATTGCGTATATACCGTCGAACAAGTCAACAACTGAGCATCAACCTCGCATGAAAAGCAAACTGCGGATTATCTCTGTCGCCACCTTTCTGGTACTGGCAGCCATCAGCGGGTACTACGTTACCCAATTGCAATTCTCCTTCGATTTCGAACAGTTCTTCCCGGAAGGGGACGAAGACCTGGAGTTTTTCCGGGACTTTGTGGAAAACTTCGAAGGGGACGATAACTTTCTGCTCGTCGCTGTGCGCCGCGAACAGGGCGTCTTCGAACAGGACTTCCTGGAGCGGTTTCACGACTTCACGCTATCTGCACGCGAATTGCCTTACATCGAAGAAAGCCAGTCGCTGACCAAGTTCTCCTACCCGGTACGTACGCCATTCGCGATCACTACCGTGCCGGCGATTCACATCGATCAGCCAGAGCGGCTTCCGGCCGATAGCGCCCGTATTCTTTCGGATGAGCGCTTTGTGCACAACCTGATTTCAGAGGACGGGAAAACGCTAGTGGTATTCCTTAAGACCATTCCCAGCATACAACTCGATCAGGCACGCGAGCTCATGGCCGCCCTCGATGAGCAGATCAATACCTACGACTTCGAAGAATACCACTACCTCGGCCGGCCCTATTTTCAAAAGGAGCTGGTGGATATGCAAAAGCGGGAAATCACCGTATCTGCTATCATCTCGGGTATTTTGGTTACGCTAATCATGTTTGTCATCTTCCGCAAGCCCTGGGGCATCTTCGTAGCGCTGGTATCTATCGGGCTGGGCATGCTGCTGTTTATGGGGCTGTTGGGCGCTACCGGGCGGGAGCTGAATGCCATGGCTGCCCTCTACCCTGTGCTGATGATTATCGTGGGGACTTCAGATGTCATCCACATCATGTCCAAATACATCGACGAACTGCGAAAAGGCGAGCGGCAGGACAAAGCCATCGTAACCGCCATCAAGGAAATCGGGCTGGCCACGCTCCTGACTTCCATCACCACGGCGATCGGATTTGCCTCCCTGCTCACCAGCAAGGTGGGCCCAATTCGTGAATTCGGGATCAATGCAGCCATCGGAGTAATGGTGGCTTACGTGACCGTAATTTTCTTCACCACAGCGGTGCTTTCCTGGTTCCGTGCCGATCAGATTATCAAACTGGGTAAGGGGCAGGCTTTTTGGGAAAAATCTATGGATTGGGCGTACCACTTCACCCTGCGCTATCCCAGCCGGATTGCACTGGCTGCCGTTGTGACCCTGGGCATTGCCTTCTGGGGCATCTCCCGCATTACGACCAACTACGGCATCATTAACAATATGCCAATTGGCGAGAAAATTACTGAGGATTTCAAATTTTTTGAGAAAAACCTGACCGGTTTCCGCCCCATGGAATTCGCAGTATTTGCCAAAGAGGGCTACAAAGCTACCGACTGGGCAGTGATGCGGGAAATTGCTAAAGTGGAAAACCACCTGAAGCAGTACCCATCTGTACAAGCCGTAGCTTCCATTACCGCCGTCTACAAGAGCATCAATCAGATGATGAAAAATAACGCGCCCGAGGCCTACGCCATGCCCGAAACGGAGGCAGACTTCGAGCGCTATCAGCGGATGGCCCGCCGGGTGCCCAAGCTGAATGTAAATGTGCTACTGAGCAAAGATGAGACCAAAGCGCGCATCACGTCCCGGGTGCAGGACATCGGCGCTGACAGCATCAAAGCCATAGGCGAGGACATCGACCAATGGATCACCATGAATACGGATACTTCGGTGGTGGCCTTTCAGCGGACCGGCACCGGGCTGATTATCGATAAGAATGCCGAGTATGTGCGCCGCGATCTGCTCTATGGGCTTGGCATGGCCATTCTCATCGTGAGCGTGCTGATGGCTTTGCTTTTTCAGAATATCAAGATGCTGCTCATCTCCTTGTTGCCTAATATTTTCCCCCTGATACTGGCCGGTGCGCTGCTGGGCTTTCTGGGTATCGAGCTGGAAGCTGGTGTGTCCATTGTCTTTGCCGTGATTTTTGGCATCGCTGTAGATGATACCATACACTTCCTCAGTAAATACAAACTAGCTAAAAACAAGGGGCTGGAGCTGGAGCCCGCTATGCGCATCACCTTTTTGGAAACGGGGAAGGCCATCGTGCTGACCTCCATTATCCTGTTTTTTGGCTTCCTGGTGATGCTGTTCTCCATCCATCCGCCGAGTGTGACGATTGGGCTGCTGATCAGCCTGACCCTTTTGAGTGCCCTGATTAGCGATTTGCTGCTCATCCCATTGCTGATCCGCTGGATTATGCCGAAATCCTAGAGCTTTGTTAACCATGGATGAAGGCTAAGGGCAAATTGACTTGGCAATAAGAATTCAGAGAAGCCGCAGGTTATCCCAGCTGTAGAAAGAAAATGCTTGCAGTGCCCGAGCTTTAAGGGTCATGCGCTTGTGGCTCAATCCAGTGATTAGATTCTTGCCCGATGGGCTTTGCTGACAGTGGGGGCGAGTCCCTTTGGGGACTATATGTTGTGGGTAATCTCCAATCTACTAAAGTTTCTCCCCGCGCCATAGGTGCGGAATGTGTTTTCCCCAAGGGATTGATGCCAAGCCCCGAGCAGCATGAAAAAGTTATGGAGCGCAGTCGCCTCTACAGGTTCAGTAGCTTACCTTCCGCACCTAACGGCGCGGCACCTGTGCGTTGGCATTTGGGTTACCGATATACGCATGGTTTAGCGATGGGCATCCAATGGCGCGGCAGCCCCAAATATAGCTACCCATTTCAAGCTTGACAAAACACCGTGAAGTCTACAAAAAACCCTATCTTTCAGGGAGCCCCAAGTCGAAACCTATACCTAAGCCCCCTGATATGGACTTCCGGCGATTATTCGACATCTTGCCCTATCAACAGCACTGCTTTCCCAACAAGAGAGCCCTTGCCATTCGCGAAAGCGTAGGCTGGCAGTATTTCAGCACCCAAGACTGCGAGCAGATTGCTGCCCGTATTAGTGCTGGCTGGCTGGCGCTGGGACTCAGGCGGGGCGACCGCGTGGCAATCCTGGCCGAACGCTGCAGCCCGCGCTGGCTGCTCATGGATATCGCCCTGATGCAGGCCGGGCTCATCCCGGTGCCCGTACATAGCCACTGCAGCGACCGGGAGTTACAGTTCATCCTCAGGGAAGCCGGTGTAGGCTACGTCGTAACGGCCAACCGGGAGGCTACCGAAAAAGTACAGCAAATCAAGGAGCAATTACCGGATTTGAGGGAAGTGTATTGCATGCAGTCCCTGCCCGATCATCCGAGTTGGGACGACCTGCTGACTGAGCCTACCGCCTCCGATCAGGAAAAGCTGCAGGTGCTCCGGGCGGCTATTCACGAAGAAGACCTGGCTACCATCGTCTACACCTCGGGCACTGCCGGCGAGCCTAAGGGCGTCATGCTCTCCCACCGCAATATCGTCAGCAACATCAAAGCTACCATCAGCCTTGTACCGGTCAATGCGAACAGCCGGGTGATCAGCTTCCTGCCGCCAAGCCACATTTTCGAGCGCATGGTCAACTACGCTTACCTGGCCTGCGGCGCTTCGGTGTACTACTCCAACAACCCCGAAGAAACCCGCTATCTGATGCGCAAAGTGAAGCCGCATTACTTCACGGTAGTACCCCGCTTGCTGGAACGCGCCTACGACGAAATTCAGGAACGCATAGGGCAATTGCCCGTGCTGCCCCGCTGGGTGGCGCATTGGGCCATTCGGTTAGGGATGCAGTACCGGATGCGGCATCGGGGCCATCTTTTGTACCGTATGCAACTGGGCGTGGCCAACCTGCTGGTGTTTAGCGTCTGGAGGCGCTTGTTGGGTGGGCGCGTAAAGGGCATCATGGTCGGCGCTGCCGCACTGCAGCCCCGGCTGGCACGGCTGTTTTCGGCTGCCGGGCTTTCCATTCATGAGGGCTATGGCATGACCGAGACTTCGCCCGTGGTTGCCTTCAACCGGTTTGAGCCGGGCGGCACCCGCTTTGGCACCGTGGGGCGGCCTATTCCTGGCATTGAAGTGAAAATAGAAGAAAGCGATGATGGGGATGGGGAAATCCTCGTACGGGGGCCGAATGTCATGCTGGGCTACTACAACAGGCCGGAGGACACCCAGCGCGTGCTGTCGGAAGACGGCTGGCTGCAAACCGGCGACCGCGGGCAGTGGGTGCACAAGCGGTTCCTGAAAATAACGGGCCGGCAAAAAGACATTTTCAAAACCACCAACGGCAGGTACGTCGCTCCGGAAGAAATCGAAAACCTGGCCAAAAGCACACCTTATATAGAGGAGTGCATGGTGCTTGGTGCACAGCGGCCGTTTCCGGTTGCCCTTATCCTGCCGCAGTTTGGGCTGCTGAAGCAATGGTGCGAGGCGCACAACGTACACTGGACTGCCCCGCAGTTTATGGTGCACAATCATAAGGTAGTCAACTTCATGCAGGAGCAAATGGCTATTGTGAATGCCCAATTGCCGCATTACAAACAGGTGGGGCAAATCCACCTGCTCCACGAGCCCTGGACCGCAGCAAGTGGCGACCTTACGCCAACGCTAAAGCCCCGCCGGGAACGTATAGCAGAAAAATTCCAAAAAGAAATTGATGCCCTCTACGAACAGGGTGCCGCCCTTCGGGGTTGATTGTTTGGCTTAAAAGAATGTTGGCAGACAGTCGTTTTTTTGCTGCTTTATTTCGCACATTTGCTTTCTGCCAATTATCTTTCGGATACCTAACCAAAACTTGCAGGACAATATGGACCATCCAACCAGGTTATTTGACTTTATACAGTACCAGCTCAAGCACAATCCTCAGGACAAGGCTTACGGGTACCGCCAAAACGAGCAATGGGTGTACTACAGCACCCAGGAAACAGTGGATAAAGCCAATAAGGTCAGCCGGGGCTTGCTCAAGCTTGGGGTGAAACCGGGCGATAAAATTGCCATGGCTGTGTATCAAAACCGGCCGGAATGGGCGGTGCTGGACCTGGGCATACAGCAAATCGGGGCCATTAACGTGCCGGTCTACCCAACGATCAGCCCGGCGGAATATGAGTACATCTTCAACGACGCAGAAGTGAAGTACGCCTTCGTGGGCAAAGATGACCTGTACGATAAGGTAAATACGGCCAAGGCTAATGTCCCTTCCCTCTTGGATATCTACACCTTCGATCGTCAGGATGGGCGGCCCTACTGGGAAGATATCTTCTCAGATGAAGGACAGGCGGAAGTGGAAGCGATCATGGCTAAAATTAAGCCCAGCGAGCTGGCGACCATCATCTATACCTCGGGCACTACCGGTGAGCCCAAGGGCGTCATGTTGTCGCACCGTAATATCGTGAGCAACGTGATGGACGTGATGAACATTTTCCCGATAGACAACGAGCACAAGGTGCTAAGTTTCCTGCCGCTGTGCCATATTTTCGAACGAGCTGCACTCTACGCCTATACTTTCCTGAGCGCGAGCATCACCTTTACCGGCACGGATAACCTCGGTGGGGATGAGGGCGACCTGAAAGCCGTGCAGCCGCATTTTTTTACTACGGTGCCCCGCCTGCTGGAAAAGGTCTACGAAAAAATCTACAACAAAGGCCTGGAACTGACAGGCGCGAAAAAGTCCCTCTTCTTTTGGGCCCTCAACCTGACAGAGGACTATGAATACGATAAATCCTACAGTGGCCTAAAAGCCATTAAGATGAAAATCGCTGATAAGCTGATTTTCAGTAAATGGCGGGAAGCGCTCGGCGGCAACGTCAGAGGTATCATTACCGGGGCCGCCCCCTGCCCGGTCAAAATGGCGAAGGTGTTTTCGGCTGCCGGCGTACCCATCCGCGAAGGGTATGGGCTTACGGAGACTTCACCGGGCCTGGCTATTGGGCACTTCACACCGGGCGGAGGTATGTTGGGCACGATTGGGCCGGCTTTGAAGAGCGTGGAATTGCGCATCGACGATTCTGAGGGCACTTATAACTCCGGCGAGGGCGAAATCCTGGCGAAAGGGCCAAACGTGATGATGGGCTACTACAACAAGCCCGAAGCGACCGCCGAGGTCTTTAAAGATATTGACGGAGAGCGGTGGTTCCGCACCGGTGATGTGGGTACCCTGGTACCTGGTCCGGGCGGCAAACCGTTCCTGAAAATCACCGACCGCAAGAAAGAGCTGCTCAAAACCTCCGGTGGCAAGTACGTAGCGCCGGCACCGATCGAAAATAAGCTCAAGGAAGACTTCCTCGTGGAGCAGGTCATGGTGGTCGGTGAGCAGCGCAAATTTGTTTCTGCCATCATTCTGCCCGCCGAAGACGCACTCAAAGACTGGTGCGCCCGTCATGGGGTGGAGTGGAAAGGCATGCAGGACGCCGTACAGCAACCTGAAGTTATTGCCAAATACCAATCGATCATCGATCAGTACAATCCGAATTTCAGCAAAATAGAGCAGATCAAGAAGTTCTGCCTGATTGCAGCTTCCTGGGAGCCCAGCCGTACAGACGGTACAGCTGCTGAACTGACGCCAACGATGAAGCTCAAGCGGCGGGTCATCCGTGACAAGTACCAGCAAGACATCGAAGCCATCTACGCAGAAGTTTAGCTAAACAAAGCAGCAACCCAGCCATTTGGATAGTAAAACCCTTCGAATGGCTGACCTCACTAAACAACTCCATCATTTGCTAAAGCAGGGCGCGGAGCTTTTTCATCCCGGTGGAAAAGCTCCGTTGCTTTTTGCGGAAGCAGCTGAAGACTGGAAGGAACTCTCGACACTAACGCCCGAACAGGAAGGCCTGCAGCAAAACCGCTATCAGATTACAGCTGCCGATTTTGATGAACCTACCGGGAAATTATACGTGGCGTATAGCAAGACCGATTACCTGCAGGTGCGGCAGGTGCCTTTCGAAGCACTTAAAAGCCACCGGCAGCTTTTGGAGCAATGGTACCTTTGGCTTACCCGGGAGAAATTGCCGCAGCAGGCACAAGTGGAGCAATGGCCTATTCAGGAAGATCATTGCCTGCAACGCGTGGTCTTGGACGACTTGTTTCAGGATTGCTGGTACAACCATCTCAACCGGCCTAAACCAGCCTATCGACAGTTGGACAATCTGCAGCTTGGGCAGAGTTTGCAGCTTTTGAGCCGGATGGAGCGAGAAGGAGAGCCGTTGGTCGCAGCGTTAAATGTCAGCAGCCTGACGTTTCGCGGAAAAATATAAACCGAGCCCCGCAGCGAACCGGATGGCTTAAACGATTATTCTAATGGTGTTCAATTCGCCCGGTTCTCCTTTGTTGTCAAAAGAGTTTGGGGTTGAAAAAGATTTCATTTCGGACAGTATGACAAAATGATTAATTTAGCAACCTGAAATTCGAAGCCGAGCCTGTTTTGTCGGCAGTTTGATACTACACACTGAAGTTTTCCGAAAGCCCCATTAATCAAAATCAGACTTGGATTAGCCCGCTCCGGCGGTCTTTATATCGTATGTTTAAAACGATTTAGTAATCAAAATTGCTTCTATGAAAATTTTTACGACTACAATCCTTTCCCTGTTCGTGGCTATCACTATGGTCAATGCGCAGGTGGTTTTCGTCAACTCTCCCGAAGAACTTTTAGGGGGGTATGAGTTTGGAACTGCGGCTAACTTTGGTACGCCACTTACGGATACCCTGGTAACTGCTGATGCCGCATTCATTGACGACGGTACCGGAGAGACAGCAACGCAAGGCTGTATGGCCGCCGTAAACGGTGCAGAACTGGAAGGTAAGATTGCCCTCGTTGACCGTGGCAGCTGTACTTTCGTTTCAAAGGCGCTCAATGCGCAAAACGCAGGCGCGCTTGGTATAATCATTTTCAACAACCAGCCAGGCGCGGGTGTCATCCCCATGGGAGGTGATGATTTGTCCATTACGATCCCGGTAGCTATGCTAAGCTATGAGGACGGTCAGGCCATCCGTACTGCTCTGGAGAGTGGGGCGGTGAACATCACAATGGGCAACCTGGTACTGCCAAACGATATTGGAGCAACACCTGCAAACGTGATGACAGCCCCCTACGGTATCGTGCCATTGGAGCAAGTGACACCTGAGAATTTTACGGTCGTTCCTGGTGCAAGTATTGTTAATAACGGATCCAACAATGCTGCAAATTTCGACATTTCTGCAACTGTAGAATACACGGAACTCGATGGTTCAAACCCTGCAACCGTTTACACTGAGTCGACGACTCTGGAAGAAACGGTAGAGCCGGATTCAACATCCAGCCTTGCTGTTCTACCGGGATTCGTACCTGAGAACGGCATTGGCCGCTATACAGTGACTTATAGTGTTGAATCGGATAGCGTAGACCAACTGGATTTTGATAACACCTTCTCTTCTACCTTTACCATTTCGGACTCCCTGTACAGTAAAGCACAGTGGGATCCTGAAACAGGTCTGCCTAACAGCACGGGAACATTTTATGCTTTAGAAGGAGGCGGTGTATACGAATTACTTGCACCATTTGCATTTCCTTCAGGAGCTGGTTTAATTCGTATCGATACCATTCTTTATGAGGTCCTCTCCGCAACGGGTACTACACTAGCCGATGCCTCTTTTGAAGGGTATGTTTACGAGTGGATAGATGCAGATGAAGACAGTATAATAGCAAATACAGAAGTCGAGGTTGTAGGTATTGCAACATTCGCTTTCCCGGAAGACTATGCTGAACAAACAGGTGTCCTTAGACTTCCTGTTGCCAACTTTGAGACTTTTGCCGAGCCAGGGCCTATTGTTAATCCAGAGGCTTCCGCCTATATGGTTGGAGTGCGTCATACGGGCGAAGGGTCTGTGTTTATGGCTTTCGACGAGAGTATTAGTTACACACAGTACGTTGACTACAAGGTGGCGAACGGGACCTACAATATAGCGGATGAGCCTTATTTTGTGGAGTCAGATTTTGATCCGGAAACCAATACACCTGATTTTGCAAATCTGGGTCTTTTTCAAGGATTAGCACGCGATGCTGGTGTTTCGATTGCAATCAAGACGTCCCCATTACCCACAAGCACAGAGGACGTAGTAGGTGCAGAAACCTTTGAGATGGACATCTTCCCGAACCCAACTGCGGAGAAGCTGACCACCAATATCACTTTCAAGGAGAGCACAAGCTTCGTAGAGTACAACATCACTTCTGCTAACGGACAGGTGCTGTTGCGTCAGCGCGACAACAGTGTAGGTGAGCGCGAGCAGGCAGAATTCAATGTAGAGGCACTGCCAGCCGGTCAGTACTTTCTGATGATCCGCACCGAGCAGGGCATTCAGACGATGCCATTTGTGAAGAAGTAATCTACTGCCAAGTAGTGTATAACTAAAAACCCAAAAGGGTTTTCCATTCAATCAGGCGCCCCGCTGGAGTTTTCCGGTGGGGCGCTTGTCGTTAATTTGCGCGTATCCCTCGAAAGGATTAGGGGCTTCTAAGCGAGAAAACTTATTTTAAGGCATTAATTCTAATAAACCACACCTTATCCATGAATGCACACGAGATAGATTTTCAGATCTTCGGTGAAGAAATGCAGTACGTTGAGATTGAGCTTGACCCCTATGAGACGGTCATCGCAGAAGCCGGCAGCTTTATGATGATGGACGACAGCATCGAGATGGCCACCATTTTTGGCGATGGCAGCCACCGGGAAGAAAATTCCGGTCTTTGGGGCAAAGTCCTTTCGGCTGGCAAGCGCCTGATTACCGGGGAGAGCCTGTTTATGACGGCATTTACGCATGCCGGGACCGGGAAGAAGCGTGTTTCTTTTGCTTCGCCCTACCCCGGGCGGATTATCCCCCTCGACCTGTCAGAGCACGGTGGCAAAGTCATCTGTCAGAAGGATGCTTTCCTTTGCGCTGCCAAAGGGGTATCTGTCGGTATTGAGTTTTCGAAGCGGCTGGGCCGGGGCTTCTTCGGGGGCGAAGGCTTCATCATGCAAAAGCTGGAAGGCGATGGCTTGTCCTTCCTGCATGCCGGTGGCACCGTTACCCGCAAAGAGCTGGCCATAGGCGAAACGATGCGGGTAGATACGGGCTGCCTTGTGGGCTTCACGCAGGATGTAGACTACGATATTGAGATGGTGCGCGGTGTGCGTAATGCTATTTTCGGTGGAGAGGGCCTGTTTTATGCCCGCCTTCAGGGGCCGGGCAGCGTATGGGTACAATCCCTGCCTTTCAGCCGCCTGGCTGACCGCGTCCTGCGGGCGTCCAAACACTACGGTGGTGGCAAAAAGGGCGAAGGCAGTGTACTCGGCGGCCTTGGCGACCTGCTCGACGGGGATGGCTGGTAAGCACAAAAAAAATAAGTCACCGCTGCAAACAAAAATTCGAACACGCTGTTTATTGGTAGTTTTACTATCAGTTTGAGTCGAATTACTCAAAAGATAGTGACAAGAATTTCTGTTGTAGTTCATTCCGGTTATCCACTGGAATTGAATTTACATGGTGACTGAGGCTTTTGGAGGAGAGGCATTGCCTCTCCTTTTTTATTGTTTTTTGATAGCTTTTCTATCGGTTTTTGACCACTTCTAAGAGATCGTATAGGTCTGCCCCGTATTTAATAGTCGTCGTGCGCATGGAGCGGGCGCCGTACATGGACCGATTGGGGCTGTATGCGAGGGATAATGTGATCCGGAGTTTGCAGCAGGAAGGCATCCTTCTGGCCTGCTTCGGTTTGCAGGATTAGCCCCTGCTTATACTGGTTCGAAACAACATTATTCCCGGCCTTATCATTGATAAATTTTATTTTTGAAGGATTCGAATCCTGCCTTTGCTGGCTGAAGCCTTACCTTGAGCAGGAAAAACCCGGCGACCTGACTGAAGAACAGGCCAGGCAGCCCTGAAAGCACAATTACACAGGTGGTTGATCGTACCTACAAAAACTGCAATAGCGATGTCAATTTTCATTCAGATGCAGCTCAACGAAAGGTTGTATCTCAAAAACCCACAGGACACCAAGCTGGGCAAAAAGATCATTCAGTACAGCATTATCCTGATTGATGAGATCGGGTTTGAGGCTTTTACCTTCAAAAAGCTGGCAGAGCGGATCAACTCCACAGAGGCCTCCGTTTACCGCTATTTTGAGAATAAGCACCGACTGTTGGTCTACCTGCTTTGCTGGTATTGGGAGTGGATGAAGTTCCACATCGATTACAATACTATGAATATTGAAGACCCGAAGCAGAAACTGAAAATTGCCATCTCCGCTATCGTGGATACCTCCCGCCGGAATACCTCCATTCAGTTTGTGGATGAAGATGTGCTGCACCGCATCGTAGTGGCAGAAGCCACCAAGGCGTACCACACCAAACAGGTGGACGAAGAAAATAAGGAGGGCTTTTTCCTGACCTACAAAAGCCTGGCCAAGCGCATCGCAAAAATCATCAAAGAAGTCAATCCCGATTATGCTTATCCCAGAGCACTGGCCAGCACGCTGCTGGAAATGGCGAACAACCACATCTACTTCGCCCAGCACCTGCCCTCCCTCACTGATATCGAAGTGAAGGAGGATGACCTGAGCCAGGTGGAGGAGTTGCTGGAAGACTTCGCCTTCGGATTATTGATCCGGGGTTAATCAAACATCTTCGTTTGCCCATCGTCTTCCACATCAAAGTCGATGCTATCCCCCGGCTTGAGTTTTTCCTCACCGCCCTTTGAGGCAGCGGTTTCCTTTTCCAGGGGGCTTACAGACAGCAGGCGTTGATCGGCGACTTTGTTGCCCATGGCACGCCAGCCTTTGACGTCAATGAAGTCCTCTATGTCGAGCTCCTGATCGATTTTCTGGCTGCCCTCTTTGATCTGATATTGGATAGCGGCACCCGGTTCGGGCGTAGCAAACAACAGCTTGCTCTTCTTGTGCTCCGTGATGAACAGGAAGCGCTGATTGGTAGAGGTGGTCTCCACCTGAAAGCGCTTGGCGACGGACCAGCCCCGCTCGCCTTCATAGTAGACCGCGCTGACGACGGCTTCAGGGTCGAACTTCCCAATGGAGACAATCTCTTTGGGCTCAAATTTTTTATTGAGGTCGAGCTCAATCACTTCGTAAGACCCTTCCTTGTAAATGGCAAAAAGGTGGTCGCCGGAGTTGAACTCGCCCAGAAGCAGCCCCCGCTCATCGGTATTCAGGCGGCCGCTGACTTCATCCATCCATATTTTGATCGCGCCAAGGGTTGATTCTCCTTCTTCTTTCAGCGAAACCTTGCGCACGGGGTATTTGGTTACGGTATTGCCTTTGGAGCCCCGCCCTTTGATCTCCAACTCACTGAAGTCATAATCGAAGACTTTATTCCGCGCCCGGCTGCCCTGTGTGAGTTGCACGGTAACGACTTCGGCTTCTCCATTCGGGTTGGCGGTGAAATACAGCGGTTTTGAACCGTTTTCACCCGTGGTCATATCGTACTCCCGGTCACGGGTGATGGACTGTACCTGAAAGCGCTTGGCGAACGTCCGCCCGGTCTTGCCGTCTACGTATATGGCGTTGTAGGTCGTCCGGTCATCGCCCTTCTTCCAGACATCAATATGGATGATATCCTTGCCGACAAAGACTTTATCCGCAATCCGGGACACCTGATACTTACCATCTTTTCGGAAAACGATGATATCCGCGATGTCTGAGCACTCGCAAACGAATTCGTCCTTTTTCAGGCCTGTACCGAAGAAGCCCTCCTTCCGGTCTACATACAGCTTAGCATTTTTAGCCACCACCTCTGTCGCTTCGATGTTCTCAAAGGTGGTGATAATGGTGCGCCGCTCTTTGCCTTTGCCGAATTTCTGCAACAGGTTTTCGTAGTATGCAATGGCGTAGTCCGTGAGATTGTCGAGGTGATGCTGCACTTCCTTGAGCTCCTCTTCCAGCTTACTGATCTGCTCCTCCGCTTTGAAGGTATTGTATTTAGAAATCCGCTTGATCCGGATTTCGGTCAGCCGCACGAGGTCGTCCTCTGTGATGTCCCGCAGGAGTTCCAGCCGGTCATCGTTTTTCTTTTGCTTTTCTCCGGGCACACGCACATACTTCCGCAGGCCGCTGTCTACCGCTTCCAATACCGCCTCCCAGGTTTCGCACTGCTCAATGTCCCGGTAGATGCGGTTTTCGATGAAAATCTTTTCGAGGCTGGCGAAGTGCAGTTTCTCCAGCAGCTCCGCCTTGCGGATTTCCAGCTCCCGCTTTAGAAGGGCTTTGGTTTGCTGCGTGCAAATATCCAGGATGTCCTCCACGGTCATGAAGTGGGGCTTGTCCTTAATGATGACGCAGGCGTTTGGTGAAATGGATATTTCACAGTTGGTAAAGGCATAAAGCGCATCAATGGTGAGGTCAGGGGAAACGCCGTTCCCAAGCTCTACCAGTACTTCGACGTGCTCGGCGGTATTGTCCACCACCTTTTTGATCTTGATTTTGCCTTTGTCGTTGGCCTTGAGAATACTGTCAATGAGGGACTGCGTAGTCGTGGCATAGGGCAGTTCTTTAATGGCCAGAGTGCTTTTGTCTACGGCCTCAATTTTAGCCCGCACCTTTACCCGGCCGCCCCGTTTGCCGCTCCGATAGTCCGATACATCTATCATGCCGCCGGTTTGGAAATCGGGGTAGATTTTGACCCTCTTTCCCTGCAGCAGCTTGATAGAAGCCTTGATGAGCTCGTTGAAGTTGTGCGGCAGGATTTTAGTAGAAAGCCCCACAGCTATGCCATCAGTACCCTGCGCCAGGAGCATGGGGAACTTCATCGGCAGCCCGATTGGCTCCTTCTTCCGGCCATCGTAGCTCAGCTGCCAGTCGGTGGTCTGAGGGTTGAAGGCCACCTCCAGCGCAAACTTGGTCAGGCGCGCCTCAATGTAACGGGGAGCGGCTGCGCTGTCGCCGGTACGCACATCGCCCCAGTTGCCCTGCGGGTCAATGAGCAGGTCCTTTTGCCCAAGATTGACCAGGGCATCGCCAATGGCAGCATCCCCGTGCGGGTGGTACTGCATGGTCTGCCCGATGATGTTCGCGACTTTGTGGTAACGCCCGTCGTGCATTTCCCGCATAGCGTGGAGTATACGCCGCTGTACGGGTTTCAATCCGTCAATAATGCCGGGTACGGCGCGCTCCAGAATAACGTAGGAAGCATAGTCCAGGAAGTAATCCTCATACATCCCCTTAAGGGTGATGATATTTTCCTGACCGTTCTGTTCAGCTGTCTCACTCATATTTTGACTGGCTTATGCCTGTATGTATTTTCCTCAAAAGTACAAAAATACCGTCAAAAAAATAAACAAAAAATTTATACGAAAACACGTTTAAAACAAACCGGGGTTCCACAGATTCGCAAAAGGCGGCAGAAATGGAAGCAGTGGGCAGCGGATCCGATCTGCAAAGCGTTCTTAACTGTAGGTTAGCTACATTACGCCTTGATATTTGAAGTAAACATCATCATCTAACTCTATTTAGCATAGAAAAGACAAAGCATACCTGCTTTCCCGGTTGTATCTTTTGCTGAATTAGGGTAATTTGGGCTAATTGAACATACATGGATATCGCTTTGCCCTTAGAAAACAATGAAAAAGGCTTGATACAGGCCTGCGTTCGCCGGGAGCGCTGGGCTCAGAAGGTGTTGTACGAAGAGTACTACAGCCGGATGATGGGCGTATGCCTCCGTTATGCTACCGATGAGGAAGAAGCACTTGATATTCTGCATGAAGGGTTTATCAAGGTTTTCCGGCACGTCGGCAAGTATAAACCGGGGACGTCGCTTTCTGCATGGATTCGGCGCATTATGGTCAATACGGCAATTGACTACTACCGTAAAAACAGCCGCCGCCGCACTGAGGACATGGACGAGGCGTATGACATCAGTACCAATGACCCGGATGCGATCAGCCGCTGCACGGAGCAGGAAATACTCGAAGCCATACAGGAGCTTACGCCTTCCTACCGCGCCGTTTTTAATTTGTATGTGATCGAAGGGTACGCACATAAAGAAATTGCAGAGCTACTTGATATAACAGAAAGCACTTCCAGGTCGAACCTGGTAAAAGCTCGGTTGAAACTGAAAGAAATACTGAGCGAACGACTATAAAGGATATGAAGAAAAGAGAAGATCACCATTTTGATGAACAAATCCGCCAGAAGATGACCAACCTCCGGCCTGAAACCGGTGCGCCAGATTGGTCGGCTTTTGAGGAGCAGCTTGACGCGGCGGAGGCCCTTGATGCGGGTCCGGCAGAAGCTGACCCACGTGAGGTGGACGAGGTGATCTTTGGCAAGATGCATCAGTATGAGGTGCCCTATGAGCCTGCTCACTGGGCTCGTATGGAAGCTAAGCTTAATGAGTGGTTTACCTGGCCGCAGTACGTACTCCGCTACAAGTCTATGGAGCTGGCACTTTTCCTGCTGCTTTTCATCACCTGTTGGCAGTACCTGCCGAAACTGGGGACACCGGTCGCGGGCAGTCAACCTGACGGAAAACCTCTTTACACTGATGTGCCGGCAGGTCATCAATCTGAAAAAGAAACGCCTGCCGAAATTCAGGGGCTTTCTATGGACAATCCAATGTCCAGCTCTGACCTGTTGGCAGCAAAGCAGGGGCAACCGTCCCAAGAGGCTGACAAGCGCAACAACTTGCTAAGCCAAAGTGCGTTATCAGAACCGGTCAATGAAGCAATTGCTCAGGGTACGGCAGCAGCAAAAAGCCGGACCTGGGCTCCTTTACCCCAGCTTTCAGATACAGAACCCCCGCAAAGCCTTCGCTCCAATGCTGTGGCAGAAGCTTCAGCATTGCCCTTCCCCGCCCTCAAAGGCCCTATGGCTGCAATGGAAAATCCCATGTTTGATAGGGCTGCCTTAACCTTGCTTCCAGGATTGCCCTTTGAGACGCTGGCGGAGCCTGCAGCTGATTTGGGAGATACCAAAGTCAGGCGCATAAAGAAACGGCCCACTTTACTGGTGGGCATGTTTGGCAGTGCGGATTACAACCATATCCTGGTACCGGCAAGCTCCGAAAAACGACTGACGGAAAGCCTTGAGCGGGCGGCAATAGGATATGGCGGCGGTCTGTCCCTAAGTGCTGACTTCGGCCGTCTGGAAGTTGAAACCGGAGCCATTTACGCCGCGCGTTATTACCCGGTGGGTATTGTTTACGTAAGGGGTAGTTTGTTATCGGGGCTGCGTGGTGATGAGCTGCGCACGACAGAACTGAATATGCTTAGCGTTCCGCTGCATATTCGTTACGATTACTGGCAGCGCAATAAATGGCGGGCTTACGTTTTGGGGGGCGGGTCTGTACAGGTCGCTTTCCAAACCAATTACTACACGGCAGAAGCGCCTCAGTTTGACTTCCTGCCAGCAATGCCGCCACCGGTGACCGATGGGCCGGGGGGGGAGTCTGAAATTGACCGCATCCGGCGCAATGGGCAAGGCTGGTTTGAAGGAGGCAACTTTAAGGATAATGCCTATCTCACGCTCAACTTTGGCTTTGGAGCCGAACGGTACTTCTCAGAGCGTTGGAGCCTTTTCGTACAGCCAGTTTATCAGCATTCCGTGCATTATTTCAAAAATGTTGATGGCTTGGGGCCAAACAACGACCGGATCAATTCGCTGTCGGTTCTGATTGGTACCCGTGTACGCTTGAAGTAGCTTGTAGCTTAGTGCATCCTTGCGATAACAGCCTACTCATTTTCTTCCTTCAACCGGAATCCAACCCCGTGAATATTCTCAATTTTGAGCTGCGTATCCTTACGCAGGTATTTGCGGAGGCGGGAAATAAACACATCAAGGCTGCGCCCCAGGAAGTAGTCATCTTCGCCCCAAAGTTTTTTCAGGATATCGGAGCGGCGGATCACCTGATTGCGTTGCTCCGCGAAAAGCCTGAGCAGGTCTGCCTCTTTTTGTGTAAGCTGCCGCGGCTCCCCATCCCCTTTGAGCAGAAGGTTTTGGTAATCGAACCGGAACTGCCCCAATGCATACTCCGAAGCGTTATCCGGTAGCTTTATCTGACTGCGCCTCAGAAAGATCTCAACTTTAAGCATAAGCTCTTCAATACTGAATGGCTTGGTAATATAATCATCAGCCCCCAGGCGCAGCCCTTTAAGCCGGTCTTCTTTCAGCGATTTGGCGGTCAGGAACAAAATCGGGGTGTGGGTGTCCTGCTCGCGGATGCGGCGGGCAATCGTAAAACCATCAATGTCCGGCAGCATCACATCCAAAATGTAGAGATCTATGTCAGGCGATTCGGCATCAATCAGGTGCAGGGCATCCTTCCCGGTCGCACAATGGGTGATCTGATAACCCTGAAGTTCCAGGTTGTCGCGGGTCACAAAGCTCAGGCTTTCGTCATCTTCAACGTATAAAAGGTGTGCTTTCATAAATGCAATTGGCTTTTAGGCATTGGTCAGCCGGGTGGCCGTTCTGCGAAGATACCTCGAAAAGAAAGTACGAAGTTGGTGCCACCAGCTTTGGAAGCCCGGTTGAAGAACTGGAATGTGCAAATAAACGCTAGTACCTTCGCCCGGGCTGCTCTCGATATTAAGCTGCCAACCCTGAGCGTCGCAGATGCTTTTTACATAGTACAATCCGAGCCCAAAACCTTTTACTTTGTGAACGTTACCGGTGGGCACGCGGTAAAATTTGCTGAAAATCCGGCTCATATGCTCTTTGGAAATCCCCACGCCTTTATCTTCTATCTTAATGGTAACCTGCTGATCTGAGGCATAGGCCGACAGGCGAATTTCCGGCCGTTCGCAGCAGTACTTGACCGCGTTGTCGAGCAGGTTGTGGAGGATGTTGGTAAAGTGGAGGCGGTCCGCCTCAATATGAGTATCCCCGAGCCGGATGTCGCTTTCCAGCGTGCCGCCCTGCTTTTCTGCCTGTACCGCCGTGCTGTTGACGATGGCACTTAGTGCTTCGGCAACGGGAAATTGTTCCTGCTTGAGCTCAAAATTCCCCTGCTCGATCCGGGCCAGTTGCAGCACTTTCTCTACCTGGCTGTTGAGGCGTTTGTTTTGTTCTTTGATGATGGTGGCATAGCGCAGCAGCCGCGGGTTGTTTTGCACTTCGGGCGCATTTTGGAAAACATCTGCCGAAATTTTTATAGTAGAAATGGGTGTCTTGAACTCATGCGTCATATTGTTGATGAAGTCCTTCTGCAGTTCAGACAGCCGCTTTTGCCGCAGCATGATAAACATGGAGTAGGCGAAAAAAATCAGGACGATGAGCAGAATGGCAGAGAAGAAAATGGAAAGCTGCATTTTGCCCAGCAGATAGCCGGACCGATTGGGGAATTTCACGCTGAAGTAATAGGTGAATTTATCGTCTTTTGGCAGGTCGCCAAGCTCGGTCAGGTCCGTTTGCTTGCCAGGATTGAAGCTGCAGTAATTGCCATACATCATCTCATTGGTCGTACAATCGTAAACGGCGTATTCGAAATCGACGTAAAGCGCCAGACGTTCAAACTCTTTCTGCAGAAAGTATTCCAGATGGTCGTCGTCGATTTCGCTATCGATATTGACCACATAGTAGTTGGTCGTGCGCTGATTGACGATGTTGCGGGGCGGCAGGTCGCCCCCGCTCAGGTCAGCCAGGCCGCAGGCTGTACGGTAAAGCGCAAGGCTTGCCTTTTTGCTAAAGTCTTCCTCATTAATATTCCAGGTATTGATCACCCAATAGGCTTGCATGCCAATGATGCCGGCAATGGCTATGGCACCCAAAAGGATAACCCGGAAGATCAGGCTGTTTTTCATTGATGGTCGCTAAAGTGAAATTCAGTACAAGTTACCAGTCCATTCGGGGATAAAAAAACGGTTAACAGCTCTTTAACAAACCCGGGCGGGTTCAGTTCTGTCTAACAAATCAGGCAGAATGTCCGGTAAAAAGCTATGGATTATTCCAGTCAGTGCGCTACCTTTGTAAGGACTGTGAAAAAGCTGGCCCACATATCAACCCGTTTCCTGCTCGTTAGCCTGCTGTCAGTGCTGATCGCGTCAGGCGTTTGGGCGCAAGCCAACCCCTTTGACCTCACGCCCAGGCTCTCTGCCACGGAGGGTGCCGATACCCTGGGCAGTACCACACCGGTAACGGGCAACCCCTTCGATATAGTGCCATCCAGCCCCGAAGCACAGCCCAGTGACCGGGTATTGCCTCCCCCTGATGCCGGGTTTTCCTCCAAGCCGGTTGTGACGATTGACAGCCGCTTCAACCGGGTTGTCTTTATTACGACCGTTGGAAGCCTGCTGTTGCTCACGGTATTGATCACGCTTTTCAGAGCGCAGCTGGGCCGGGCCTACCGGGCATTTCTAAATGATAATTTGCTCAACCAGCTACAGCGGGAAAGGGAAGGGGGCGGCGGTCTGCCGTATTACCTGTTTTACGGGCTTTACATGCTGTCTGCAGGCTTTTTCGTTTTTCTTCTGACGGAGTATTTCGAAATCCCGGTTGCGGAGACGCCCTGGATCAGCCTGTTGATGTGCGTGCTGGGCATTATTGTGTTTTGGATCGGCAAACACCTGCTGCTGACCTACATTCGTTTGGTTTTCCCTGTGGAAAAGGAAATCCGGGTCTATAACATGACGATTGTGGTCTTCAATCTGATCCTCGGCATCGCCCTCATCATTGGCAACGGGCTCTTTGCCTACGGGCCCGATAGCCTTAAAACACCTATGCTTTATCTGATTTTCGCAGTCATTGCCGGCGTTTATTTATTCATGTTTCTGCGCAGCCTGTTTTCTGCCGGCCGCTTTCTCTCCTTTCATAAGTTTCACTTTTTGTTGTATATTTGCACCGTTGAAATCGCTCCTGTCCTGATCTTGGTAAAAGGATTAACAACTTCCTAATTTAAAAACCTCGTTCAGGAACTGTGCTACAGCTTGCTTTAGATCAAACGCACAGTGGGCAAAACCCAAAAATTGTTGTTGCATGGCAGCAAATGGCAAAGTACAAGAAGAGACTTACAAGCCGGTAAAAACCATCCTGATATCCCAGCCAAAGCCGGAGCGATCTCCCTACTACGATTTAGAACAAAAATACGGCCTGACCATCGACTGGCGGCCGTTCATTCATGTAGAGGGCGTCTCGGCTAAGGAATTCCGCAAAGCCAAAATCAAGCCTGATGAGTATACTGCAGTGATCCTGACCAGCAAAAATGCGATTGATCACTATTTTCGCATTTGCGAAGAGATGCGGATCAAGGTCTCACAGGATATGAAGTACTTCTGCCTGTCTGAGGCTATAGCGAATTACCTGCAGAAGTTTATCGTTTACCGCAAACGCAAAGTTTTTGTGGGCAAGCGGACCATTCAGGACCTGGCACCTGCCCTGAAAAAGCATAAAAAAGAAAAGTTCCTGCTGCCTTGCTCCAATTTGGGGGCCAAGCAGGTGAGCTCTTATTTGAAGGAAAACAGCTTTGACTGGCAGGATGCTATGATGTACCAAACGGTCAGCAGCGATTTGTCTGACCTCAGCGATGTGACCTACGATGTCCTCGTGTTCTTTAGCCCGCTTGGCATCAAATCACTTTACGAAAACTTCCCGGACTTCAAACAGAACGATACCCGCATGGCAGTCTTTGGCAATTCCACCAGCAAAGAGGTGGAAAAGCAGGGCCTGACCATCAATATCAAAGTACCTGCACCGGGCATTACCTCCATGGCCACCGCTTTGGAGAAATACCTGGAAATTTCCAATAAAGACCTTTAACCACAAAGGTCGCGCTTGATCGGGAAAGACCCTGAACAGCCCCAGAGCACAACCTGTGTTTTGGGGCTGTGCTGTTGTGCAACTATTCAATGCCCTTCAGAGTTAAATGGATATGCAGCATTCATTTATTCAGGCTATCGCAGACCAGCTCAGGCATCCATTGCCCGGGCAAGAGGCGCAATTCCGTATGGCGCATGTTGTACGGCAGCAGGCGGTGACGCCCCCTCCAGGGGCTCGTCAGGCCGGTGTTATGGCTTTGTTTTATCCTCATCAGTCCGATTGGCACCTCGTTTTTATCGAACGGCAGCCCCACCATGGGCACGACCGGCATGCCGGGCAGATCAGCTTTCCGGGTGGGAAGTTTGAAGACTCGGATGCCTCTTTGCAGGAAACAGCGCTGCGGGAAACTGAGGAAGAGGTAGGCGTTCCCGTTGATACAATTGAAGTCTTGGGCAAACTGACAGAGCTGTATATCCCGGTAAGCAATTTTCAGGTACACCCCTATGTGGGCTTCACGGATAGCCGCCCGGCATTTGTGCCGGATGTAGAGGAGGTACGCACCATTCTGGAAGTCCCGTTCAGCCACCTGTCCAATCCTGCCACCCAACGCAAAACAAATTTGCAACTGGCCGCCAACATCACGCTCAAGGGCGTGCCATACTTTGATGTGGAGGGTAAAATCCTGTGGGGCGCTACGGCTATGATGGTCAGTGAGTTGCTGGCGGTGGCTGAGCGGACGGGGCTGGTATCGTCCTGATCGCTTGCGCCACTTTTGGCAAGAGTCGTTATTCTTCAAAAACGGCGATGGCCCGGACCGGTGAGCCCGTTCCGCCCCTAATTTTGAGCGGTAAACCGATAAATCGGAAGCGCCCGCGATTCAGGAGCAGATGAAGGTTGACGAGGTTTTCGTAATGCGTAAAGTTCAATTCGCCACAGATATCATGAACAGCCCGGTTAGAAACCCCGGAAACACCGGGTGCCATGGTTTCCACTCCAAAAGCAGCAATACCCTGCTCGCCAAGCCATCTGGCACTTTGGGCACTAAGCCCGGGGCCCTTACCCCACGCTGGCGTCCCAAATGCACGCCGGTAATGATCGGTATGAAAAAGAAGGGTGTCCCCTTTTTTGATTTCCTGCCCGCAGGAGGTACAGGCTGCTGCTATTTCGTCGGGTTCAATAAGTGCCTGAAGCCCTTTGTGGGAAAAGTCCAGGCAAAAACCAGACGTGTAGAAGGTGGAAAGCGGCATGGTCTCAATAGATTGGTCGGCGTAGGCCTTGCCCATGTGGCTGATGGCATCTACGTGGGTGCCGGTATGCTCCCCCATATCCAATCGGTTGACCGCTGGCGTTTGCGTCTTGGGGTCTTTTTCCCCTGCCCATTCCTCATGGGTGGCGTAGGGCTCGACTTGCACAGGTGGTAACCTCCTGTACACCGGCATACCCGAATAAATTTCCTGGCTGAGGTCAATGATTTCCTGCATGGATTGCTAATTTGACAACACCCGATAAATCATCAGGCCCAATAGCAGTAGAATGAGGATAACGAAGAACCCGGAAGCGGCATCATCGAATAGCCGTTCCACCGTGTCCATATACTTGGACCCAAAGTAAACGCCCGCCCCGAGGATGACGGTCCCCATAAAGATTTGCTTTGCTCTCATAGCGGATTAAAGAAAGTCATAGCTGTCGCCCGCTGCCGGCTTGGAGCGGTTGCCATTCACATTTTCGAAGCTCCAGTCGTATTGATGGAGCTCGCTCAGGCAGTGGGTCAGCAGGTCGATGCAGTGCTTAATATCAGCCTTATTGGCCATTTCGATGGTTTGGTGCATATTGCGAAGCGGAATGGAAATGGCGCCAGCTATCGCTCCTTTTTTGCCGTAGCGCTGAATGCCGGCTGTATCGGTACCTCCTGCAGGCAGCACTTCCGGTTGCCAGGGGATGTTGTGCGCATCAGCTGTTTTTTTCATGTAATTGACCATGCGGTAGTCACAGATTGTCATGCCATCCAAAATCTTAATAGCGGCCCCTTTGCCAAGACTTGTGACGTACTCGTGCGCTTGTGCACCGGGCACATCAAAGGCAATGGTCACGTCAAGCCCGAAACCAAAATCCGGGTCAATTAGGTGGGCAGAAGAGATGGCGCCGCGCAGCCCGACTTCTTCCTGTACGGTGAATACGCCATAAATATCATAAGGTACGGATTGGTCTTTCAGCGCCCGCAGGGTTTCCAACAGGATAAACACAGATACCCGGTTGTCCATGGATTTACTGTTGACACAATTGCCCATCTCAATAAGCTCCCGCTCCCGGGTAATGGAGTCGCCTACCGCAACGTACTTCACCACTTCGTCCCGGGGCATGCCCAGGTCAATGTAGTACTCGCTGATGGGAAGCTGTTTGTTGCGCTCCTCCGGTTTCATCAGGTGGATGGGCTTGCTGCCCATGACGCCGATGAAGTCTTTGCGGCCATGCACGATGACCCGCTGAGAGGTCAGTGTTTTCGGGTCAAAACCGCCTAGAGTATGGAAACGGATGAAGCCATCCTCGTCGATGTGCGTAACGATGAACCCAATCTCGTCCATATGAGCAGCTACCATAACCTTCTTGTCTTGCTGCCCTTTTTTGATGGCGATTACATTGCCCATGGCATCTACTTCTACCTTATCTGCGAGTGGGGTGACTTCAGCAAGGATGAACTCCCGGATACGCTGTTCGTACCCTGGTGCGCCAGGCGTTTCACATGTTTTCTTGAGCAGCTCAACGTTGATCATATAAGCAGTTTTAAAGTCGTTTGATTGGAATACGCTGCGAAAATACAGGACTGCTGAAGGATTTCCGACAGAATGTCTGAAAAAATGCCCCTGTAGCCTAATAAATAAAAGGACCGTGCAATTCCTTAATCCTGATTAAACAGCACTGAACTGCACGGGCCTTGGTTCATTTTGGTACCATCGGCTAATGTGCCGGTACTTCCTGACTTTGGGCTACTGCCTGCAAAATCTCGGCTTGTATACTCCTGGTTTTATCCTTTGCATACCACTTTTGCACTGCAATAGCAGTTTGTTGCTGCATGCCCTTCTTCACTTCAGTATCTGAAACTTCCTGCATAGCGGCCTTGTTCGTCATCACCATTTGCTGCACGGCTGCCGGGCGAGGGCCCCAGGTATTCAGTACAGTCCGGTCTTCGGCGGTTATGAAAATAATTTTGGGAATAGAGCGGCCACCGTTGGTCAGGAATGCATCCATGATTTCCGGGTGCTCGTCGCGCAGAATAAGCCCCAGAGAGAGATTGGAGCAGACTTCTGTCATTTTTTGCAGCACCGGAATAACCTGAGCAGCATCTCCGCACCAAGCTTCGGTCAAGACGAGCATCGTCATGGGCGTTTCCAGTTGTTCCAGTGCTTCAAGCGACTCAGGAGTTAGCTTTGTTGTTTTATCGAGGCGGTTCATGCGGGTACGATTGAGGTCTGTATAGTTCAGCATCGCCTCGCTGTGGTTAGATCCAGTGGTTTTACCATCGGCACGCAATTCTTCAATAAGCTGGCGGTATTCGTTGTAGTGCATTGCTTGCTCCAGGGTGGAGGCAGGTATCGTCTTCATTTTATCCGGTTAACTTTTCGAATTCAAGGAGTCTGGCCTGTAGCTTCAGCCGCTCCGTTTCAAAGATATAATATAGGGAAGAGCTTAACCCCTACTTTTGTTTTGCAGGAGGGCAGAGGAGTTGCTGTAATTGTTCCAGGCTCGACAAATTGGACGGATGGTTCATGGCACGCATCACATCGGCTTTTTCCCGCTGCGTGATGTGGAAGGAAATCGAGGCTTCCAGTTTGTTATCCTCTGAAGGCCGGTAAAAGAACGGGATTTGCACAAAGCGCTCTTCGCCCAGCAGGTCATACATAAACCCTAAGCTGTTGTCGTGCTCAAACTCCTGCACCACGAGCACTTTACCGGCAATACCGAGCGGATTGAACATGGATTCAACAATACCCTGCCCACCGCTTGGCGTGATTTCTTCCACCTTGTCCGAACTGCTGATTTGCAACAGCATCACACCGCTTGTGTTTTCAAGTATCCACTCCCGGAAAACCTGAATGAACCGGGTGGCAGAAACGATACCGTAGTTGTCCAGAAACCCTGCATCCATCACCTCAATGCCGGGGCGGCTGGGCAAGTATACATTGGGCAGCACGTAGGGGTAGGTCGCATTCATGCGCACCGCCGAGAGCATACGCAGATTTCCGGCATCCTGTTCCTGAAACATCCACCGAAAGTCTACTGCGTCCACTTCCACCGCTTTGGGATAGCGCTGCCCCACCGGCGCTTTCATCATGTAGGAAACACCCTGTGGGGAAATGATCAACCGGCGGGCATCATTGACGATGGAGGGGGTCAGGTAAAGCATAGGGATCGTGGCCGATGCTTCCGGCTCCCGGTATTCCTCCAGGCGCCGGTCAAGTATGCCGTTCGTGTTTTCATTGAGCTGCTGCTCAAAGACATAGCCCCGGTCTTTATAGTAGGTGTAGCCGTTCATCTCAAAGGGCGCCCAGGGGATAAAGAGGTCATTGGAAACGATGGTGAAAGCGATGGAGTTAACGAGGTCTTTGGCGATATCATCAATATACTGCGGATCGTGTACATCCACGCATTCTCCCTGCTGCTGTTGCAAATACAGCTCTCTAAGGTACGTCATGCCCATCATGCCGCCGGATGCTCCGGTAATGAGCACCGTGTGTTCCAGCAGTTGCCCATTGAGCAGGCTGTCTGCCGTACGGACGACCTGCATACTCCAGGTGGCTGATTTCAGCCCGCCCCCGCTTGAGCAAAGGATGACCATCCAGGGCTTTTCCTCCCTTGTCTTGGCTTTCCACTTTTCAAGAATGGCTGTCGTTGCGGCTTTATCATCTTCAATGCGGGTGCTGCTACAGGCTTCCTGCAGGCGGTTTAGAGAATATTCGGCAGGGGCGGCCTCGTAATTGAGGCCGTAGGCTTTATTGGTGTAGTTGAAGTTGTCATTGCGGGTCAGAATATTCAAGCCGAGCAAAAGCGCAATAATAACCGTCACACTCCACTCTCCAAACCAGTAGATGACCGCGCCGATGAGGGCCGTTAGCACACTGGCCAGAATGAACAGGCTGGCTCCGGCCGGAATACGGAAGGGCGGATAATCTACCAGATAGCCGAGCACCAGCAGCACCAACATGCTGATGAGCTGAAGGATGAGCGCATTGAGGTGGTTCTGCTTGAAAATGCTCATCAGCATCTTGGTATCGTAGTGCGCCACACTCCGGACCAGGCGGGGCTCCAGCGATTCCGACAGATAGGTGTCCACCCGCCATCTTGTACTATCCAGTTTGATATACTCGAGGTCCACCTGCCGGCGGCCGGGCGTGTAGGCCCGAGTGAGGTGGGGCGGCCGCTCGGGCCGGCTTTCGTAGTACGATATATCGCGGTTGGTGAATTGGAAATAAATGGAGTACAGGATAATCAGCAGGAACATCCCGCTGAGAAAACCTACGGCATTCAAAGTGACTTCCCGGAAGACAAGACCTTCGTAGTAGCGCTGGAAGTAGACCATGATGCCCAGGTAGACGACCAGAAAAGACAGCGGCAGCAGCAGGTTGTTGATCACAAACTTGGTGAAAGGCCGGGCAAGTGACGCGAGAAATGGAAAATAGTGAGCGCTTAGGAGGTAAATGGCCAGGTTCCAGCTCATAAAAAAGCTGCCAAACCCGATACCCACGAAAAAAAAACTCCAAAAGTTAACGGCACCGAGGTATTCCGGGTCCAGAAAGAGGTACTGAAAGCCGAGCTTGCTGGCCAGCGCACCGGAAACGAGCAGAAAGAAAACCACCCACATCGCGAGCAGCAGGTGGTTGCTGCGGATGTGCAACACCAGGAGCTGTATTGGAAAAGAATGGTAAATGTTGCGCAGTTTTTGCATCATGGGATTTCCAAAATACGGAATTCCCTGTTCTGATGCCAATGTTTATATGCAGACCGCAGTCAAAAGTGTTATTTTTCGGCCGGCGAAAATGAAGCCTGCGATTTTGCGTTTGTTTGGAGGGTGAATACATAAAAACAGAGACACCTATGAAGCACATTTGGATAGCCACCGCTGCTGTACTCCTCCTTGCCACAGGTTGCAAGTCGAAGATTGAGCAAGTCGAAAATGTGGATAGCTATGGCTACACCGAGCGCTATCAGCGCAGTAAGGAGGACTTTGCCAAACAGGGCCTCTACCAAAAATTTGATGAACAAGGCCGCCTGATGGAGGAAGCGACCTACGAAAATGATACCCTCAACGGGCTTCGGGTACTTTACTTCGAAACGGGGGATACCCAAATTGTCGAAACCTACCGGCAGGGCATTTTTGATGGCCCTTACCGGTCTTACTACGGCTCCGGGCAGCTCAACCTTTCCGGGCAGTATGAGGCCAATGAAATGATGGGCGACTGGGACCGCTACTACGAAAACGGGCAGCTCATGGAGCGGGTCCGCTTCGAAGACAATGCCGAGAACGGCCCTTTCATAGAGTACCATGAAAATGGCAATCTGAAAGCAGAAGGCGCTTACCTCAATGGCGACAATGAGCACGGGCTGCTCAAGCTGTACGATGAGCAAGGCGAGCTCAAACGTAAAATGAACTGCGAACAAGGCATCTGCCGCACGATCTGGAAACGAGAAGGAGAAGAATAAACAGACTTTGGAGATAAACCAATAGCATGCAACTTAGATTTCTACCTAACGCCCTTACGGCTCTGGCTTTTCTGTTCCTTGCGCAACATGTGCACGGGCAGTTAGGCGGGCTGCACACTTACGAGTTTCTCAACTTATCGCCTTCCGCCCGGCTCACTGCCCTGGGCGGCAACCTGATCACGGTGCGCGATGACGATGTGAACCTGGCCCTGGGCAACCCGGCCGCGCTCAATCCCGATATGCATCAGCAGATTGCGGTCAACCATAGTTTTCATGTGGCGGGCATTAGCCATGGGTATGCGGCTTTCGGGCATCATTTCGATTCCCTGGGGCTGACTTCCCACCTGGGCGTGCAGTACATTAGCTACGGCACTTTCGATGAGACCAACGACCGGGGCGAAGTGCTGGGCACCTTTGATGCCGCTGAGTATGCCATCAACTTTGGCGTGGGCAAACAAGTCTACGACCGCCTGGCGATCGGGGCCAACCTGAAAGTCATCACCTCCCAAATGGCAGGCTACTCTTCCTTCGGGCTGGGGGCAGATGCGGCGGCTACCTATATTGATACCGCCCGCAATCTGACCGCCACCCTGGTTTTCCGCAATATGGGCCGGCAAGTTACCTACTACACCGAAGACAACCTGGAGCCCCTGCCCTTTGAGATGCAGTTTGGGATTTCCAAGCGGTTGAAGTACCTGCCCTTCCGCTTTTCGGTGATTTACCGGTTCCTCGACCGCTGGAATATCCGCTACGATGACCCGAATGCAGAGCCGTCACTCTTATTTTTTGGGGAAGAACAAACGGAAGAAAGCCCGTCGAGCATCTGGTTTGACAACTTTTTCCGCCACTTGGTCTTTAATGGGGAGTTTTTGCTGGGCGCTCGGGAAAATTTCCGCTTGCGTTTTGGGTACAACCACTTCATGCGGCGGGAGCTCGGGCTGGATAACTTCGGTAGCCTGGCCGGCTTTAGCTTCGGGGTGGGCGTTAAAATCAGCCGCTTCCGCATTGACTATGGGCATCAGAGCTTCCACCTGGGGGGCGGGCTCAATCACATCAGCATTGCTACCAACTTGCAGGAGTTCAAGAAGAAAGGCTAGTGCAAAACAGTCCACTAGTCTTCGTATTTGAAGCGCTGCCCTTCATCCAAAATACCCCACATGACCAGCAATTCGCCGGACAGGCGGGTGTCCTGACCGGGAATCGCGGGCCAGGTCAGTATCCGGCAGTCCGGGCTTATTGCAATGGTATCTTCTTCTGATTTCGACATCGCCCTTAGGGTGCGCTCCTGGCAAGACAGGTGCCCGACTTCCGTTAGATCAGCGATGGTGAAAAGGAGCAGCAGTCCCAGCGCAGGAAGGATGTGGGCTGCTTTGACCCGGGCGGATTTAAAAAGCAGCAGGCTACTCCTCCCCCACAGGTAAAAAAGGATCAGCAATACCGGCTGCAGCGTATCCCGGCGAACGACATCCGGCCGGTAGTCCCGGTAGCCGCCCAGTGGGATCAGCAAAAGATAGAGAAGGATAACCACCAGGAGGAAACGGACTTCCTGCTTCGCCCAAGGCCTGCGGGCCTCCACCTGCAGCCAGCGCAATAGCCCAAATTGTAGTAGTATACCCAAGATAAGGATGGACAGCCCCGGTTTATTGGTCAGCATTTTCCACAGGCCCGCCGGCAGTTTTTGGTAGCGGCCCCATAGCCCAAAGCTGTCCTGCTGTTCGGTACTAAGGGTGCCGAGATAAAGGCTGTATGCCCCTAAGACTCCAATAAGGGCAATGGCTATCCAGTGATGGAGCGGCAGTTTGGCACGCATACTTACCACACTTGTCTCGTGGTTGTGCCTCGCGATTTGGCGAAAGCCGTAACCCGCACTGGTGAGCAACCCGACCGCAATGACCCCCGGAATTAAAGGGCCGGTAAAAGGCAGGATCAGCGTCAGGGCATACAAACTGAGCGTTTCCAAAGATGGTGCTGCTCCACCCCTGTCGTAAGCCCGCCAGACCAAAGCCAACCAGCTCAATAGTAAAACGGATGGCCAGGCGTAGAAAAAGGTGTAAGTGGGCGAAGGTTCAATGATGCCCATCACAGGATTGTAGTACCCGGCAGACTGAAAGAGCGGAGCCATCAGCACAGCGGCAAGCAAAAAAGAGGGCAACCCTTTGCCACGGGAAGCAAAACCCGCCAGCAACAGCAGCAAAAAAAGATGCGCCGCGCTTTTGGCTATAGCCGAGCTCAGCGTAATGCTGTTCACCTTGTCCACAAACCTGTTCAGCGTAGCCGGTGCCCACCGGAAATAGTGGTACATCGCCCAGTGTACGAAGAAACGGTTGGGGGAGGCGTAAGTAGCCTCACCGGTTGCGGCAGCCCAACCAAAGGGGGCCGACAGCACAGGCTCGTAGTGTGGGGCAGGCCGGACAATACTCGGCATATCGCCATCGAGCGGCTCCATTTGATGCTGCCGGAAGGTGTAGGCCGTATCGGCCAGCAGTAAGAATACCAGGATAATCCGGAGCCCATCTTTTTTGCGCATGCTGATTTTTTTAAAAGGGCTTCTCGAAAAAGAAAATGCACAACGGGTTTTGCCCACTGCTCAAGGTGAAAATAGGTAAAAATCCAGCACTGTAAAATTTAGGCGCTCTCCCAAAATCCCTTAATTTTGCGCACTTTAAAACGCACTTTTCCGCACTGCCGGAAACTAATTTTACTGCCCAATCGTAAGGAGCAGTAACAAAATCATTAAAATCACCATGATTAACATCACTTTCCCGGACGGTAATGTCCGACAGTACGAAGCTGGCGTAACCGGGCTCGACATCGCAAAGTCGATCAGCCACGGCCTGGCCAAAAAAGTCCTTTCTGCAAAAGTAAACGGTGAGGTGTGGGACGCCACCCGCCCGATCACCGAAGACGCTACGGTGCAGTTGCTGACGTGGGACGACAAGGACGGGAAAGCGACCTTCTGGCACTCTTCTGCCCACCTGATGGCCGAAGCCCTGGAGGCCATTTATCCGGGTGTGAAATTCGGTACCGGGCCCTCTACAGACGGTGGGTTTTACTACGACGTAGACCCCGGTGAGCATACCATTTCCAGTGATGACTTTCCCAAGATTGAGCAGAAAATGCTGGAGCTGGCCCGCCAGAAAAACGAGTACGTCCGCAAGCCGATTTCCATTGAGGATGCCGTTGCGTTCTACCAGGAAAAAGGAGACGAATACAAGCTGGAGCTGCTGGAGAAGCGCAAAGAAGAAGGCGCAGAAATCACTTTGTATGAGCAGGGCAACTTTACCGACCTCTGCCGTGGCCCTCACGTGCCCGATACCGGCTACATCAAAGCCATCAAAATCACCAAAGTGGCGGGCGCTTACTGGCAGGGTGATGAGAACCGGCAGCAGATGACCCGCGTATACGGCATCACTTTCCCTAAACAGAAAGAGCTGACCGAATACGAAAAGATGATTGAGGAAGCCAAGCAGCGTGACCATCGCAAGCTGGGGTCGGAGCTCGAGCTCTTTATGTTTTCTGACCGGGTGGGGCAGGGCCTGCCGATGTGGCTGCCCAAAGGCAATCAGCTGCGCGACCGCCTGATGAACTTTCTGCGGGTGGAGCAGGAGAAACGGGGGTACCAACTTGTGACGACGCCGCATATTGGCAAAAAGGACCTCTACGTGACTTCCGGTCACTGGGAAAAGTACGGGGAAGATAGCTTCCACCCGATCACGACGCCTAAGGAAGGCGAAGAGTTCCTGCTGAAGCCGATGAACTGCCCGCATCACTGTGAGATTTTTGGGCACCGCCCGCACTCTTACCGGGACCTGCCACTGCGTATCGCAGAGTTTGGCACCGTGTACCGCTACGAGCAGAGCGGGGAGCTGCACGGCCTTTCGCGCGTACGTGGGTTTACGCAGGATGATGCCCACATTTTCTGCACTACAGAGCAGCTGAAGGACGAGTTCCTGAATGTGCTGGACCTGACCAAGACGGTATTGTCAAAGATGGGCTTTGAGGACTTCACGGCGCAAATATCCTTACGGGACCCCAATAAGCCTGAAAAATACATCGGTTCAGATGAAAACTGGAACAATGCCGAGCGGGCGATCATTGAGGCCACTGCGGAGGCAGGCATGAAGACCACAACCGAGCTGGGCGAAGCAGCATTCTATGGGCCTAAGCTCGACTTCATGGTCAAAGATGCGCTGGGCCGTTCCTGGCAGCTGGGCACCATTCAGGTGGACTACAACCTGCCCGAACGCTTCGAGCTGGAGTACATCGGCTCCGACAATCAGGCACACCGGCCGGTAATGATCCACCGGGCGCCTTTTGGTTCTATGGAGCGCTTCATCAGTATCCTCATTGAGCATACCGGCGGCAAGTTCCCGCTGTGGCTCGCGCCGGAGCAGTACACTATCCTGCCCATTAGCGACCGCTTCAATGACTACGCAGCTGAGATTGAGCAGGAACTGGCGAAGTATGATATCCGCGGCACTGTAGATGACCGCAGTGAGAAGGTGGGACGTAAAATCCGCGACGCCGAGGTGAAGAAAGTGCCCTTCATGCTCATCGTAGGTGAGAAGGAGGCAGATGCGGGTGCTGTGTCTGTGCGGAAGCAGGGCGATGGCGATGTCGGCTCCATGTCTGTAGCTGAGTTTGCAAAGTACTTCCAGGAGCACCTGGATTAGTGGATTGAGCCGTAAATTTTTGACAATTAAAGGCCATGCGCCAGAGAAGGCGTAAGCTTGGAAATACTATCAAATAATTCGGTCTAGCCGCACTAGTGAAATAGGATCGTTCCTCCCCGGCTGAAGCACTGTCTTCAGCCGGGCTGGGCGGCCAGAAATGCCGGAAGTGCGGCAAAAGCTTTAAAATTACCTTAATCCCGGGCGGCCTGCTGAACTTGCAGGCGCTGATTTGGGTTTATTGTGTGAAGCTTGAACAAATTAAGCGATTTTAACATATCGCTTGAATTTTAATGAATTTTCGCTTATTTTTATCAAAACTGACTTTTATCCCGACGCACGTTTAGAAATCCCACGATATGAAGCATACTTTACCCCTGCTGTTTTTACTGTTAGCCACCTTTAGCCTCTCTGCCTCGACCGGTCTGGAAAGTAATATTAAGCCATTTCCTCCCTACACAGAAGTTACTACCCCTGTAGATTTAAAAGTCTATCCTAACCCAGCGGTAGATTACATCAGCCTTACCGACGCGCAAGGCGTTACAGAGATCACGGTTTTTAATCTTGTTGGACGTGCGATGAAGCGGTTTCAACTCGATTACGCAAAGCAGCAGTTTTACGTTGGAGATTTGCCAAAAGGCATGTACCTCGTGCAGATCAAAGGCTCAAATGATAACGTACTGACCACGCAGCGGCTCCATAAGCAGTAAAGCTTAAATCCTGCCGCCGCATTCCAAAGCATAGCCGTGATAAATACGCAGCTGTGCTTTGTTATACTGACGATTAAGTGGTTTGCTATAGCAAACCTACTCAATGTCAGATGCTATGTTTAGCATCTGAGCAAGTTCTTTGAAAATTTCATAGATTAGCACTACCAAAGGAGGTTATGCTTTC
>NZ_JALEGS010000054.1 GCF_022763345.1 Phaeodactylibacter sp.
CTAGAGCCTCAAACGGCTGCAAGTGGCAAATTTTATCTTGCTCGTCGTTAAAAAGCCTCGCCGATGCTTAGGCATCGCCTACGTTTTTTGCCTGGATGAAAATAAAATTTGCTACACTTTCGCTCGTTCAGGCCTAGCTGAACAAGTCTATTGGAATATAGCCTCCACATCAACATCCGCTCCTTTCGCGATGTGGCTCCGGTCATTGCGCTCTACCTGTGCGCAGGCGGTGAAAGGGTCATGCTCGAAGAACAGGTAATGCCCACGGTCTACGCCATCTTCCAGAATACGCCCCTTTTCCCGCATGGTATCGAGGGGGCGCAGGTCGTAGCTCATCACATAGGGCATACCGATGTGGAAGGAGGATGGGATCACATCCGCACAGTAGACGAGGGTATGGTCGCCCTGATGGAAAATCGGTACCATCATCGCTTCCGTATGACCGTAGACGAAGCGGATATCGATACCGGGCAGCCACTCCAAGTCATCTTTTTGTACATCGATAAATTTAAGGACGCCCGCCTTTTTCAGGGGCACAAAGTTTTCTTTCAGGAAGGAAGCCCTCTCTCGTGGATTAGGATAATAAGCCCAGTTGTAATGCACCTCGTTAGACCAGTAGGTGGCATTGGGGAAGGCAGGCACAAGGTTCTTATCCGCATCGTACTTCACCGCTCCGCCCACATGGTCAAAGTGCAGGTGGGTGAGCAATACATCGGTGATGGACTCGGGCTCGAAGCCTGCCTGCTGAAGGCTGCCCATGAGAGAAGCTTCTCCGTGCGGCTCAAAGTGGGAGCGAAATTTTTCGTCCTGCTTATCGCCGATACCCGTGTCTACCAGTATGCGGCGCTCCCCCTGCTCAATGAGCAGGCAGCGCATAGACCAGGTACAAAGGTTATTTTCATCGGGCTTATTTTTCTTTTGCCAGAGGGTCTTGGGCACCACGCCGAACATGGCGCCGCCGTCCAGCTTAAAATACCCGGTTTCTATGATATGGATGGTCATTATATGGTGTTTTGGGTGTAATCAGTAAAAGAGCACTAAGAAAAACCAATACGGGACTGCCCAGCTTTCAAAGAGTCCTTCAAAGCCGCCATACGGATAGCGGTTACAGCCGCTTCCACGCCCTTATTGCCGTGCTTGCCGCCCGCGCGGTCCCGGGCCTGCTCCTCGGTATTTGGCGTCAGCACCCCAAAAATAAAAGGCTTTCCGTATACCATGCTTAGGTTGGTGAGCCCGCTGGCCACCGCCTGATTGATGTACTCATTGTGGGAGGTCTCGCCTTTAATAACGCAGCCCAGGCAGATAACGGCATCGAGTTTGTGCTTGTCGATCATCATTTTGGCGCCAGCCGGCAGCTCAAAGGAGCCGGGCACCTGAGCGGTATGGATATTGGCTTCCTTCGCGCCGTGCTTGATCAGGGTGTCATAGCAGCCCTCGTAGAGCGCATGGGTAATTTCGGGATTCCAGTCGGCCACTACGATGCCAAAGGCAAACTCCTCTGCGGAAGGCAATTGCGCTTCGTCGTAGGTGGAAAGATTCTTTAATGCACTTGCCATAATTGATGTGGATTAGGGGACAAATTAGAAAAGGTAAGGCTCTCATCAAAGAAGAACCTTACCTTTCCGATAGTAGTTTAATGCAGCGGGAAATTATCCCTGAGAAGCGCGAACGATATACTTTTCGATATCGCGGCTTACCGGAGAACCAGGGTACTCTTCCTTGATACGCTCGTAGGAAGCCTTGGCATCCGCCATGTTGCCGTTGCGCTCGTGCAACATTCCAATCTTCTTCAGGTAGTAGGGCGTCAGCACTTCGTTATCGCCTGCACTGATCGCCTTTTTGTACTGCTTCATTGCCGCATCGAAGTCACCCAGCTCAGAGTACGCATCGCCAAGGGCGCCGTGCTTCATAACCGGTGTCACTTCACCCGCCGGGCTATAGTCCTTCAGGTAGTCGAGTGCGGCCTCATACTTGCCCAAGTGCAGGTAAGAAACGCCAGCGTAGTACTTAGCCATATTACCGGCATCGGTACCGCCGTAGTTGTCGATTACATCAAGGAAGCCCATGTAGCCGCCACCGGGGTTGGTGAGTGCCAGTGCAAAGGAATCCTGCTCGAAGCGCTGCTGCGCACGGAACATCTGCTCCACCGCTTCCTGCTGCTTCGGCTTCTGATAAAAATTCTTATAGGCGAGGAAGCCGCCTACGATGAGAACGAGCGCCACCAGGCCACCAAAGATATAATTCTGATTGGCGTCCATGAAGCCCTGCGCCTGATCGCGCACCTCCACAATATCTACCAACGTCTCGTCTGACTGCTTCTGATTTCTTTTTCTTCTTGCCATTATAACTTACAGTTTTTGAAAAGCTGGGCAAAAATAAGGTAAAGTTTGATAGCGGCAAATTAATTTCCTTAATTTCACCCAACGTAATATACCGACGATAAAGTGGTTTGCCATAGCAAACCGGCTTGATGTCGGCATTAACGCCGGAAAGTGGCCTGCGCCTGTCCTGACAAGCTACGCTTCGTCAGTGGCCGATGTCGCAAATCATAGATCCCAGACGATGAATGTCTGGACTGTAAGCCCGACATTTATCGTCGGTGACCACTTTGTTAAGCGTAAACAACCCGTTGGCATGGCTTATACTTATGAGTACCCACGGCCGGCCCTGACCGTGGACTGTGTGATTTTCGGACTGGATGAGAGCCATCAGCTGAAAGTGCTGCTGATACAGCGCAAGAATGACCCGTTTGCCGGGCGCTGGGCCCTGCCGGGCGGCTTTGTGGATATGGACGAGAGCCTGGAGGCGGCGGCCCTGCGCGAGCTGGAGGAAGAGACCGGCGTCCGGGATGTGTTCATTGAGCAGCTTTTCACCTTTGGTGCGCCGGAGCGCGACCCCCGGGGCCGGGTGGTCAGTGTGGCTTACTACGCGCTGGTCAACCTGAGCGAGCACCCCGTTGAGGCGGCTTCTGATGCCCGGCAGGTGGAATGGTTCCCGGTGCAGGAGCTCCCGCCACTGGCGTTTGACCATGACAAAATCCTGCAGATGGCGACCAACCGCCTGCGGGCCAAGGTGCGCTATCAGCCCATTGGCTTCGAGCTGCTGCCCGAGCAGTTTACCCTTTCTCAGCTGCAGCAATTGTATGAGACGGTACTGGGCGTGGACGAGCTCAACAAGCGCAACTTCCGCACCCGCATTCTCAAAATGGGCGTGCTGCGCGAAGTGGGCAAACAGGAAAACGTGGCCCACCGCCCTGCCAAGTTGTATAGTTTTGACAAGGAAGCCTACGAGCAACTCTTCCGGGAGCGGTACGACGACTTACTCCGCCGGGGAGTAGACTTCGAAATATAAATTGATTCAGCCGAACTGCCTGCTATGCCTGCCGCACGTTTCTTCACCGGTACTTCTACCATGATTTTGCTCAGCAGCCTTTTGCTTTTGCCAGGTTGCAAGGAGGACCCGCCACCTGCGGAAAAGCCCGCTCAGGATTCGACAGCAACCTTGCCCGGCCGGGCGGAGGACTTTGATAAAGCAGAACAGCCCTGGGGCTTTATTGGGCGAAACGGGCGTTTCCGCATCCCGCCCCGCTTTGACGAAGTACGGGCTTTTTCAGAAGGGCTGGCGGCGGTGCGCCTGGGCGGATACTGGGGCTATATTGATCCGGAAGGGCGTATGGCCATTGAGCCGCAGTTTCAGGCTGCTTTCCCTTTTCGGGAAAGGCTGGCACGGGTGCTGACCTACCCCGACAGCAAAATGGGCTTCATCAACCGGAGTGGCGAATGGGTGATCGATCCGGGCTACGATCAGCTGAATGACTTTGAAGAAGGGCGGGCCAGGGTGCGCGTTGGAGCACAATATGGTTATCTTAATGGTCAAGGCGCCCTTATCATTGAACCGACCTTTGAGCGGGCTTCCGATTTTCAGAATGGCACAGCCGCAGTGAGGTCAGGAGGCAAATACGGACTTATTGATACCCTGGGGCAATGGATGATACCCGCCGCTTACGCGAAAACGGACCCCATGTCAAACCGGCGCATACGGGCACGGCAGAAGGGGTATTATGGCTTCCTGCGCCCGGATGGCAGCACAGCCGTCCCCTTTGAATGGCTGGATGCCCGGGACTTTGCGAATGACCGGGCGGTAGTCAGCCGGGATAGCCTGTACCAACTCATTGACCCCAACGGGCAGCTCATCACAGCCACCGCTTACCAGCAGCTCTGGTACGTAGGTGAAAGCTTCTGGGCCTTTGAGCAGGAAGGGCGTTACGGCTTCATCGACCGGAACGGCGAGGAGATCGTGCCGGCACAGTTTGACCAGCTGATGTCCTTTAGCGAAGGGCTCATCCCCTACCGGATGGGGCGGCGCTGGGGGTACCTGCATCAGGACGGGCGGGTCATTACCCCTCCTGAGTTCTTTCTGGCCTGGGGCTTTGCGGAAGGGCTGGCACGGGTCGCTACCCGCAACGGCATGGCCTTCATCGACACGACCGGAGCGATTGCGATCCCCACCAACTTTCAGGATGTAAGAGATTTCTCTGAGGGGCTGGCACCGGGGCGATAATTTTGACAGGAAAAAACAAAACCAAAGATATGATCAGCATTATTATGGGATCAGACTCCGACTTGCCCGTCATGCGGCAGGCCGCCGATGTGCTAAAGGAACTGGACATCCCCTTTGAGGTCACCATCGTTTCGGCCCACCGCACGCCGGAGCGGATGTTTGAGTTTGCCAAACAGGCCCACGGCAGAGGCATCAAAGCCATTATTGCCGGAGCTGGAGGGGCTGCTCACCTGCCGGGCATGGTCGCCTCCCTTTCGCCACTACCCGTCATTGGTGTACCCGTGAAATCCTCCAATTCGATAGACGGTTGGGACTCGGTCCTGTCCATCCTCCAAATGCCCAATGGCGTGCCAGTAGCCACGGTAGCCCTCAATGCTGCTAAGAATGCAGGCATCCTCGCGGCTCAGATCATCGGTGCGCAGGATGAGACGGTGCTGGGGCGTATTTTGACCTACAAGCAGGACCTGGCTGAAGGGGTCAAGGTGAAGTATACCCGGCTTGAAGCGGAGGGGTATGAGGATTACCGGAGATGAGTTGGGCTGGAAGATAGGCTTCATTATTTGAAGTCCGGTGGCGGCTTTGGAGCCGCGACCGGACTAGATATTCGGACATCAATTCCACAATCGCTTCATGAAGCAGCACAGAAAAGTGTAGCCTGGCAACCTAAGCATTATGAATGTTGACTTGTTCGTTTCTGGCTAGCAGCGTTAGAAAGCCTCACCAAAACTTTATCGACGGCTATTGAGATGTCTACGTTTTCTGTCTTGCTGGCCTAAAAAAAGCTTTGTCATATTCTCACTAATTTTAAGATGTCAGACTATAAAAGTTGAAGGCAGCAAAGAAAAAGCGGATCAGAATTCCAAAAACTTGCGTAAATTATTGCTGCTAGCTTAACAGAGCAATCAATGCGCACCTTTACCACCTTCATACTTTTTGCCTGCCTGACTGTAATTGGGTTTGCATTGCTGCCTTTATTATCGGTACAATGGCTGCCCTCAGGCCAGCAATCGCAAATAAGTGTTGAGTACAGTTGGCCAGGTGCCTCACCAAAAGTGCTGGAAAGGGAAGTGACCAGCGTTTTGGAAGGCGCATTTGGTTTGGTAAGAGGCGTTGAGAACCTGTACTCCATTTCCCGAAAGGGCACTGCCAGTATCACTCTGGACCTAAAGCCCGGAGTGGACATAGATGGCCTCAGATTTGAAATCGCCTCCAAAATCAGGCAAATTTATCCATCCTTGCCAGCCGGTGTCAGTTATCCGCAAATCAGTACTCAAAATGCCGAACAAGATGCATCGGACCGGCCGGTGCTGCTCTACTCGCTGAGCGGGGCAGACAGTCCGGAAGCCCTATTCCGGTTCGCGTCTGACAAGCTCAAACCACGCTTGTCGCTCCTAGATGGCGTAGAGGAAATACAAGTGAAAGGCGGTAACGCCTCAGCTTGGAAAATCACGATGAAGGAAGAGCTCTTAATGCAATTAGGGTTGAGAGAAGCTGATATTTCAATGGCTCTTCAGTCCGCATTCGAACGGCAGAGCCTTGGCCAGATATTCGGAACGCTGCATTCAGGATGGGTGGTGCTTGACAATACTCCGGAATGGATGGAGCAACAAACTATAGCGGAGCAAAGGAGGACACTTTTGGACATTCCCATCGCAAAAGTTTCGGGCCAGATAATACGCCTGGGGCAATTAGCGCGACTCGATTGGGAAGCGCTCCCGCCCACTCAATTTTACCGGGTCAATGGACAAAACAGCATCCGGCTTGCTTTTTATGCCCAAAGCGGGGTCAACCAATTGCAGCTTGCGCCCCGTGTCAAGGAAGCGCTATCTGAACAAGCCTCAGGCTTTCCGCCTACCTACCAACTTATCGCAGACTACGATGCTACAGCCTACCTGAAGCTGGAATTAGAAAAAATTGCACAGCGCTCCTTGCTTTCATTGGGCGTACTGCTGTTGCTGATGACGCTCACCTACCGCAACTGGCGCTCCCCTCTTATCGTATTCCTCAGCCTCGTGGTTAACCTGGGCATTGCCTTCATTTTTTATTATTTCCTGAGCATTGAAATCCATTTGTACGCGCTAGCCGGCATTACGGTTTCCTTTGGCATGGTCATCGACAACGCTATTGTGATGATGCACCACTGGAAAAATCAGGGCAATCGAAAGGTCTTCCCAGCCATTTTAGCCAGCACCCTTACCACACTGTCCGCACTGCTCATCATTTGGTTTCTTCCGGAGAAATGGCAAGCCGACCTCCTGAGCTTTGCAAAGGTCATCGGCATCAATCTTTTGGTCTCTGCCGTAGTGGCTGTATGGCTGATCCCTGCCCTCATGGAACGGTTTTACCCAAGGCCCACTGTGAGTTCCAAAGCAGTCTTCTCCTTTGGGGCCCGCAGAAATATCGTGCGCTTGTATGCCGCCTATGCAGTGCTGCTGACGCTGCTGATGAGGCATAAAAAACTGCTCATTGGACTGATTGTCCTTTGTTTTGGGTTGCCCGTTTTTTTGCTGCCCAACCGGATCCCCGGCAAAGACTGGTATAATGCAACCCTTGGCGATAAATGGTATGTGGAGAACATGAAGCCCTATGTGAACAAATGGCTGGGCGGTACGCTGAGGCTCTTCAGCCTGTATGTGTATGAAGGCTCTGGCTTTCGGGATGCCGGACAAACGGTGCTGTATATCCATGCCGATTTGCCTAATGGCTCTACCCTGGAGCAAATGAATCGAGTGATTCAGAGAATGGAAGCCTATCTGAGCCAATTTCCGCAGGAGATCCAAAAGTACGTAGCCCAAATTGATAATGGCCAGCACGCTGCCATCGAAGTCTACTTCAACCGCGCTTATGAGCACAGCTTCCCCGCCCAGCTAAAATCCAGGGTAACAGCTTTCAGTTTCAATATGGGAGGCGTGACCTGGAATATCTTTGGCGTAGGCAGAGGGTTTAGCAACGACCGTGCAGCCTCACCTCCTACTTTCCGGGTTTCCATGTATGGGTATCAAAAGGCTGAATTAGAGAAACAAGCCCGGAATTTTGCCGATAAGCTATTGCTGAATTCCCGCATTCAGGAAGTGAATACATCAGCCAACTACTCCCGGTCTGAAAAAGATTTGTACGCCTTGTATGTTGATCTGGACCGCCGCAAAATGGTACAGCAAGGTTTGACAATACCCATGGTTCAGCGTACCCTCGCGCAAGCTGGCCAAAACCGAAGCTCTGATCTCTACCTCCCCGGTTTGATCCCCGTACGGTTGGTATCGGATCAGCTGCCGCAAAAAGACCGCTGGCACCTGGAACATGTTCCACAGCCTGCCGATAGCCTGCTTGTTGCCTTTTCTGATTTCGCCCGGCTGGAAAGGCGGCAAGTGCCTGCCTCTATACGCAAGGAAAATCAGCAGTACATTCAGTCCATTACGTTTGAGTACCTGGGCTCTCCGCGTTTTGGCAGTAAATTTCTCAATGAAAAAATCGAAGAGATGAAGAAGGAATTGCCTCTGGGCTACTCCATAGAGCGGCGGCGATTCGGATGGGACAGCCACCTTGGGGAACAATCCGCCCTACTTGGGCTGGTCATCGTGCTCATTTTCTTAGTTTGTGCCCTCACATTTGAGTCTTTACGGCAGGCGCTAGCCATCATTTTAATCATCCCCACTTCATTTATCGGTATTTTTCTGACATTCTACTGGTTCAAATTCCCGTTTGACCAGGGAGGGTACACCTCTTTTTTACTGACGAGCGGACTTGTCGTAAACGGCTTAATTTTTTTGATCAACGATTTCAACGGCTTTCGCAAAAAATATCCGAATAGCCCCCCCTTGAGGCCTTACCTTAAGGCACTACAGCACAAAATTGCCCCCATTTTGCTTACTATCTTCTCCACTTCTTTGGGCTTAGGCCCGTTCCTGATCCATGGGCAGCAGGAAGTATTCTGGTTTTCGCTGGCGATCGGTGCCATAGGCGGTCTATTATTTTCGGTGATGGTATTGCTCTTTTTCACACCTTTATTTGTGCTGCGGCATTGAGCATTGGGTTTAAGAAACCGATCAATCAAATACTGCCCAAGGCATTTTTCAACCGGACTCACTTATGCAGCCGATGCCGTTTTTCCTTCCAATTCCCCAGCACACTATACAGCAACGGTATTACATAAAGACTGGCCAAGGTGCCCACAATAAGCCCACCGATAACAGATACGGCTAGTGGCCGCTGCAGCTCAGCGCCCAGCCCTCCTGAAAACAGGATAGGGGTGAGTGCCAGGATGCTCGTCAGGGAAGTCATCAGTATGGGCCGCAGCCTACGAACCCCAGCCTGATGAATAGCCTCCCGGATAGGCAGGCGCTTTGACAGATGGTTCATGATATCAACTTTCAGAATGGCATCGTTGACCACAATACCGCTCATGACGATCATGCCAATCACGGAGACCAGGTTTAAGCTTTGCCCCAGCATGTACAACGACAAAACCGCTCCTGCCAGGCCGAATGGCACCGTGAGCAGTACAATAAGCGGCTGTAACAACGACTCAAACTGCGCTGCCAAAATCAGGTATAGCAGTAGGAGCGCAATAGCAAATACCATCAGCAATTCTCCGATGAGCGCCTGATTGGAAAAAGCCTGCCCGGAATAGGAGACCGCTAAATTGGTGTTTTTGGGGAAATTGCTTTTTAGCCCCTCAAAGGATTGCCCGGCTGAAAGGAACAAGGGAACGGTTACCATTTCCCCCGATTTCCGGGCAGTTATTTTTTTATAATCCAGGTGTTTGTGCATGCGGACAAACAAGCTCAGGGGCAACGGCTGACCAGACTGGCTTTGCACAAAAACAGCCTCAAAGTTGGCTCGAAAAGCCGTATCTGCTGCCGATAAGCGGATCGGGATTTGGCGCTCGTCGCCTTTCAATACCCCGATTTGATTGGCGCTAAAGGCCGATTGCAATTTAGCATACAGGGCCTGATGGTCTACATCATAAAACAAGACCTGATCCCGGAGTATCTCCACGATTAATTCTTCCTTTTGCGGCGGCAAGGATGCCTGAAGGCCGTTTGCCCGGAGCCAGCTGATCACCGGCATCAGCTCCTCGGGGGAGGGCGTGCCCAGCGCGGCATTGGACTGCAAATGCAAGAGGTAGGGCGCTTCCTCCTCCCCGAAAATCTCATCAAATAAATTGTCAATTAATTTGATGTCTACTTTTGCTCCGGGGTATTCGTTTTCTATAAATTTAGCAACAGCTGCTCTTGCGGTATTGTCGCCTCGATCAATGGCCCCAAAGAAAAAAGCCCGGGCTTCATTGGAGTTTAGTTGCTGTTTACTAAGTAAAAACTGCTGGTCGCCAACAAAAATGCCTGAGCTTGGGAAGCGCTCCTGGAAATGCTGCCAGCATGCGGTCATCCGGGCTTGGTTTTCGGTGTAGCGAATGGGCTCGTTCCAGTCAATATTGATTTCCAGGCCGGCCCGTGTAATTTCAGGAAAAGATGCCCGCGGAAGCCGGTCTGACACCAGAAGGCCTACGGTGGCAAAAAGGGTAAAAGAAGCGCCAAAAACTATCCGGTGGCGCAGCACAGTATCCACCGTTTGAGTAAACAACCGGTTTCCTCCGTTGGGTACAGGCCGTGCCTGAGCGCTTAATGACGAAGGCGCAGTTTTTTTCCAGGATTGATTTAGGATGGTGGGTAGCAGGATGTAAGCAATTAGCAGAGAACTGCCAAGGGCCAGGACTATTGAAATAGCCTGGTCATAAAAAAGCACCCCGGCCATGCCGCTCAGGAAAATCAATGGCACGAAAACCGAGCAAGTGGTCAGTGCAGAGCTAATCAGCGGCCGGATCACTTCATTGGCCCCCTGCACGGCTGCATCAATTCTGGAAAAGCCCTGCTCTCTAAATTGTCTTATGTTTTCTATGACGATGATGGAGTTGTCTACCATCAGCCCCAGACCAAGTATCAGGCCCGACAGGGAAATGATATTGATGGATAAGCCTGCGAGGAAAAACCCTAACAAGGTGACCGTCAGGGCTGCAGGTATGGCCACACCAATCAATAGTGGAGACTGCCACTGCCGAAAGAACAGGAACAAGACCAGAAACGCCCCGATGCCGCCGTAGAGCAAACTGCTTCTGAGGCTGTCGATTGATACTTCAAGGAGGGCAGACTGATCATTGGATATATAAAAGTCGAGCTCCGGATATTCCTGCCTCAGCTCTTCCAGCAAACGGGCGAAAGCGGTTTTCAGCTCTAATATTTGGGCTTCTGATTGTTTGCGTATGGCAAAAACAATGCCCTGCTGCCCGTTGTGGAGATACCGGCCCACATCATTTTGCGGGTTTACTTTGATATCTGCAATTTCTTTCAGGGGCAACACCTGATCATCGTGCTTGAAGTATATCGCTGCCAAATCTTCCGGAGACTGCAATTGGGAAGAAAACTCCACATTGTATTGGTAGTGACCATCTTGCAGCAGCACACTGCCCAGGTCATAGTTGTTTTGCTGCAACAGCCGTTCAATGTCCGTTTCCTGAAGCCCCAGGCTCGAAAGCATATCTGGCTTGGGTACCAGAATGATTTCAGGTTCCACCCATCCGCTCAAGTCGACAAAAGCGACCGGCGGCAGTTGTTCCATACGGCGCTTCAGGGTGGTCTTCGCCCATTCGGAAAGCGCTATAAAATCGGGCTTAACACCTCCATTTTCACGAGGCACTACACTGACATAGAAAATCGGGATATCCCCGGCGTTGGCTTTGATGACTTTGGGCCGTCGCAAGTCGCGGGGCAGGCGCGACATGATCTGATCTATCTTCTCATTCACCTCTATAAAGCTCAGATGGGTATTGGTGCCAAACTCAAACGCCAACTGAACGGTAGCTGCTCCATCCTGTGATTCACTTTTGATGTCCTTGAGGTGGTTGGTCTGTAGCAGTTGATTGCGCAGAGGCCCGGTGATGGTGCTTTCGATCGTTCGGGCAGCAGCATTAGGGTATTCCACCTGCACGGTAATTTCGGGTATGTCCGTATCCGGAAGCAGGGAAACGGGAAGCCGGGCTGCCATGATGATACCGATAATAAAAAGCCCCAGGAAAGAGAGAAAAACTCCTACGGGCCGTTGTACCAGAAATTGAAGCATCCTTTTCGTTTATCCATTTTACCTCATCCAGGTTCATTCGATATCTGCCAGCACCACCTCTGTATCGTGGTCGAGGTTCAGGTTCCCTTCGGTTATGGCCAGCTCTCCGGGCTGCAGGCCCTCTGTGATAGCAACCTCTGACTCATTCTCATAGGCGAGGCTCACATACTTCCATTTGGCTCGTTTTTCGGTTTGGTCGTACACAAAAACCACCTCTCTTCCGGAACGTACGACTACTGCCGATTTAGGCACCACCAATTGGCCGGAGATACGCTTTTCAATGACCACGTTCACTTTCATCCCTTCCCACAGTATATCTGAGTGGGTTTGTATATCCTGAGCAGATATTTTGGCTTGAATGCGGATCAAACCACTGCTGCTGACCACCGGGTTGATCCGTGAAACTTGTGCCTTCAGCCGCAAGCCGGGCCTTGCAACAGGGCTTAAGCTTACCTGCTGCCCAATGGAAATATCCATAGCATCCTTTTCCAGAAGTTGAAAGGCAGCTACAAAGCTTTCAGGATCTATCAAACGACAAATCGTAGTCTGACCCGTGAGTTGTTCGAAAGGTTTTACTGCAACGTCAGCTACGATACCGTCGAAAGGAGCGCTGATGACCATTTGGGACCATTCGTACTTCAATTTTTTGATGGTATGCCGGGCATTGCTTAGCCCACTGCGGATCAGGATATTGTCAAAGGTTTCTGCATTGACCGAGGTATCTACCCCCCAGGTGCCACCTTGCATCACCAGTTGATCGTCTTTGTTGTAAATGGCTTCTTTCAGCTGTAGGTTAGCTTTTTCCAGTTCCAGCATCAAAGCCGTGGAATCCAACACCGCCAATGCCGCTCCTTTTTTAAACCGCTGCCCTTCCCGGGCGAATAACTCCTGAAGGCTGCCGGAGACTTGGGCTTGGATATCTGCCTGCCGGGTTGCCGTCAATGTTCCACTGGAAAAAACCTGGACAACGAAATCTTTGCGCACTACGGGTTCCGTGCGCACAACTGCTCCTGCTAGCTGCTCGCGATTGGGAGAAGCAGGCATAGTGCCACCTGTCTCAGGGGAGTTACCGGAGGAAGGCGCACATTGGCACAAAATGTGCCCTACTGAAAGAAGGACAAACCATTTTTTTATCACATAAAATTGGTTTCATTTAAGAAAAACGCGGTAGAAAAGCGCTGAACTGAGCTTCACCCAATTCATTGCGCTACACTCAGGTAAGTAAATATAAGAAAATCAATCACATTGCGTACGAAATACCCTGAATGCAGTGGCCTGCTCAGACACGTTTGTTACGTAACACATTAGCCCTTGTTTTGAAGGCAAAGCTCCAATTGGAAAATGGTACGGAGGTAACTCAAAATCAGTCAGCACATTAAATTGCTCGTCCATCACGGTAAAATAAGAAGCCTTTTTTAGAGCTTCAGTTGGATGGGTATTGATTACCGCCCGGTAATATTGACGTCGCTCCGGGATGTATTTTAACTCCCGGTATTCCGGATTGTTTGTAACATGGTGAATCTGTTCATCACCAGCTCCGGTACTGCCATAGTAGGCTTCCGCTTCCTTAGGTGCATAGGCGGATGGGGCTTCTTTGACCGCTGTTTTTCCGGACGCTATATCGTAAACATATATTTTGCTGCTCGTTTTGAAATTGTAAATAATCTTGTCCTCCAGAAAAAGAAAGTTTGGGCTACTCATTAAGCCAAAGCTCTTTTCCCGGAAAATATCCGGGTAATGAATATCCAATTTTTCGAACTTCAAAGTATTGATATTCAGTCTGCCGCAAAGACTGTTTTCGCGGGCATAATGCTCAGGTATAGTGTATCGATCATACCGATGATACCTCAGTGGGAAATAGAGGAAATTCGTGTTGCGATCAAAATACACGGGCCTTCCTTTCTTCTGATTCACACCAAGAACATACTCTGAAAAGTCAATCCCCTCAATCCTCGATCGTTCCGAGTTCACCTCAATCACCTGTTTAAAGTCTCCTTCCATATCGATGAGGAAGATTTTGAAGTCAGTGAAAACAAAAACCGAATCTTTGTTGACGTAGTAAAAGCCTCTGACCTTGGCAATTTTCTCAGGCCCTTCTTTCTTCAGCCGAACAAAATCAGTCATTGCTTTTTGTTCCAGGTCAATCACATCAATACCATGCATGACATCATTATAGGCTACCATTTTTTCACGGCCCTCTTGTTCGATCAATTGGGTCGCCTTGTAGGAATTAATCATTTCGCTGCTCATCGGTATTTTTACCAATTGGGTGGAGTCAATTGTGCAGGTGTTTGTTTTTACGCCGGAAGCGTCTGGAGCACAAGCGCTGAGCGAAATTAGTAGCAGCAGGCTTAAAAATATATAACAGCAGTTTTTCATCTATTCATCATTATTTTTAAGGGCAATCTTAAGATTAGCTCCATAAGAATATGAAGATTGACCCTTTGGTATTGCGCTCAGGCACAAGTGAGTTTCAAGTGCCTATACAGCTTTATATCCTCGTCATCACTCAGCACTGGCAGCAATACGCCTTGTTCTGTAAAAACTCTGGTCATAAACGAAACGGTGCCTTTCGGTAGAATGATTTCCTTTTTGACTTTGAATTCTGGCGAGAGGACCATAAGAGACATCTTTTTAAGTTGCTTTCTGCCTACAGAAAAGTCATCGGGAAACAATAAACTTCGATAGTATTCATTACGATAAGGATTGAAAATAACCACCCCATAGTCTGGATTGCCCCGTAGATGATTCATTAAGGCTTCCGGATCTCTCGATACCGTTCCCCTGACTAAAAAAGGCTCCGCATCGTCGACGAGCTGGCTTGGGCACTTGTGCGTTATAACCTTTTGGGTCTTCAAATCATAAACATAGATATCTGAATCGACTTTGAAGTTATACACGATTTTGTCTGCAGTATAGGAAATATTAGGCCGGTTGAGCAATCCGTAGGATTGTTGCCTGAATTTATCCGGGTATTTAAGGTCAAGTATCGTTACGGAGTCGTTTGAAATGTCCCACTTTGCCAAAATGGGCACTTCATAGTGATCTGGAATGGTAAATTGGTCATATCGGCTAGCCTTGCAAGGGATGTACAATGACTTTTCTTTGGGGTAATAATGAATGCCCGTCCCATTCTTTTTATGAGCATACAAAGTTACACTTGAAAAGTCAATACCCTTCAAAGGACTTGACGATTGATTAATAGGGATTTTACGAATAATCGTGCCTTCCGAATCGATGAAAAAAAGATGGTATGCGCATGCAACAAAAATGGTATCAGAATTATGGAAATAAATGTCTTTGACATTGTCGATACCTTTTGGCCCTTCATGCAACAGCTGTAACCGCTTGGTGAGCGGCGAATTACTATTGGACAAATCTACCCAGTCAATGGAATGAATAATAGGGGTATAAGCAATAAACCGATTTGGTTTAAGCTGCTGGGTAATTCCGTATACCGGTGTGATAGCAGGAGAATTCACTTGTATGATACTTGTTGTATCGATTATACATGCTCCGGCACCTAAGTACTCCCGGTCGCTGTCATTAGTACACATAGTGCATAAATACAATAAGGAGATTAACCCTAAGTATCTGCTATAAAAGTTGATCATCATTTCTGAATAAGGAATTTAGCCCAACATGATTTTGAAGCTATGATTGTAGAACACTCCACTTTATTTGATTTTCCTACAGTTAAGAAATTCAAGACACTCGAAACTTTCACATATTTAGAAAAATATCTTTAAAGTCTCGTAACCAAAAGCATGATGGGCAATAACCAGAAAAGAAGAATAAATCTTGTTTTTCATGATGTAATATATGTACTTTAGTAACTGCCCCTTCGCATGCGAAGGGGCAGTTACTAAAGTACATACAGAAAGGTGGGTTAAGAATTAGCTCCCCGGCACCCAAGCCAGGGAGCAGTAATCATTGATCCTTTACCCCGACAAACCGTTCCCGTACACGGTTCCCCGCCTCATCATCATAAGCATAATATAAGTGCAGTGTCTTGTGGTCGCCAAGCACCTCTCCGTACACTAAAGCATTGTGGCAGTCGTAGCCGTGTGTGCTGGTCGAAGAGACAAAGAACCGATACTTGGGCCTTATAAAAATTCC
>NZ_JALEGS010000055.1 GCF_022763345.1 Phaeodactylibacter sp.
ACGGTCAGCAGCAGGTCGCTCTGCGCTACGCAGTTGTCGCTTACCATGTCCGTTGGTGTAGTAAAGCCTACACCCGCTACCGTAAAGGAGGCAGGTACGCCTGGCGTCAGTACGTCGCCTGTTTCCAGGCCGTCTACGGTGGCGTTGGCCGGGCAGTCCGCACCTTCCTCTGTAGTCAGCGTGAACTCCTCAGAGAACCCACCTTTGTTGAAGTCCGGCTTGGTGTTGTCCTGAATCGTAAAGGTCTGTCCGCGCTGACGGAAATTACCGCAGGCATCGAAGTAACGGAAGAACACCTTGAAGCTGCTCTCGCAGTCACCCGTAGCGATTTCGTTGATTTCCCAAACGAAGATTTCAATTTCAGAAGGATCACTGCAATTGTCGGTGATATTATTGAAGCCCTGTACGGTGTTGCCGTGTACGGTAAAGCTCCAGTTATCCGCTGCCGTAGCAATCGGGTTGCTTTGGTCAACTACCAGATCGGTATCTGCTGATCCGGGGCAGGTTGCACCCTCATCGGTGGTGAAAGTCATGTCCTGCAAAGCGATGCTGCTCGGGCGGGTATCGTCGACAATAGTAAATTCCTTACCACGCTGACGCCAGTTGCCGGCCTCATCGTAATAGCGGAAGAACACCTTGAAGCTGCTTTCGCAAGCATCAGTGGAAATCTCGTTGATTTCCCAAACAAAGATTTCAATGTCTGATGGATCGCTGCAATTGTCGGTGATGTCATTGAAACCGTCAATTTCCACGCCGTGCACGAAGTAGCTCCAAGTATCCGCTGCGGTGGCAATCGGATTAACCTGATCAACGACCAGGCTGGTATTGGCAACACCGGGGCATTCAGCACCATCTTCCTCTGTTGTCAGAACGACATCAGGCAGTGCGATACTGGATGGGCGCTCGTCATCTTCAACCGTTACGGTGAAACTGCAATTGTCCTGGTTGTTGTTGCCATCTGTCACTAAATAAGTAACGGTATGCTCACCACCGCTCAGGGTAGTTGCGAAGGTTTCCCCCTGTACGACTGTTTGCGGTGTGCCATTATCAATACTAGTGGTTAGTGTAATTGGCGCGCATGCACCAGCACTTTCAGTTGGATTGGTCCAACTCGCTGAAGCTGTGCAATCACCAGTACCATTATTGCTGGTTTGTACTGTAATACTCTCGGGGCAGCTAATCACAGGTTCAGGCAACACTACTACGGTAGTTTGCTGGTTCAATCCTGTAGTTTCACAGCCATTGGCATCCCGGATGGCGGTCAGCGTATAAGTGTAAGAACCGGGGTCCAGTCCCTGCAGGGTCCAGAACGGATTACCGTTACCAGCACCAGCGGAGGTATAGTTGCCACCATTAAGTTCAGCAATAGCAACCTCGTAAGGCGGCTGGCCAACTGTACCTTCGAAAGTCAGGAAGGCATCCGCATTGGCACATACCGGACCAGAATTGCTGATTGTACCCGCTGGTGAAGGCCATACGCCTACCCAAACACTGCGGAAATCATCATTGCCACAGCCGGATAGATCCTCTGCTACAAAGCTTAGACGGACCCAAACGATATCCGTTTCGCTATGGCTGAGCGTTGCTACATAATCAGACAGCGTAGTGCCGCCGGAGATGCCGCCGCTTACTGGTCCGTAGCCATTGGTATAGCCACTGCCCTGGCAGTCACCGCCTATTTTGTAAGCTGCGCCGAGTAAGCGGAACTCAAAGTCCGTTCCTTCCACCAGCCCATCTGCTTCAGATACGAGGTCAAAGTTCACCTCATCTCCGTTGCAAATTTCATTTGAATTCGGGCAGAAAGCACTCGGTGGGTTATTGAAGACAAAACCGATTTTTGGTTGTGGCTTGATCTCCACTACCACTGACCGGAAGTCATTACTGCCACATTTCAGGTCTTTCAACACCAGATTATATTGTACAAATACGGAAGCCGTTTCGTCATGCGACAGGGACTCATTGATTTGAGTGATCACGTCGCCATTGCTCAATGTACCATCCATAATGGGGCCATAGCCATTGGTGAAGCCACCTGTGCTACCTACCCGGTGGCGTACCACTACTACTTCCACCTGATAATCACTGCCCAATCCGTAAAGGGCTGCCTGAGCAGGCAGGGCGTCTACACCAATATCAACGGTGCTGCCATTGCAGAGGGCGTTGTTGGCAAAGCCGGGAGGAGCAGAAAAGTCAAACGCCAGCTTTAGCTGCGGGCGAACCTCAACGACCACAGAACGGAAATCCTGCGTGCCGCAGATCAAGTCTTCCAAAACAAAATTATACTGTATGAATACTGGCACTTCCTCACTATGAGATAGTGTCTCATTCACTCCGGAGATAACATCTCCGCCATTCAGTGTGCCACCGTTTACGGGACCATAGCCATTGGTAAAGCTGCCAGAGCTGCCTTCGCGGTGCCGCACGATAACGTTGCGGATTTCGAAATCAGTTCCTTCGTTGAAGTGCCCCACCTGCTCTGGCAAGACGTCAAGGTCGATATTTACAGTACCTTCGTTGCAAATCTCATTGTTGGCAAAACCTGGAGGGTTTTTAAAGTCGAAAGCCAGCTTCAGTTCCGGGCGTACCTCTACCACCTGAGTAGCGGTATTCACACAGCCATTGGCATCTTCAATCGTCAGTTCTACAGTATAAGATACCGGAGCTGTGCCCATATTTGGTGGGAATGCAATCTCAGCCCGGCGGCGCCCACTCACGTCACCTGACTGTCCGGCAAGAGTAATTGGTGCTGCAGGGCTCACACTCCAGCTATAGGTGTTTACGTTTCCTCCGGGAGTAGGATTGCCCAGATTCGCGAGGTAAACGCCAGTCTCACCAGAGCACACCTCCGCAAAGGGATTGCCTGCAAACTGTTGAATTGCAACTGTTGGCAACGGGTTGACTGTTACCGTGTGAGTTGGCGCATCTACTGAGCAGCCATTGTCATAAGTTACCATTAGATCTACCGACTCTGAGCCGGCATCAGCCCAGGTGGCACCAATACGCCGTGGGGTATTATCCAATGCCAACTGACCAGTGCCTCCTGTGCCTGCGCCCGGATCTTCAGCAGGGCTGCCGGAAAAGCTCCAGCTGTAATTGGCTACCGGTGGCGGGCCGGAAGAGGAGATCGATGCCAAAAAGATGGCCTGATCACCTTCGCATACTTCGTCAAATGGGTTTTGACCAAAGGAATTGATCGTTACTGCCGGCGCATCCAGTACCGTTACTTCGAGGGAATTGGTAGCGGTGCAGCCGGTCGCAATATTTGTGACCAGGAAAGACAGGGTATGTGTTCCCGGTTTTGTCCACTCAATCTGAATATTGCGTGCGTTCTGGCCAGCCAGGATATTACCTCCGCCGGAAAGTGTCCAGCTTACGGTATTGATGCTGGCCGTATTAGCTTCTGTTCCGTATTCGAATACATCGCCAGGACAGGCGTTGTGATCTGCATCAAAATCCAAGTCTTCACTGAATGGGAAACTAACGAAAGTGCCTGCCGAACGGAACATATTGCTCGGTGGAGTATTAATCGCCACATCCAGCTGAGGCGCACTCACAGCGCAACCGTTAACGTAGGTGACATCAAGGTTGACAGACTCTGCGCCCGGGTTAGCCCAAGTCGCACCAATACGGCGTGGAGTACCATCGGTAGCCAACTGGCCGGTGCCGCCACTGCCTCCTGCACCTGGTTCTGTAACCGGACTACTGGCATTACTGCTGAATGTCCAGGAATAATTGGCCACCGGCGGAGGGCCCGAAGAAGAAATGGAAGCCAGGTATACGCCCTGCTCGTCCGGGCAAAGCGCATCGAATGGATTGCCACCAAAAGAGCCAATTGTGATCGACGGCGCATCCTGTACCGTCACCTCAAGAGAGTTGGAAGCGGTGCAGCCGGTCGCAATATTCGTCACCTGGAAAGACAGGGTATAGGTTCCCGGCGTTGTCCATTCAATTTGAATATTGCGGGCATTCTCACCGGCAAGGATATTGCCACCGCCGGAGAGGGTCCAGCTTACGGTATTAATGCTTGCTGTATTTGCTTCTGTCCCGTATTCGAATACATCGCCGGGGCAGGCGTTGTGGTCGTTATCAAAATCCAGCGACTCCATGAAGGGAAAGGTCACATATGTACCCGCAAGACGGAAAGCATCGCTGGGGTTATCATTCACCGTAATGGTATGCGTAGGCGCGGTCGAAGTACAACCATTTACAAAGGTCACATCAAGATCAACGGTCTGCGTCCCGAGGTCTGTCATGCTGTAAGTAGCACCCTGATTACGTTTTGTAAGCCCATCTGCAGCCGTCTGCCCGAAATCCATAACGGATGGGGAGCCAGAGAAAGACCATTTGTAAGTCTGAACAGCCGGAGTCATTGCACTGCCGGCAGCGGCAGGAGAAGCCAGAAAACGCGCTTCCTCTCCAAGGCACACGGCATTAAAGGGGTTTTGTGCAAAAGGCTGAATACCAATGTTTGGCACCTGGTTAATGGTTTTGGTTAGCCCCGACAGCACACCACCTTCACAACCGGTTTCCGTGTTGCGAATGAAGGCCTCGAGCTCATACGTGCCATAAAGCGGCATATTATTCACACCGGTAGCCAGTTCGGAAGGCCGGAAACTGAAGCCATTATTAAAAATGGCAAATTCATCATTGGTGGCCGAATTGTCTGCCTGCGTGTATTCACCACTGCTAAACGCCGGCGTATCACTGCCAGGGAAAGGTGTGAAATTGACAATACGCCAGACAACAACTTCATCCGTGTTCAGGCTGGCACCGCCAACCTGCAGACGCCGCAGGGTATTTTGAGACTCTCCATAGCAATGTGGGTCATCAAAAACGACAGTACTCAATGTGCCCGGTGTCGGCCCTACATAACCGTAGAATTCAATATCATCAACTCCATTGTCTGCGGTATTCCCAAGCCAAAGCTGATCAAAGGCGCTCTGACTGCCATCGTGAAAACCATACACCCGAAAGGATACTGCTCCGGTTACCTGTTCAAAACCAGGACCCGTGAGTGGTACCGTGTATTGACCAACCCCCGAAACGGAAAAAGTGGCCAACGGAGTGTTAAAATTATCGCCTCCGGCATCACTGTAAACTACAGCGTTAGGGATAGGGGCTCCCATGAAAGTACCCAAATAAAGCTTTAGCTCGGTGAGGGTCATGCAGTTTCCGTTGCTGGGGCGAATCGTGATTTTGTAGTAGTCAGCAGCGCCCCTTGCTATTGCCAGGTTGGAGCCATCCCAGTTACGAGCAGTAAAGGTATTGGCTCGTGCTGGTGTACCATCCGTGTTGAGACCGCCTCCACGTCTAACATCGCCGGCTGTGGCATTGATTCCCGAAGCATTGGTGGTAGCCAATACTGAGACCTCATCACCACTATTTCCACCAAAATCCCAGGCTTTAAGCAGCGTTTGTGCGCCCAAACTGCCTGTTGAAAAAGCGAACAACAGGATGAAGGCAACTGGTCTCCACGCCGAGTGTAGTAGGGAATCTACCTGCCGTGGAAGAGGAATCGCCTGATAGCATCTTGTAAACAAGATACTTTCCTCAGGCTTCCGCCTTCGAAAAAAAGTGTTAGTGTAATTCATAAGAATTGAGGTTTGTGATTGTTTAGCGTTTGCTTATGCCCATAGGTCATATATAGGCATAGGTATATTATTAGGTCTTATGACCATTAAGTTCAATGTCCGCAAAAGAGGTTTTAAAGTTTACCTGCTCCCTTCATTCATTTGGTTTTTGCATCAAATGATTTCTAATCGAGGTGAGCTGTAAATGTGCATACTATTAGTATTTAGAGATACTATGTTAGCATCTCTTAGCAACCTTAGATATAATGCCGCTTAAAAGCCTGAAGGAACACATATACCTTCCAGCCAGGCACACCTATCCAAGGACAACACTTTGCATTGCCGATGTTAATGCAACCGTATTTGGATCCACACCAATTCTTTATCCGTGGATAAAAAATTTGAACCTCCAATAGGGCAATTGCCTGTATTGAAGCAAAGTGAAATGTGGACACAGATATCCTATCTGTACCTAACATTGAGTTATAATGAGCAGCAACTACGTGCGTGGAGACGATATACGTTTAGGTAAGGAGGGAATAATCGTAAGTATACCTTTATTCACCGGTGAGTAGTGAAGCCTGCAAGGTAATCCTAGCCTGTAAGCTTGAAAGTACCCGCAGCTCTTCTTAAATTCATCCAGGTGCATAAATGTCTTCATGCTTAATGCTGCAATTAAATATGACAGCTTCAATTAGAAAACAAAAACAGCGACCTTGAAAAGATTTGAATTGAACAAGCAACCCAATACTTTGACGGTTACTGTTTTGTGCATACTGTCAGTACCACAGTGAGTGGTTTAGATGTGCATACTTGAAAGAGCTTGGATTTATTCTAGATGCTTTCGCATTTCGTATTATAATGTTACAAATGTAAGCACTGCACCTGACTTTTCAAAGCCTTGTGTGACCAACAATGAAATAAACGTAAATCTGTCTAATGGCTTACAAAATAACTTCTCCTAAAAGACGGTATCACCATACATTTTTTTGAATTCTCCAGGCTTAAAGCTAAGCCCGGTTATTATTTTTCGCTTTTAAGGCGTTCGATTTCTTCAGCAACTTTTTCCGCCTCGGCAGACTTTTGGGCATAGGCTTTAATGTCACCTCCTCGCTGGATTTCCATCGCCTCTTCCATTAGCTTTAAGTACTTTTTCTCCAGTTTTTTGACTGGGTCTTTCTTGAATAGTCCAAACATAGCTTTTCGGTTTAGACAGGAAACAGCGATTCCTAAAAATGGTTTTCAAAAACACAGCCGGATACCACAATCAAGCAGTATCCGGCTGTTTATCAGTTAATTATTCTCCGCAAGGAAGAACCTCTATTTTAAGCCACAGCTTCTTTCACCAGGTCTGCTGCTTCCTGTAAAAGGATAGCAGATTTCACGGCAAGGCCTGACTCATCTATCAGTTTTTTAGCGACATCTGCATTGGTGCCCTGCAAACGGACGATGATCGGCACGTCGATATTGCCCATGTTTTTGTAGGCATCCACAACGCCCTGTGCAACACGGTCACAACGGACGATACCACCAAAAATATTGATGAGGATCGCTTTGACTTCCGGATCTTTAAGGATAATGCGGAAAGCCTGTTCCACGCGCTTGGCATCAGCGGTACCCCCGACATCAAGGAAGTTGGCGGGTTCGCCACCGGAAAGCTTGATGATATCCATCGTCGCCATAGCCAGGCCCGCGCCATTTACCATACAGCCCACGTTGCCATCCAGCTGAACGTAGTTTAAGCCGTACTCTTTAGCTTCCACTTCGGTTGGGTCTTCCTCATCAGTATCGCGAAGCTCAGCGAGATCAGGATGACGGAACAATGCGTTGTCATCGAGTGTCACTTTGCAGTCTACGGCAATGATCCGATCATCTCCAGTCTTCAGGCAAGGGTTGATTTCGAACAGGGAGGCATCTGCACCTACAAAAGCTTTGTACAGGGAGCTGATGAACTTCACCATTTCCTTCATCGACTTTCCGCTCAGGCCGAGGTTGAACGCAATTTTACGTGCCTGAAAGCCTTGCAGGCCAAGCGTGGGATCAATGTACTCTTTGTGCACCAGGTGCGGTGTTTCCTCTGCTACCGTTTCAATGTCCATGCCCCCTTCAGTGGAGTAGATAATGACATTGCACTTTTTCTCCCGGTCCATAAGGACAGAAACATAGAACTCGTCGCACTCGTCGGGAGAAGGCACATATGCATCTTCGGCGACCAGGATTTTCTTGACCAGCTTGCCCGGTCCTTCCATTCCACCCGGCGTCTGCGGGGTCTTCAGCATCATGCCCAGAATAGCGTCTGCCTTTTCCTTAAGATCGCCCTCATTTTTCACCAGCTTAACACCACCGCCTTTGCCGCGGCCGCCGGCATGAATTTGAGCTTTGACTACAGCAAAGCCGGAGCCTGTTTTTTCTTTGATCTTTCCGTAAGCATCGACTGCCTCGTCTAAGGTATTGGCTACGAGGCCTTCCTGTATGGCTACGCCATAGCTCTTCAGCAATTCTTTTCCTTGGTATTCGTGAAGGTTCATGCGCTATTAATATGGTTTGTGATGGATGCCCAAATGTAGTGATTTTATGCAGCTATCAGAAGCTTTTGGCCGCAAAATGGCAAAGTTAAGCCCCTTGACTATCCGGGCTTTTTCGTACTTTGAGACTTATTCTCATGGCACTGATCCAGATAATGAACTGACTATCAGATAGCCTTGTGCTAACACCTTTAAACAAAAGTGCTGCTATGGCCACCAATGCATCCCCTAAGCCTGCTTCCAATACCACCCTGCCTGTTCAAAAACGGCTGCGCGACTTCAATACCTCCTGGAAAATGCGCCTGTTTTTCCTAAAACAACTGCCCTCCTGCTGGTTTTGGGACATCCGGGTAGACCGCTGCGATACAGATTCCTGCGTGGTCAGTATCCCTTACCGTTGGACAACTCAAAATCCCTTCCGGTCCACTTACTTCGCCGCACTAAGCGGAGCGGCAGAGCTTTCCACCGGCACATTAGCCTTGCTGGCCCTTACCGGGAAAGGCAGGGTTTCCATGCTGATTACAGGATTCGAAGCCACATTTATCAAAAAAGCCGACACCCGCACTACGTTTACCTGTAATGCGGGTGCCGAAATCAACGCTGCCGTGGACCGGGCAATAGCCACCGGTACCGGGCAGGATGTTACCGTACTGACCACCGGGCGTAATACCCATGGTGATGTGGTCTGCAAAATGCACCTGACCTGGTCTTTCAAGAAGAAGGCCTGAGGGGCTACTTTTTCTTTTTTGCAGTGGTCGTTTTTTTCTTCGCAGGTGCCTTTTTCTTGGCGGCCTTTTTCTTCGTTTCCTTAAACGAGCCAGGCAACTCTGCCTCAATGATGGCTTTCACCTGCTCCAGCGTCAAGTCTTTAGCCGCCTCCGAGGTCATCCGCTCGCCATCCACCTTTGGGATTTTGACGTTCTTGCGCTTAAAGCGGATGAAAGGCCCCCAACGGCCATTCTCTACGGATATTTTCTCCTCGTCCCAACGGTGGATATAGCGGTTGGCTTCTTTCTCGATCTTCTTCTCGATCAGCTCGTGCATATCCTCAAGCGAGATATTGTCGAAGTCGTATTTCCGGGGCACATTCACAAACAAGCCATCGTATTTCAGGAAGGGGCCAAACCGGCCTTTGCCTTTGGTAATCGGCTTGCCTTTGTAAGTACCTACGGGCGCATCTTCTTTCAGCTTGGCTTTAATCAGCTCAAAAGCGCGCTCTTGAGAAAGCTCCAACGGGTCTTCGTCTTTTGGGATGGAAACGAAAAACTTCTCTCCCATACGAACATAGGGCCCATAACGGCCAACGCCGATTTGGACTGGCTCTCCTTCGTATTCACCAATGTCTCTGGGCAGCTCAAATAACTTGAGTGCTTCTTCGTAAGTAATGGTCTCCATAGACTGCCCATGACGGAGGTTGGCATACTTGGGCTTCTCGTCCTCTTCCAGCTCATCGGGCGCACCGATTTGCGCTACGGGGCCGTTGCGGGTCATGCGGGTAAGCAACGTGCGGCCAGACTCGGGATCTTTACCAAGCACCCGCTCCCGCGTAGGGCGTTCAGCATTTTCCAGTGTTTGTTCCACTGTTTCGTGGAAAGGCCCATAGAATGCCTTTAGCATGTTGGTCCACTCCTTGCTACCCTCAGCAATGGAGTCAAATTGCTTCTCAATATCAGCCGTGAAGCTGTAGTTCATGATTTCCTTGAAGTGCTCGCTCAGGAAATCGGCTACTGTAATGCCCATATCGGTGGCAAACAGGCGGTTCTTAACCGCGCCCGTCATCTCCGTCAGGGTTTCTTTTTTTATCTCGCCTGCCTTGGTAAGGGTTAGGAGCTGATAGGCCCGTTCGGTCCCGTCCCGGGTTTCCTTAACGATATAGCCACGCTCCGGCTCCATAATTTTGCTAATGGTAGGTGCATAGGTGGACGGCCGGCCAATACCCAGCTCCTCAAGCTTCTTCACCAGTGCGGCCTCCGTGTACCGGGATGGCGGGCGGGTAAACCGCTGAATGGCTGTCATGTTGAAGAGGTTGAGGTCCTGCCCCACCTTCAGCGGCGGCAGCATGCCCTTTGCTTCCTGATCTTCGTCTTCGTCATCGGTAGACTCCAGATAGACCTTCAGGAAACCATCAAACTTTAACACTTCGCCCTCCGCTTTGAGGTAAGCATCCGGCACGGTGCTAATGCCGATTTTAACAATGGTTTTCTCCAGTTCTGCATCGGACATCTGGGAAGCGATGGTCCGTTTCCAGATGAGTTCGTACAAACGCTGTTCGTCCCGGTTGCCGGAAGCATTTTGCCGGTTAATATAGGTAGGGCGAATGGCTTCGTGCGCCTCTTGTGCGGATGCAGATTTGCCTTTATAACGGCGTGTTTTCAAATACTGGGAGCCGTACAGATGTTCGATTTCCTTGGCAATGCTCTTCAGTGCGACTTCACTCAGCGCTACGGAGTCCGTACGCATATAGGTAATATGCCCAGCCTCGTAGAGCCGCTGTGCCACACTCATGGTCCGCTGCACGCTAAAACCCAGCTTACGGCTGGCTTCCTGTTGCAGGGTGGAAGTGGTAAAAGGTGCGGTTGGGCGGCGCTTGAGCGGCTTCACATCAATATCCGTGATGCTGAACACCGCTTCCCGGCATTGCTGCAGGAACTGCTCCGCGTCTTTCTCGGTGGAAAAGCGGGATGGGTTCTCCGCCTTTAGTTTTACGGATTTCCCCTGCTCATTTTTTACATCAAAAAGCGCATTGACCCGGAAAAACGGTGAAGGCTCAAAGTTCATAATCTCCCGCTCCCTTTCCACCAGTAGCTTGACTGCTACAGATTGGACCCGGCCGGCAGATAGCTTGCCTTTGATCTTTTTCCAAAGGATTTCGGATAGTTCATATCCTACCAGGCGGTCCAGAATCCGCCGGGCTTGCTGGGCATTGACCAGGTTTACATCCACCGTGCGTGGCTGCGTAATGGCCTTTTGAATAGCCGGCTTGGTAATTTCCCGAAAGACGATCCGCTTGGTTGAAGCTTCATCAAGCCCAAGCACTTTGCACAAGTGCCAGGAAATGGCTTCCCCTTCGCGGTCTTCATCCGTTGCAAGCCAGACTTCATCCGACTTTTTGGCCAGGTCCTTGAGTTCCTTGACTACCTTTTTCTTGTCGGACGAAACGACATACTTGGGCTCAAAGTCATTCTCAATATCCACTGCCCCGCCCCGCTTATCTAAATCGCGGACGTGACCGAAGCTCGACTTGACGGTAAAATCCTTGCCGAGTATCTTTTCTATGGTTTTCGCCTTGGCTGGCGACTCTACTATAAGTAAGTTCTTTGGCATAGTTCTTTATTGGTACAAAGCGCTTTTATGACTGCAAATGTATAAAATTCATGAATTGTTCAAGCCTGGGGGAAGGGCACTGCCCCTTATATACGCAAAAAACTGGAATCAAAGTGTATATTTGCGACAACAGACACTTTTTGTTTTTCTTCATATATAACAAAACGCACCTGAGTGAAAACGCAAACATTTAAATGTAAAATTAATTCCTCAATTTCGCGTTTAAATGCCAACCCTCCCCGCCAAAGAAAACCTTTTATAAAAACATCATCAAATTCTAAACGACATTTCCACCTTTTGCTTATGCGCCTGTTTTTCATCCTGATCTCTTTACTGCTATTTGGTGGCTCACTGCCTGGGCAGCGGTATTTCCCGATCAAGAAGGACAACAAATGGGGGCTGATTGATGCCTCCGGTGAGCTGGTACAGGCTCCGGTTTATGATGCTATTGGCGAATTTAAGCAGTTTGGCTATGCCGTCATGCAGTTTGAGGGCAAGGTTGGGCTGCTCGGTGACAACGGGCGGCGGATCCTGGAACCCCGGTACGAGGACATCAAAGTACTGGACTCCACGCTGATCGCGGTTATGGACAACGAAGCCTGGATGGTCGTCAACCTATTCGGCAAAGTCATTTTAGAAAAAGGATACGAGCGGGTCCACGTCGTTCGCCCAAACTTCCTTACTTTCCAGAAAAAGGGCAAATGGGGGCTCACCAATCAGTTTGGGCATCGTCTCGCACCTCCGGAATACGACGAAATCAAGTCCTTTGGCGGAACGTTTTTCCTGACCCGCAAAAATCAGCAACTGGGCCTGCTCTCCGGTACCGGGCGGCAGATCATTGCCAACCGGGCGGAAGATATTCAAGTTTACCAAGACAGTCTGTTTTTCTTCAAAGAAGACAATCACTGGGGGGCAGTAGATTTTTACGGTATTGAGCGAATCCCCAATGAATTTAAGAGCTATAGCAAAATTGATGAAGGGTATATCAAACTCAGCAGCGAAAAAGGCAACAAAGTCTTTAGCCTTTATTGCAACCGGGTGATCACGCCCAACTGGCATCACGATTACTACAGTTTCTCCCCACGCTATCTGATTGTAAAAGACAACCGCCGCCTGGGGCTCATCAACTGGTGCGGACAGGAAGTTTTTGCGCCAGCCTACCATGAAATCCAACCCTATACCCGCAACCACTTCCGGGTCAATCAGGATGGGCAGTGGGGCGTTGCCAACAAGGAAGGTGAACTGCTTATCCCTATGGCCTACGACTATATAGCGCCCCTGAAGAACAAACTTTGTGTGGTAAAAAAAGACGGGCTATTTGGATTGGTCCATATTAATGGAAAGGAGATCGTTGCGCCTGCTTACCACCGCATTGTGCTTGAGCAACAGCAAGCCAGGGCTTATACCGAAAGCCCGACCGGGGGCGAACAGCTTACCCTCCTTACTTTCGACGCCGATGGCTACCTGCGGGACGCTAATCAGCTACAGCAACATTTTCAGGTGAAAATAGGGGGTGAATCAAAGCGGGCTTCCGAAGGCGAGTTGGAAGCATCCACTCAAAACAGTCAGCTCCTTAAGTATTTCGAATGGTTTTATGCACCAGAGGAAGACCGGTGGGGGCTGCGCCGCCTGAGTGACGGGAGCGTTCAGATTGAGCCCATGTTTTCTTACGTACAGGTGGAGCATGACCTGGGGCTCACTTTGGTTGGCATTCCTCAGTCCCATACTGTAGGCTTTGACCGTACCCGATTCCGGTTCGACCGCACCTACGGCATTGTCAACAATGAAATTGGGCTGATGGTCACAGAGCTGGAGTTTCTGGACATCCGCCTGAATGATTTTAGGCAGGGCGGAAGCTTGGCCCGCTGTGTTTTTAGCAATGGCAGGCATGGGCTGATTGATCAGACCGGACGGATTGCCCGGCGGGACCTGGCCTACATCGGGCATTTTGTCAATGGCGTTGCCCGTTTCAGCTTCAGCGGGCAATTGTCTGGCAACACGGATGCGGAGCTGCACCTTGGGCTTATTCGCGACTACCTGAGAGCATTGGCTTCTCCTAGCATTATGCAGGATTATACGCAATATGATATTGAGTTTAAGGCGCAGGCCAACCTTATCTGTGAAGGTTGTGAATGGGGCTACCTTGATCAGGAAGGACAAGTCGTTGTGCCTCCGCAGTATACTTTTGCCAAAGACTTTGTCAATCAGGTTGGTATTGTGGCATGCCACGACAAGTGGGGCATGGTCAACCGGGATGCGAAGATCATCCTCCCGTGTGAGTACGATGGTGTACAATTTATGGAGAACACCGACAACCAGATGGTCCGGGTGTACATTAAAGAGCCCAAATATGGGCTGGTGGACACCCTTGGGCAAATCACAGTCAGCGCTGTGTACGACGAACTGGGGTACTTTAGCGAAGGCAGGCTGGCCGTGCGCCGCAATGGGCTCTGGGGCTTCGTAAATACCGATGGTATGGAAGTCATCCCCTGCCGCTTCCGCGAAGTTCAAAACTTCAGTCAGGGCCTGGCGGCCGTTCGCCTGGGCTCAGGTTGGGGTTTTGTGGATAAGCAGGGGCGTATCATGATCGATTTGCAGTACCGCAGAGTGGGGAGTTTTTCCGACGGGCTGGCCTGGGTCGCAACCGACGATGGCATGGGCTACATCAATGAAGCCGGCGCTATGGCGATCCAACCGGATTTTGACCGGGCTTATGATTTCCAAAATGGCACCGCCCGGGTCATGGTAGATCAAAGCTATGGCTTGATTGACGTAACCGGAGCCTATCTACAGCGCCCGCGATTTACCCATATCGAGGCCTTTGACAGCAACGGCCTTGCGATTGCACAGGATGGGGGGCACACGGTTCATTACGAACTGATTGATCAGCAGGGCAACTCCGTCACCAAACAAAAATTCAAATCCATCGAGCCATTCCGGGAAGGGTTGGCTGTTGTCAAAACAAAGAATGGGTACGGTTATATTGACATCCGTGGCAACCTGGTCATAGAAGACCGCTTTTCAAAAGCCAGCCCGTTTTCAGAAGGTCTGGCTGCAGTTCAGCTGGAAGGGCAGTGCGGCTATATAGATGTGGCCGGGCGGCTGGTTATCCCATGCGATTTCTCTAAATGCCTTGATTTCAAAGATGGCCGTGCCGTGGTGTACAAGGGTATGCGCAAAGCTGGACTTATCGATCAATCCGGCAGTATGCTCATCGAGCCTAGTCTTGACCGTCTGCTCAACTTCCAGGAAGGACGAGGCCTGGTACGGGATGAACAATACCGGTTTTACTACATTACCGAACAGGCCAGTCCGTATAATGGCTATTACGAACAAGCAACCGAATTCCAATACGGAGTTGCGGTCGTACAGGTGAATGGGAAATGGGGTATTATCAACCAGAAAGGCATTGAGATCATCCCGCCCCGCTATGACAAGATCGACTCCTTCCGGGATGGGTACGCCCGGGTCCGGATTCAGGGCTTTAACGGGCTGGCCAGCCTGGACGGCGAGCTGTTGGTGCAGCCTGATTATGAGTACATCAGCTACGCAGGAGAAGGGCTCTACCGCGTGGAAAAGGGTGATAAAATTGGCTACTTCGACCAGTCCGGGCAGTGGGTCTGGGCACTAAACCGTTAAGTAAGCCCGTGCTTCTTTCCTTACGTTGCTCAAGGTTTATATCCATAAATACAGCAGCGTTTATCTATTTTCTACCGCCCTTGGCATAAGGTTGTTGAAAAAGGCGAAGTGATACCATATTTTGTACGCTAGTTTAATCCGGTGCCGCACACCGGGACAATTCTGAAAGTATTCCAACTATGAAGAAGAAGAACGTAGCAGGTTTTTTGGCGTTGATTTTTGGCTTTTTTGGCGTGCACCGGTTTTACCTGGGGCAACGCGCTTTCGGTATTCTATACATGATAATTGCATTTTTTGCTATTTTAATTACGGCTGAAGAGGGCGTACCTTTTGTCCTCGCTCCTGCCATACTGGCACTTGTGGATGCCGTTCTCTTCTTCGCTATGCCCAGAGAGGACTTTGACCGCCGCTACAATAAAGATAAAGACCGCCATTGGTATGGCAGGCACTATCAAAACACCGACCGTTTCCCGGCACCAAGCCGCCGCCGCAGGGTCCACCAATCTGAGTTTGAAATCGTAAAGCGGCGGGGCATCCAAAACTTCCGTGATTACTGCTTTGAGGCGGCAGCTGAAGATTTTGAGCAAGCCCTGAGCCTTGAGCCCGAAAATGCGGCCATCCACTACAACCTGGCGGCCACTTATTCCATGCTGGAGGATGAACAGCTTGCGTTCCAGCACCTGGAAGAGGCGGTAGAATACGGCTTTGACCAGGTAGAAAAAATCCATAACCACGACGCCCTGGCTTTCTTGCGCTCCCGCCCGGCCTTTCAGGCTTTTGTAGACAACGGCTACCGGCTACCGGTACTTGGGCTGGAGGCACCGGAGGAATCGGAAGAACTGGAGTTAAAATCACCCCGCCCCTCCCCTGTCGCCAAAGATGCCGCAACGGCTCCCAACGATAAACTGCTCGAACAAATCGTGGAGTTAGGCAAGCTCCGCGACCGGGGCATCCTCACAGATGAAGAATTCGCTCAGCAAAAGGAAAAGCTGATGATGAAGCAGCGTGGCTAACCCCCGTTGTACAGCATAAAAAACGGGCTGAAAACCGAAGTTTCAGCCCGTTTTTTATTTAACCCTGTGGGCTGCTCACTTAAAACCGGAACATCACCCCTGCCATAGCATTAATCCCGAAAATCGGGTAGCGGAACCAACGTTCCCGGCGGTTGTTGGCGAGGTTGTTGATTTGAATAAACCCACCAAACTTTTCTGAAAAGAAGAAGTCTGCGCCAAGGCTAAGGTCAAACAAGCCATTTAGGTTGTCTGCCTCCATGGTCTCCGGGTTCAGATAAGGCACCCCGTTTTCCAGGAAAAAGTCCCCTTTAACAGTCAACCGGTCCTCCATCGTAGTGTAGCGAAGCCCGGCATTGACAGAAAGGGCCGGCAGATGCCAGGGTTTCTGATCATCCTCAAGCGTGTATATGTTTTGGCTGAAAGCCGCAATCGCCTTGAAGCCCTCAAAAATTGGAGCCGTTACGGAGCCTTTGATCGTGACGATACTTCCATCCTGGTACAGGACATCAAACCTTGGATGATCATCGAAAGGATCGAGCAGCCGGAAAGTGGCCAGGTCATCAACGGCCTGATAGCCAACCTGAAAATCATAGTCTATACCCTCTACATTGCCCCGGGCACCACCGTAATAACTGTAATACAACGTGTTGCGAATGCGAAGGGGCGAGCCCACAAATGGGTTGTAAGTAGCCAGGCTACGGTAATTGTTCTTCTGCAAAGTACCATCAGCGCCCACGTAGGCGTTCACGATGCCCTCCAGAATGACGGCTGTAGCCTCAATATCCGGGAAGAAGGTGAAGTTATCGTCATTGGAAGCCAGGTTAAAGCCAAGCTTCACGCGAAAGCGGTCGGCATGGTAGGTGTAGTTCGGCCGCAGGAAGAAGTTGTTCAGGCTTTGGTCGCCTTCCGAATCATCGTAGCTCGTGAAGTCGGTCTGTATTTCCACCGAAAGCGGGTGGGTATCGTCAAACCACTTGGTGCCACGGAAAACCAAGTCGAAGCCATTCTCCCGGGAAGGGGAATAGCTGTCGTTCATCAGGTAGGTTTTGAAGCCTGCGTAGTAGTTGAAGTCTGCCTCAGTACGGGCACTATTGTAAATACTAGCCTGACCGTCAAAGATAGAGAAGCGTTGCCGTACCTCTTCCGGGTCGAAGGTAATCACCTCGTCAAGTGCCTCCGCCACCTCATTGTAGCCGTAATAATGTACAGTATTCGAGGTGTATTCAAGGTGGGCATTGACGGCAAAGCCCTGATCGAAGTGGTAGGTCCCATCTACGCCACCGTTGCTGTTGCTGAAGCGCTGATTCTCGACATTTTGCCCGTTGTTGGCAGAATGGTGATTGGCGAAGAGATCAATGCTCAGGTTGTCGTTATTGTTAATGTTGTAATACCCCTGCCCGAATAAAGCAGCTGGGAAACCACCGCCTGCTTTGATGTAGCCGTTGTAGCCTTCTTCGGTTTTTTCCCGCCTCATGGCGAGGGGCCTGATCTTTGGCGGCAGATACTCTACAGGCAGCGTACCGGAAAACACATCGTACTCCAGCCGGCGGGCGGAGGTGTCCAGGGGGGGCAATTCCGGGTCTACCCGAAACCGCTCCGCATCGCCCAGGCGGGCATCGAAGCTTTTAATGATATCAATTTCGCCGGAAGGCAGGTCGTCCGGGTCTTGTGCCAAAGCAGGTTGGGCAAAGGCAACTCCAATCAGCAGGAACATTATAAACTTGCAGTATTTCATCGGGCTATGCGCTATTTTTTAGTCTGAGGAATAAGGTTTAGTGCCCTGCCTTCCGTCTGACAGGGCATTAAGGATGTCGCTACTGGCCACCATCTGTGTCCATGAAGCCATCATCTTCCGGGCTGGTATTCAGGCGGCTGGACTGATTGATCAGGCTGTTGATGGTTTGGAGTTTCTCTCTGGCCTCACTAACCAGCTTCTGGTCGCCGTCGTAGTTTTCCAGCAACGCTTCCAGTGCAGCCCGGGCATTGTAAAGGTCTCCTTTCTCCCGGAGGATATCCGAAAGCAGGATCACGCTTTTGGCTACCCAAAACGGATAACCCGAACTCTCCTTGTTGGCATTGATGCAAATCTCCTGTGCCCGCTCCAGGTCCCGGCGCAGGTAGAAGATGTAGGCTTTGAGGTAGCGGGCTTCCGCCGTTTGTTCATTATCGCTCAGGCGGATGACCTCATTGAAAGCCGTGAGGGCATTCTCATAATCCTGACGGTCGTAGGCCATCTTGCCGAGGTAGAAATTCGCGGTGGCAATCTGTAGCTGTGAGGCATTGGGGTTAGTGGCTACTTTGCGGGCCAGAGAATAGACCGCATCGTTTTTGCCTACCCGGTAAGCCGAGCGCAGGGCACCCAACTGAGCTTCAAACCGCTGCTCCGGAGATTGAGCCACTTCCTCCAGCTCCGTGTAGAGGTCATAGGCCATGAGGAAGTCTTTATCATGATTGTAGGCAATCAATGCTGCTTTTTCCAATGCCTTCACAAAGTACGGGCTTGGCCCCTTGTCCACCACAGCCGCGTAGTCCTCCAGGGCATTAGAGTATTGCCGCAGTACGGCGTAGGACTCTGCCCGGTGGTAGGTAGCCGGAAGGATGTACAAACCACGGGGAAACTTCCGGAGGTAATCCGTGTAGGACTGAACAGCGCGCTCGTAGTTGGCATTCTCAAACTGAGACTCCGCTGCCCGGAAGTTGATGGAGTCCCGGACCTCATTTTCCACATTGCCCTGCACCGTTTCCAGAAAAGCAAAGTAAGCATCCGGCTGCCCCAGGTCATCCACGTAGATCTCTTCCAAAGCCGCCATAGCCAGATTGGACTCGCTGGCGTCCGGGTTGGTGGAGAAGACCTGCTTGTAGTAGTTGATGGCACCGTCAAGGTTGCCTTGGTTGTAACTGATGAGGCCGAGGCGGATCAGCGCTTTAGTCACCAGTTCCGATTTGCCCTGATAGCGCCGGAGCAGCTCTTTGAGTGGTGCTGCTGCTTTGCTGAGCTGACCAATTTCCTGGTAGGTCGTGCCCAGGGCCAAGAGGGCATCGTCGGCATACTGGGACTCCGGATAGTCACGCTCAATACGCTCCAGTGCCAGGATTTTACTGCTTGTGCGCCCCAACAGCCCTTCGATAATGGCCTTTTGGTAAAGCGCGTACACAAATCCGGTGTATTGCTTATTCACAGCACGGTCGTAGTAGTCCACCGCACGCAGGTACTGATTGCGCTTAAAGAGGCAATCGCCTGCCCGGAGGGTAGCGTCGCCAAGCACCTGATTGCGCACCTTCTCGTTACGGATGAAGGAACGGTTACGGTCTATGCCGTCCACGGCTTCTTCGAAGAAGCCGAGAGCAGCGGTGTATTCCTCCTGCTTGAGGTAATTGTAGCCCTGAGTATAATTGGCGGTGAAGATAGAGGCCTCATCGGGCATATTGCTGAGGGTCTTAGCCAGTGTCAGGTATTGGTTGAGCAACCGGATACTGGCATTGTAAGCTTCTTCCCGGTGAGCGATATCGCCCAGCCAGTAAATGGCCAGAGCACGGGTGCGGGCATCAATGGAAACATCGAGCGACTTTTCGAAGTATTGCTTGGCGCCATTGATTTCGCCATTTTGCAGCAACTGCAAGCCCCGGTAGTACGATACCTTTTGGTAAGTCTCCTGTAGCTGTGGTGTCCGGTTGGGCAGAGACTCAATGATGTCCATCGCCTGCTGATAATCGCGGTAGCTGAGGAAGATTTCGCTCATCAGCTCCTGTGCCTCAATGTAATGCGGGGAGGAAGGCCGTAGCTCTTTAAGGGCATTGATGGCTTCGCGCGGGTCCTTCAGCTCATAGCTGAGCTTGGCGTAGTTCCAAAGCGCATCCTCCTGAATATCCTCATCATACGGCATGCGTTTGGCATTGCCGAAAGCGTTACGGGCATACTGCCGTTGATTGACGCGCAGGTAGGAATCGCCGAGGATGAACATCGCGTTCTGCCCGATTTCTGAGTCTACGGTAACCAAATCCTTGAGGTACTGAATGGCTTTCTGATAATCGCCTACCTGGTAATAGGTGTAGCCGATCTGATAGAGTTCTTCTTCCCGCAACCGGCTGTTGCGCTCAGCGTAGTACTGTAGGTAAGGCAGGGCTTTTTGGTACTGCCCTTTTTCAAAATAAGATTGCCCGATAAGCTGTTTAATTTCCGTTTCCTTGAGCACGCCCTGCTGCTTGACCCGGGGCTCCGCATAGGCGATCAGCTCGTCGAAGCGGCGCTCTGCAAAGTAAATCTGAGCCAGATAGTAAGGTACGTGAGGCTTGTATTTGCGGGAACGCTCTACGATGCGGAATTGCGAAATTGCTGCATCATAGCTGCCTTCAAAGAAATAGCACAGCCCGAGGTAGTAGTTGGTTGGATAGTAGTAATCGTTCTCCAGGTCCTTGATGCTTCGGAAGTTGGACTTAGCCTGTGTGAATTTCTTCTCCACAAACAGCGCGTAGCCCAGCTTAAACTTTACTTCAGCTTTTTGCTCCCGGCTCATGCCGGTGGTCGGCACTTTGGAAAAGAAGTCAATGGCTTTTTCATACTGCCGGGCATTGTAGTAGTAATCGGCTACCTCTATCAGCGCCTGATTGGCAATGGTATTAGGGGCATATTTGCGTACGAATTCGAGGATCAGCTTTTCGCCATCGGGCGCTTGCATCCGCACGGCGGTACGGGCGATATTCAGTTCTGCCTTTGTCCTCAGGAGCTCTGCCTTCGGCTCATTTACCGGCAGCAGTAAGCGATGGGCTTTTTCAAAATGAAGCCGGGCCTTTCCGTAGATGCCCTGCCCGAACATCAGCTCACCGGTCTTGTAAGCTTCATTCGCTTCGGTAAATACGGCAGTTTGCTGGGCCAAAACAGGCCAGCCCAACAGGAGGAACATCAAAATTGGGGCGATTCTTTGTAGCATGCTTAAGCGTTTTGTCATCGTTTTGCGTCTGCGGCTGGAGCAGTTGTGTGAATCACGAATTTATAAAAAAATAATCCGTACGCCAGCTTTTTGAACTTCGCACCCACAAATAACGCCACGCGGGTGGAAAAAATTACGCAGAACTGCGGGCAGATGAGGACCGGGTGAAGTCATGTTGATCACAAAAAAAGCCAGGAACCACTGCTCCCGGGCAGCTATTCCTGGCTCAGCCTTACTTCCGTGCTTGTTTTAAGCCTGGAAGCTGAGGATGGTCTCTTCTATGATGTCACAGCACTCACTGAGCTGTTCTTCGGTCATAATTAAAGGAGGCGCAAAGCGGATTTTGTTGCCGTGTGTGGGCTTGGCCAGCAGGCCATTTTCGGCTAGCTTCAGGCAGATGTTCCAGCCCGTTTTGCTGTCCTCCTCGTCATTGATGACGATGGCGTTCAGCAGGCCTTTGCCACGGACTAGCGTGACCAGGTCTGTTTTTTCCACCAGGTTCTTTTGCATGCGGTCGCGGAACATTTGGCCCAGGTGTTCTGCTCTTTCGGACAGCTTCTCATCTCGGACCACTTCCAGTGCAGCCATGCCCACTGCGCAGGCTACCGGATTGCCGCCAAAGGTGGAGCCATGTTCACCGGGCTTGATGGTCAGCATCACCTCATCGCTGGTCAGTACGGCTGATACCGGGAATACACCGCCGGAAAGGGCTTTGCCCAGAATGAGGATATCCGGTTTGAAGCCTTCGTGCTCGCAGGCAATTAGTTTTCCGGTACGGGCGATGCCAGTTTGCACCTCATCGGCTATGAATAGCACATTACGGGAACGGCAGAGGTCGTATGCTTTGCGCAGGTACCCTTCATCGGGCACCACCACGCCGGCTTCGCCCTGAATAGGCTCGACCATAAAGCCTGCCACGTTGTCGTCCTGAAGGGCTTCTTCCAGTGCGGGGAGGTCGTTGTAGGGAATGATTTCGTAGCCCGGCATGTACGGCCCAAAGCCAGTGGTACTGCTGGGATCTGTGGAGGAGGAAATTGCCCCCAGGGTACGGCCCCAGAAGTTGCCGGTCACGAAGATGATCTTGGCCTGATTGGCGGGCACGCCTTTGACTTCGTAGGCCCATTTGCGGCACAGCTTTACAGCCGTTTCGCCCCCTTCCACGCCAGTGTTCATAGGCAGTACACGGTCGTAGCCGAAAAATTCAGTGATGAACTTTTCGTAAGGCCCCAGCATATCATTGTGGAAGGCCCGGGAAGTCAGGGTGAGTTGTTCCGCCTGCTTTTTCAGCGCCTCTACGATATGCGGGTGGCAATGCCCCTGATTGACAGCGGAATAGGCCGCCAGGAAGTCGTAGTATTTTTTGCCCTCCACGTCCCAGAGGTAAGCTCCTTCCCCGCGGGTGAGCACTACAGGCAGTGGGTGGTAGTTGTGCGCGCCGTAGCGGTCTTCCAATGCGATGTAGTCCTTCGAGGAGCGTAGCGTTTCCTGTTGTACCATGGGTAAAAATTTCTTGTTAGGAAGTTATAATTTGGTCTGACTGCGCAATGATAGCACCTTTTTCGCGCATTTCCGAAAGGGCTTTATCTGAATCGCCTTCATTGAGATTGACGCCCCGGCAACCATCTTCTACGAGGTAGGTTTTGAAGCCCAGCCCGAGCGCATCAAGTACGGTGAATTTCACACAAACATCAAGGGCTAAGCCGAGAATGTAAACTTCTTCCACGCTTTTTTCCTTCAGGTAGTCGCCCAGCCCGGTGGCTTTGCGGTGCCCGTTGTCGAAAAAACCACTGTAGCTGTCAATTTCGGTATCCGTACCTTTGACGAATACTTTTTCAAAAGCGTCCGTATTCAGCCCAGGCGCAAACTCTGCACCAAAGCTGCCCTGTACGCAGTGGATTGGCCAGAGGATTTGCTGCAGCCCGTTCAGTTCGATGACATCGCCCGGGTAGCGCCAGGGGTGCATAGCGGCAAAGCTTTTGTGGTTGGCAGGGTGCCAGTCTTGGGTAGCGACCACCAGGTCAAAGTGTTCCATTAGCTTGTTGGCGACCGGTATAACCTGATCGCCCTCCCTGACCTCAAGGGAGCCGCCGGGGCAGAAGTCGTTCTGTATGTCAACACAGATTAGTGCTCTCATCGCGCATAGGTTTTATTAATACGAAATCAGTTGCAAAGTGTCCAGCTCTGCGCTTATTCGGAGAATGCGCTCAAGCCGCTCTTTGTTTACCGCAGTCCCCCGCCGATTGGCCCAATCGACCATAAAAACCGGTGGCAGGCTGACGGTAGCCGAATCATTGACGGTGCGGGCTTCCGGGGCAAACTGAATAGACTCAATATCCGCACCGAAGGATTCACGCGCTACCCGCAAGCTTTTGGCAATTAGGGTAGAATCGCTTTGGCGGCGGGCCAGGGCGCGTTTGAGGGCTTCCGTCTCCTCTACTGCGGAATTGGCCGTACGGCGTTCGGTTTCCAGCATTTTCACCACCTCCTGCCGCTGTGCCTGCAGAGAGGTCTTGATGTCTTCCAGGCTCATTTCAGCCTGCATTGGAAAAAGGCGCACCGGCGTATTCAGGTCGTACTTCTCGTGCAGGAGCTCCTGATAATACAATACAGAGTCTTCGGAAATGCGGCGCCCCAGTAACTGAAGGATCAGCTTATTGGTATCCCGGTCAATGGAGGTCAACTCATAATTGATGCAAGCTTGTGGGAAGTAGGTATCTACAAAGGCCTTCACCTCCGCTTTGTCTTGCTGCATCTCGTAGAGATTGTACAAAATGATCCCACTTGGCAGAGAAACGAGCAGGCTGAAGAAGGCGGTAATCATGCGGTTGCGGCGCGCCTCCCGCGCATCTACGTAGGATTTGAAGGGGAAACGCAGCAGCCGGATGATGATGTAGGTGGTCAGCGCAATGAAAAAGGAGTTAAGGAAAAACAGGTAAAATGACCCGCCGATGATCCCAAATGCCCGGTTGATTTCTGCACTAAAAGCCTGTGGCTCCATACTGCCTTTTCTAATCCAAAGCTCGAAGACCTCGGCCACGCCAAACCCCGTCACACAAAGTGGCGGCATCAAAGCCGTAGCAATGGCAACGCCCGGTATGGCGTTCGTCTTATCCTTTCTGGAGGAGGAAATGATACCAGCAAAACCGCCGAATATAGCCACCAGGCCATCCAGGAATGTGGGGGAAGTCCTGCCCTGTATTTCCGGGGTGATGTGCCCAAACGGGCTTACGAAAAAATAGAAAGTGCTCACAAACAGGGCAATCAGGATGGCGATCCCAAAGTGCCGCATGGAGGTGAACATGGAGTCCTTATCATTGATGGCTACGCCTAACCCTATGCCCAGAATAGGGGACATCAGGGGCGACACCAACATCGCACCAATAATTACAGCCGGGGAGTTCAGGTCAAGCCCAAGGGAAGCAATCATAATGGAGCAGCCGAGGAGCCAGGCATTAGCCCCCTGCATGCGCTTGTTGTTACGGATTGCAATGATGGTGCCTTCGCGGTCAAGCCCGGATTCAAGGTCAAGCAGGGTGTGGAACCATTCTCGGGCAGCCTGCCAGAGGTCAGACAGGGCCTCGCCGATGGTTCTGGAAGACGAATTGGGTGACGGAGTCGTTGCCATAGTGTAGAGGTATTAGCTTAACAAGCCATCCTTCATTTCCAGCCGCCGGTCGCTCATCTGCGCCAGTTCTTCGTTGTGGGTGACGATCACGAAGGTCTGCTGGAAATCGTCCCGGAGCTGAAACAGCAACTGATGCAGTTCCTGAGAAGAAGAAGAATCGAGATTACCGGAAGGCTCATCTGCGAAAACAATGCCAGGTTGGTTCATCAGTGCGCGCGCCACAGCCACCCGCTGCTGTTCCCCACCGGAAAGCTGTCCTGGTTTATGCTGCAGGCGGTCGCTAAGCCCCAGGTAGTCCAGCAGTTCTCCGGCCCGTTTGCGGGCTTCCCCTTCCGGCTTTTTGGCGATCAGGGCAGGCATGAGCACATTTTCCACAGCGCTAAATTCCGGCAGCAGGTGGTGGAACTGGAAAACGAAGCCAATATTCAGGTTGCGGAAGGCCGCCAGCTTTTTGGTGCCCATTTTCTCAACTGCCGTGTCATTGATCAGCAGCTCACCACTGTCCGGGCGGTCGAGGGTGCCCAAAATATGGAGCAGGGTGCTCTTTCCAGCGCCAGACTTCCCGACGATGGAAACAAACTCCCCTTTCCCAATCGAGAGGTCTACTCCTTTGAGTACCTGAAGTTGCCCGTATGCTTTTTGAATACCTGATGCCTGAATCACAAGCCGTGGATTTTGTGAGCGGTAAAAATAGAAAAAAGTAGCAGGTTTCGTGAAAGTACTGTGCTTTCCTGTTTTGACTTAAAAAAAATAAAACGTAAATTTATCAGGCAAATTAACGCGTGCTGTGGAGAAGAAATTAGAGTCTATTGTTGGATTGCTTAAAGCATAAGCTAAGTTCTGTCGCTACTTTATATTAACTCTCTGATTATGTATTTATATGACCGCTTTCTACAACTTAACTACTTATGTGACCTTGACGATACTAATAAAGCTAATATCATGCCTATTAAAAACAACTTTCTCGTCATTGGGGGATATGTCATAAGCCTATTTTTCGCGCTAGCCATAAGTAGTTGCAAGAAAGATTGCCTGGATCCCACTAACCCAGAATGTTCTAATTATGATGCTTGCCTTACGGCTACACGGACTAGTGCAGATTTTGGCTTTTTCAATAAAGGGTATTTGTCATCTAATGGAGAAAGCGTAGAAATATTTCTCCCTACGCGGGATACCGTATTTATACCAGAAGGAGGGTCTTACTTTATGTATTACCGGCCCAATTCTTCTGAGATGGATTATTATGAATGGCAAATTGGTCTGGATCCAAGGACTTTTAACGACAGCATCCACCGCACTATCTTTCAAAATGTTGCTGGGGATATTGATGTCACGCTTAAGGTAGAACAGGAATTACCGAATACGGATTGCTTCCCGGATGATACGGGGGTAGATCAAGTCACCCGGACCATTCATTTTATACCTTACACCGCATCAACCATTGAAGAAGAACTGAAATACAGACCTATTTATGGTGAGTACCTGGGAGCAAACGAAGATGCTCCTCTGGATACCTTTCGTATTCAGATTATCAGGAGAGACTGGGCTGGTGTGGGACCCTATGTTGAGGGCCTGTTTAAAGAATTTATAGTTTGGCGCTTGACAGGAAACTCCCATTACATCTATTTTATAGAAGAGCGGACCGAATACAATGCAGAGGGTTCGATAGAGTTATTGCCGGATAATAAAACGATAGTGATTGACTATTTGATCAAGCACCACGATGGGAGCGTCATCCCCAAGAAGTGGGTGGGAGAGAAGATATAAAACCTTCTTTGTCATTTCCAATCATTTTAAGGCAGATTGGGCGGTAAAGAAGTTGATGTTTTATCAAGCGTTTTTCCAGTGAAGGGAATTCCTTCTGAAGCAAGCGGGAGCTTCTCCCTTTAAACTGCTTCATGATTTCGCTGATCGAATGCTTGGCTGGGTACTCTATGTGCATATGGATGTGATCGCTACTCACTACTCCTTTTAGAACTTCTATTTCTAGTGACTCGCAGTCTTGGAGTAATAGTTCCCGACAACGGTGCTTTATTTCTTCTTGCAGCACTTTATACCGATACTTGGTCACCCATACTACATGGCAAGTTAAACGTGTTAGTGTGTGCGATCCTCTACGGTACTTACTCATGCCTCTTTTGGCATAAATTTAGCAAAATGAAATGTCCGCATTAAAGTGCGGGGTTTTAAACCATTTTTGAGACCAATAAATTACAAAAAATGAAGAGGAAAACTCTATTTAAGAAAAAATACGATGATTTCATTTTTCGAGTTTTTACATTAATAAGTTCCCGGGCATATTATGGTTTATTGTCTTTTTCCATATTTGCCATTTACCTACCTCAGCTGTCCGCCCAGCAGTCCTCCAGTTTGGAGCTTCATTTGCTGGCTGGGCGGAGTGATGCCGTGTGGATTGATAGGGATCACCCATTACCTATAAGCGGAAGCGGCGTGGTAAACTCAGGGGCATCACCAACCTTCGAATTCCAACTGCGCCATGCCCTGCCGCTATCCGAACACTGGCGGTGGGTGAATGGGCTGGCCTTTGGAGTGGACTCCTATAAACTAAACGCTTACATAGATAAGGACTTCAACCGCTTTGGATCGGGGTATTCTGAGAATTATATTAATGCAGGCATCTACCACTTTGCCTTGCTCACTGCCATGCGGTATGACCGGTCATTCAATGAGAAGCATGGCTTTTGGGTGCAGTTGGGGCTTCAGGCGGCTTACTTTGTGCGGGGTTATGTTGTGCTAGGTCATGGTGTCCTTTTCAATGGTAGCCCAGGCGAACTCCTTTTCGATTCTGAATTGACCATCAATGACGCTAACGATATCGCCTTCGCCCCTGAAATCCAGCTCGCCTACCGCCGCACCCTTGGTCAAAGCCGGTGGAAGCTATTCCTGGGCACCAGTGTTGTTGTTTCCAGGTTTGAATCTGCACAGGGAACCTTTCAAATCTTTGGAGACAACGAGGTACGGTCTGGAACACTGCAAAAAAGGTGGCTGAAAGCGGGGCTTAACTTGGGGGCGCAGTATGCGCTTGCTAAGCCTTAGAATAGAATTTAATACCTGAAAAGACGAATTCGCCACCAAACCAAACTATCGGTATCATCCCGGGTTCAACAAAAAGAAGGGGCACCTAATCCTATATTCCAAATTTTAGAACATGTGGCAAGAATTCGTTTCCTCGTTTGAGGAATTTCAAAACTCCCTAATTGATCAATCACCGGAGATTGCCTTGGGCATATTGATGTTGATTGCATTTACGTTTCTGGGGATATTTCTGCGTTCGGTTACCCAGAAAAGGCTTTCCAGGCGGGTGGAAGACCGGTTGTTGGTGAATTTTATCGGGAGGATGATTTTCTTGGTTTTCCTGATTTGTGGGATCACCATTTTCTTAAATCAAATAGGTCTTGGCAAAACAGCAAGTGGGTTGCTAGCTGGCGCAGGTGTATCGGCTATAATTTTAGGCTTCGCTTTTAAAGATATCGGAGAGAACTTTCTTGCCGGCTTTTTCCTGGCTTTCAGCAGGCCCTTTGGAACCGGCGACTACATTGAGGTCGAAGGCCTGACCGGCATAGTAAAAGCCTTGAATTTTCGCAACACCCACATCCGGACCTTTGAAGGGAAAGATATATTTATCCCTAATGCCATGCTGATCAAAAACCCTCTGATCAATTACACCCGCGATGGGCTGTTGCGGCACGATTTCGTGATTGGCATCGATTACGGCAATGATATCCTGGAAGCCCGTCGGCTTATTCTAAAGTCCATACGAGCTGATCAGCGAATCGAGCAGGGAAATGACCTCGAACCCTTTATGCTACTGGAAGAATTCGGTACGAGCACGGTGAACATCCGCGTATTCTACTGGATCAATTCCTATAATTTCACAGGCCAAATAGCCCGTTTGAAAACAGAAGTCATGAACAGCATTCTTCTGAATTTAACCGAAAACGGATTTAGCCTCCCCGCTGATATTGTTGAGCTGAAAATCTACCAGGAAGGGAAGCCTATTCCTGTGCAGCTGATGAAAAATTAGAATACGCGCCTTTCGAAAGCTTGCTGTGTTGATAGGGTGGTAAATCTGCCGCCAACACCAAGTACGCACGCCGGCGGCAGATCACCCACTACCAAAAATACCCCACCACCACAGCCGTAATCAACAGCAGGATAATCGCCAGGTAGCGATAGTTTTGGTACCAGGGCAAGCTACGCAGTTCCTCTGTTTCTTCCCGGAACAATCGGCGGTTCCAGGTCAGGCTATTGACCTGCTCTTCAGTTGGAGCGGGAGAAGAAAGGCTCACCAGAGCATGCACGATCAGGCAAAGTATCCACATGATGAAAGCCATGGTTAGGAAGTGGATATCAGTAAGGGCGGCAATCCAGCCGGCCGGGGCTTCACCTTCGGGCAGCCCGCCTACGTAGACCTTTAGTATGAGCATAATCACCGCGAAGACAAAGCCAAACAACAGGCTCACAATTGACCCTCTGGCACTGGCTCTTTTCCAAAACAGGCCAAGGACAAAGGTGGCTACTGCCGGAGGCGCTGTATAACTGATCACCAGCTGCAGGTACTGCCAAAGCGAGTCGGACACCTTCTCAATAAAAGGTACCCAGGCGGCAGCCAGTACCACCAGTATAATCGTTGCAATCTGCCCGGCACGGACCAACTGCTTACTGGTCATATCCGGCTTGATGTTGCGCACGAAATCCATAGTGATCAGCGTGGAGGCGGAGTTGAAAGTCGCAGATACGGAAGACATCATCGCGGCCAGCAAACCAGCGACGACCAGCCCGAGGATACCGGAAGGCAGCAGTTGCATCAGCAATACCGGATAAGTCAGGTTGGCGCACTCAGAAAGGTCCTGACAAGGGGTGCCATCTGCGGTAATGTAATTCAAACCGGAAATATCGAGGTCGTTGTAGACCAGCAGGGCCAGCACACCCGGCACTACCATGATAAAGATGACCGGCAGTTTGAGCAATCCGGCAAAGAGGGCACCCCAGCGGCCGTGGTTGAGGTCGCGCGCACCGAGCACCCGCTGTACCATGAACTGGTTGTTGGCCCAAAAATAGAACCCAAGCAATGGCACACCGGTAAGCAAGCCGTACCAGGGCATAAACTCATCATTGCCCGGCCGAACCAGGCTAAAGGCTTCCTCAGCAGTACTGGGCGCAAAATGTCCGGCGGCCCGGGCGGCTTCCACGCTGGCTACGCTCCCCGATTGCAGGCGCTCCGTGAGGGCAGCCATCATATCGCCCCATCCGCCACCAAATTCCTGAAAGGCAAAGTAGGTCAGCAAACAAGAGCCGATGACTAGAAGAATCGCCTGTATGACTTCGGTCTGAATCACAGAGTTAAGCCCCCCGGGAATGGTGTAGGCCGCTGCGGCAATGGCCAGCAATAAGATAATTTGCCAGGAGGGCAATGCCGGGAACAACAGCTTCAGCACAATACTGCCAACATAAAGGCCCGCCGCCGTATCCACCATGACATTACCGACGATGGTAATGAAGGAGAAATAGTACCGTGATTTCCGGTCGTACCGCTTTTCCAGGAACTCGGGCATGGTGTATACGCCCGATTTCAGGTAAAACGGCAGGAAGAAGATGGCAAAGAAAATCAGAACTACCACCGCAAACCACTCGTAGTTGTAGACGTGGATATTGGTTTTGTAGGCATCTCCGGCCAGGCCAATGAGGGTGGAACTGGAAATATTAGCAGAAAACAAAGCAATCCCCACAATCGGCCAGGTCATGCCTCTGCCGGCCAGGAAGTAATCTTCAGAACTATCGCGTTTACCATGGTAGATACCGTACCCGATAATCAGTACGGCGTAGGCGAGCATGATACCGATGTCGAGCCCACTGAGCTGGAATTGGTCCATAATTTAGTTTGGTTAGTTTAACGTTCGTTTTAGTAAAATTTGGTCACAGAGGCATGGGCTAAAAAAGAGCGGCGTCATAAAGACCCGCTCTTGTAAGAAATCACCCGACTGTTATTAAGAAGAAGTTGCCTTCTTCGAAATATACATTCTTATATATTTTCAGAGGTTGGCGCCCCGGTTGTACAATTATTGCATAGCAAAGTTAACGAAAACAAGTTAAATGTTAAAGCAATCTTAACAGATTCACCAATTTCCTTTAGTTTTTACACTAATATGAAATTAGAGAATATTCGCTGCTGCTTATTTGTATATACAGATAATGCCCCGGTTTTGTTCCCAATGCACCAAATTTGGACAATATTCAAAATAGATAAGGCTGCGTTTGCTGAATTGCTGTAGATTTGAAAACTTCTACTGACTGCTAGTTTGGGCACGGCACATTGTTAAATTCTTTCTACTCTGTTCCGTTACCTTTTGAAATATGGAGCAGCATTAGCCCCTCAAAAGCAACTTCGCTTCCTTTGCAAATTCCCGGAATATAAATACTTTTGGAAGCAAAGCGACAATTGTTCGGATATTTAAACTTATATCTGAACAAGTTAAAACAAATCATAACTAATAATGGCACAAATTAAAACCCAACTCCGGGAGTACCTCTTGACAGAATTAAATCTCCCCCTACAACCTGAAGAACTGCAAGACGACACGCTGCTTGTTAGTGATCGTATTATGGATTCCATTTCTTCTCTCATGCTGGTAGAGTATCTGGAGAAAACCTTCAACATCAGCTTTGAGCCGCATGAGGTTACAGCGGAAAACCTTGACTCCATAAATATTATCGAGGCATTTGTCAATCACAAACAAGTCAGTGCAAAGGCTGCATAAAAGCATTCTTCATCAGGCAGCAACTAACCCCGAAGGTATCGCGATTCAGTTTCCTATTGAAAAAAGGAACTTCACTTACGGCCAACTCCATAATCTGGCATACGAGATAAGCCTTGCCCTTCAGGCACTTTCCCTGCCCAAGGGCAGTATCGTAGCCCTTTACCTGGATAAATCGCCGGAAGCCATCGCTGCCATCCTGGGTATATTAATGGCAGACCTTGCATATCTGCCACTGGATGTGGATGCGCCTGATTCACGGAATCGATTCATCATTGAGCAAAGTCAGGCTCAGGCTATTATGACCAGAGAGGACGTTAAAAACCCTTTCCCGGCACTGGTCATTCCTTTCCGTACATTCTACGGACTTGCCCTGTACCGGTCTTCTGCAGAGGCATCCGTCTTAAGCGGGCCAGAAGGGCTGGCCTATGTGCTTTATACCTCAGGCTCAACAGGTCTGCCTAAAGGCGTAATGGTAACGCACAAAGCGGCCCGGGCATTTGTGGATTGGGCTCGCGACACTTTTGTATTACGGCCGGAGGATACGCTTACCTCCATTGCGCCTCTGCACTTTGACCTGTCCATCTTTGATATCTTTGCCGGACTGAGTGCGGGCTGTACACTTTTGCTCCTTACGCCATCAGAGTCAAAAAACCCTTTGCTCCTCAGCAGCTATATAGCAGAATATGGTGTGACTACGATTTATGCCACTCCTACCCTTCTCCAATTAATGCCTCGGTTTGGAAAAGCCAGCCGGTACGATCACAGCAAACTCCGTCAGGTGCTATTTGCGGGGGAAGTTTTTCCTATTCCGGCACTCAGAGCCCTACAGGAAATATGGCCTGCTGCCAAGTTTTACAACCTCTACGGCCCTACCGAAACCAACGTCTGCACCTGGCATCCACTGCCGCCAACCGGTACAGACGACCGGCAGGCCCCCTATCCTATCGGACAGCCCTGCCCCTATGATCAGTGCGCCATACTACAGGAGGACGGGAGCATTAGCGATAAGCTCACGGGTAACGGAGAGCTTCTGGTGGCCGGCGCCTCTGTAATGGCCGGATACCTGGGCATGCCGGAGCAGACCCGTCAGGCCCTGGTAGCGCACCAGGGACGAATGTGGTACAAAACCGGAGACCTGGTAGAAGTCGATTCCAATGGCGATCTCTTGTACCACGGGCGCAGAGGCAGAATGATAAAGCGGCGGGGTTACCGCATTGAGCTGGGCGAAATTGAAACTGCTCTGCATCAACATGAAGCCATCGCGCAGGCGGCCTGTCTTGCACTGGAAAAAGAACAATCGGTAAGTGCGATATGGGTGTTTTATGTAGCTCCGGAAGGCCCGCTGCCCCATACCCTATTGACGGAGTTTCTGGCAGACCGGATACCGGAATACATGCTGCCTGACCGGTTTGTGCATCTGCCGGAAATCCCACAGACTTCCAGCCAGAAAACCGACTATCAGGCCCTAAAGCAACTGCTATAATGTACACTTTTGCACCGTCGGAAAAGCAGCAGCAACTTCAGTCTTCCCTTGCCGAATTCATCAGGCAGGAGCTGGCTCCACTGCTTGACCCCAGTGCAAAAACGTTCCCCTCCGAAGCCTGGACAAAAGCCGGTGAGCAACGGCTGCAGGGGCTCGCCATCCCGGAGACATACGGTGGGCGTGGGCTGGATGCAATGGATGTTTTCCTGGCACTTGAAACCCTGGGGTATCATTCCGAAGACAACGGCTTCAACTTTGCCATTAGCGCCCATTTGCTGGCCTGTACAGTGCCGGTCTGGTTGTTTGGGACGGAAGAACTCAAAGCGGAGTACCTTCCAGGCTTATCCAATGGGGCACTCACTGCTGCCAATGCGATGACCGAGCCAGCATCAGGCTCCAACGCCTTTCGTATGCAAACAACCGCCATGCCGCTTGAATCCGGAGATTTCATGCTGAACGGCAACAAGTGTTTCTCCAGTAATGCACCAGTTGCCGATGTGTTGGTTGCCTACGCTGCCAATGACCCTGAACGGGCGCACATGGGCGGCATTACCGCCTTTCTCATCGACCGTAAAAAACACCCCTTTTCCACCGGTGCCCCTCTTGAAAAGGCAGGCTTGCATACTTGTCCGCTGGGAGATATTTTCTTTGATCAGACCCCTGTGGAAAATCGTTTTGTTATCGGAAAGTTAGGGCGGGGCGCATTGGTTTTCAACCGCTCTATGGAATGGGAAAGAACTTGTCTGGGCGCTACACATATCGGAAATATGCAACGGCTGCTCGACAAAGCGGTCCGGCTGATCAAAAACACCGATGCGGGCACCTTTGGCGAGGCAACCCGACAGGAAATCGCCTACTGGCAGGCGCAGCTTGATGCTATAAGGCTCAATGGGTACGCTCAGGCCTGGCAACTGAGCCAAAAGAAAGCTAATCCGCGAGGAGCAGCTTCCTCTAAGCTCCTCATCAGTGAATTGTACAAAAAAATGACAGTAGCCCTTTGCAACTGCTTAGGGGAAAAGCAATATCTTGATGATGACTTTAACCGGTCGCAGGCAGATGCACTTAGCAGCACTATTTACTCTGGCACATCTGAAATTCAAAAACAAATCATAGCTCAGTCGATAGGGCTGTAAAACCATCTCATCATGAACACTTCAGCAGACATCATCATTATTGGAGGCGGGCCAAGTGGTTCGTCCACAGCAACTTACCTCGCCCGTCTTGGATATGACGTTCTTGTGCTGGAAAAAGAGCATTTCCCACGCGAACACGTTGGCGAGTCCATGCTTCCCTTCACTTACGACCTCTTTGAAGAACTGGGTTTGCTGGAAGAAATGAAAGCCCGCTTTACCCGAAAGCCAGGTGTCACGTTTTCCAATACGGATGCCAGCCAGGAGTCACATTGGTGTTTCAACCGGGTCATTGATGGTCCGCAGGCCCTTTCCTTTCATGCCCGCCGTGCCCACTTTGACGATCTGTTGCTGAGAAACAGTGAAAAGAATGGCGCCACCGTTATCGAGGGCGCAGCAGTAACGGCTGTGGATTTTGAGCCGCAGGGCGTCAAAGTCACTGTTGAAATTGATCACGGTGCCCCGCAAATATTTGAAGCCCGCTTTTTGGTGGATGCCAGTGGGCAGAATGCTTTTGTCGCACGAAAACTCGGCACACAAAAGCCATTTAAGCGGCTAAATGTGCGGCAAGCGCTATCGGCGCACTGGGTAGATACGAAGCTCGACGCCAGTCTGGCTAATGGCAACATCAAAATTGTCCACCTGGGCGGCGAAAAGCTGGGCTGGATCTGGATGATCCCGATCAAAGACAGCTTGAGCATCGGTGTGGCGCTCAATATGAGCTATGCCAAACAGGAGCGCAAGCGGCTGATGGCCGAGCACGGGCGTGATGGCTGGGAAAAAGCCCTCTATTTACAGGAAGTGCAGTCTTCGCCGGCAGTAATGTCTGTCCTGAAGGGTGCCAAAATGATCGACGAAGTAGCCAGTAATGGTGATTTTTCCTATTACAGCGAGAAAAAATTTGATGATCAGTTTGCCATCGTTGGCGATGCCAGCGGCTTCCTCGATCCCATCTTCTCCAGCGGCATCTACCTGGGTATGATGAGTGCGAAGCTGGTTTCAGGCGGGATTGATGAAATGCTGAAAGGCAATGGCAAAGGGCGCCTTGAAGAGGCTTACAAGGATATTTCCGGCGGCTATCAGGTGGTGGAAGAACTCATTTGTACCTTTTATGAGCCTAACTCCATTGCCTTCTCTGACATTACGGTAGACCGGAACTTTGGCTTCAGGAAGTTTGAAACCGCCTACTCCATACTGCACCTGATCCTAGCCGGTGATTTCTTTAAGAACCATGAGCGGTACCTTAAGGCAATATCTACGCTCAAAAGTGCAGAGATGATCGAGAAATTTAAAAGCCTGACCGGTCATGGTGAAGAGGCTAAAATGAACGAGGTATGCCTAATGCCCTAGTAGACAATATCTCAATGAAAGAGGAGATACTAGCAAAAATCCTCATCGTATTCGGTTTGATTGCTAGGAATTGAGTTATTTTGATGCTCATTTAATCATCCATACAAAATCAAAGATAATGAAGAAGTCATTAATCTTGTTTTCTGCATTTATGCTGGGCATTTTTCTTGTGTCCTGCTCAGAAGGTGCACCAGACAACAATAGTAAAACAGAAACAACAGCTAGTACAGAGTCAACTAATGACAAGCCTAATCCTGATAAGGCTCAAATTGCCATTCCTGAGGACCAATCTACAGAGGATTTCGTTTTTGACAAACTCAAGAAAGGATTTGACAGACGGGGGATTAAGTTATCTGCAGATCAAGAAACAGCCTTAAAGCAACTAATACGTGAAAACGACCTAACAGCAGAAAATCTTAAAGCGAAAAGAGCAGAGATATTCCAGAAGGTGCAAACAGAAATCCTGACGGATGAACAAAAGGCTTCAATAAAAAAGAGGTAATCCAAATACATCAAAGAGGGATCAGCTGGCATACTGGCTTTTCCCTCTTTTTTCTTGGTTGGCCCCACTAATTGATTTCAAACAAAAGATAACTCCCTCTGTAAACTGTTTCCCCTCTAATACCCGCCCGCCCGGGAATACGATGTTTCCCCAGCGGTACGGTCTCACCGGGTTCGCCCTTCACCACATTATCCGTAAATATGAGTCGGACTTTGGGGGAGGTGAACAGCATTTGGGAAAAACGCCGGGTTTTTTCTGTGAGGGACTTTTCAGGGGTACGGTCCAGACTAGCCGTATTCATATCGAACAGGATATAACGGAACCTCTCTGCTTTGAGTACATCGATAAAAGCATCTTCTTCTCCATCCAGTGCCCGCATTATCTCGTCATATTTGCCAAGCTGATTGTCCTCCAGTACGCGGCGATCATTGAAATTGATGTGATAGTTGAAGAAAGTGCCTACCCGGTAGACTTTGTCTTCTTCGTTTTGATTGATGTAATCAATGGCTTCACCAAGATATGGCTTAAAAGATGACAAGGTTTCCGTAGCATTTAAACCTTCCCCAAAAGACCGCAGGGCCGGTTCCTGATAGATTAGGCCTGCATTTTTGGGAGGCTGCAAAGCAGATATAAAAACTAAAGCATAACTCATTAAAATATAAGCAGCCAGCGTCGCGCCTACTGCCCATGACCGAACGTTTCTGTACTCAAAGCCCGTAGACTGCGCTCCATAAACAAGACAAATCATTAAGGTAACCAGCATTGGAAAGCCGTACCAGGTAATGCCGCTGCCAATAAGCAGCCAAAGTCCACCAAAAGCGATCGTGAATAAAAGCAGATAGCGGACTTTCTCGGCACTGCCTTTCCAGCGGATTTTAAGCAGCCAACCTGTTAAACCGCCCAGCAAAAGCAGTGTGGCAAAAACACCGGAGAAAGCCATGTTTGATGCGGCCTCAAATATTGACGCTAATGGCCTTGCAGCAAGCAATAATGTATTGTTAAAGGGGCCCCATATACCATTCACAAAACTTTCGTAAGCAGGCGGGGCGCTCCGTAATAGTTGTTCCTGCACTACTGTCAACCCTTCTTGATGGTCTACCGTCCATACTCCAAGCAAAAACAGGAGTATGGATAGCACAAACAGGGCTAAGTTCGGAATGAGCCTGTTTTTCCCTTCTGAAAACAACAAAATGGGGAACAAAACCAGAAATAAAATTCCAATATCGATGTATTGTGACTTCAAAATATTGGTATTCATGGTCAAATCGTAAGGCAGGGAGGCATAAAGGGGCAAACCTGATTCATACCCCAGATAACGCTGAATCTCCTCCCGCTTTGCCAGAGCGCCGGCTGAGAACAACAAGTCTTCAGTTGGTTCTTCAGCAGCTTCTCCTATCGTCGGCTCACTGCCATCAAGGTCGGCAAGGCGCAACCGCATCGCCTTAATTTTCTCCTGCTGTTCGGGCAGGATTACTTGTTCTTTCAAAAAGCTCAGGAGCTGGGTACGGTCCAGATTTTCAGGGCCCGTAACTCCCGACTGCTGCAGGAAGCCTACAATTTGCTCCTGTTGTTTAGAGGAAAGGCTAACATCCTGGTCAGCAGCACGTTTTTTGATGATCTCCAGTAACCTCTCCGGGTAGCTCACCTCTTGTGATTCGACTTTTATCTGCGGAGTCGGAAAAGGGGCTTCCAGCATCGTCTGAACCCCCACATTCCCATTGGCAGACAAGTTGCGAATACCCCATGGCGCAAAACACAATAAAGCAGCCCCTCCGGAAAGAAAGAAAGCCCCTAGTAAGGCTTTAAGGTTTATCCCCTTCATCCATGCCGGCACCAACAGTACAACACCTGTTCCCAAACCAATCAGCCCTGGAACGTAGGGTGCCGTTTCCCCAAAAGGGAAATAGCCAAAATTATTTCCACCGAACAGGAAAAGTACTCCGGAAAAACCAGTAACGATACTCATCGCCAGCCAATAATTTCCAAGCCGGTAGCCAATCACGGTAAAAAGGGCCACAATACCGAGTAAGCCGGTGTACTTAATGCCAAAGGCGAAGCCCAGCAGCCACCCTGTGAGTAGCAGCATCCACTGAGTTGCCGAAAGGCCGAAGGGCAGCTTGGCGGAAGGTCCATCCGTAGTATCAGGCTTGGCAGTCCCCGTCCAGAACTCAATCAGCATAAGGACTGCCGCCAGGGTGATGAAGGTAAAACCCAGGTCCACTTTCTCATCGTAAAGGTAGTGAAAACTGAGGCTGGGGTTTAAGGCCAGCAGCCCAACAGCTGCCCAGGACCAGCTTCTGCTCAAGAGGAGCCGGGCTAACCTAAATGCAGCCAACAGCACCAGTAGGAAGGAAAAATGCGCAATGCCGATTGAAAATACCGCTTTCCCGAACAGCACCTCTCCAAGACTAAGGACAAGTTGCCAGTAGTAGGCCTGCCCGCCTTCGATCAGCCCTTTGTAATCAATGATTAGCTGAGTGGTATTCATATACAAAGCTGCACCATCAAAGCCAGTGGGAAAGGGCTTGACCGCTCCAATCCCATTGACTGCAAGCGTACTCAGCAGAAAGAATATTGGCAGCTGCATCCACCGATTTTTGTATTTATAGGCTTGCCGTTTTAGTAAAGTACCCTGCCAGAGACTCCAAACCTCCCGGTAACGCCACCCTAAAACCCCAAGGGCCATAATTCCGGCAACCATAGGAGTGAGTTGATGAACAGCCCCCAGTAAAAATACCACTATCCCGATAAAACTAGTACCGATAGCAACCCGGAGCAGGCTTGTGGTGCCTTTTGAGAGACGGTTGGACAGGAAAGATACTCCTGGCTGACCGGCTACGTAGGCCAGGGTGTAAAGCAAAAACAAACCGCCGTGTACCAGAACATTTATCCCCAAAAAGCGCCAAAGCCCGGCCGGGGTATCAAAAATGCTGTACCGGTTGTTGAATACAAGCATCGTGACCACCTGAAAGAGTAAAAACAATCCGTAGACCTGAAGTCCATTCACCTTACGGGTCCGGCCAGATTTCCCGCTGAAAACCCACCAGGCCCAGGCGCCTGCTGCAATGACGGTGTTGGCAGCAATCAGGTCTGTATTGGGTATCATCACCAGGCTGGTAAAGTAATAAGGATGAAACCCCAGGTAAGCAATTAGCACCAACAGCACCCAGATGATACTGAATACGCTGATTAGGGTACGGTTGGGGGTTTGTGATACTGGAGTTTTCATACTTGTTTAATATTTGGGAGCTTGTCGTTGATTTTTATTTTCGGGCTTGCTGGTAGGTCAAAAAGGTTTCATAGGCCGTTCGCAGCCAGGAGAACCCCCTGGCCCGGCGCAGGGCGGTCTTTCTCAGAGCGGCTTCATCGGCGCGTAGTATCTGTTCCATACCTGCCCGGATGGCTTCTATACTTCCTGCATCCACGCCAATCCCTCCATCTCTTACGACCTCGGGCATGGAGCTGTTGTCGCCATACAGCACCGGCGTACCGCAAAGCATAGCCTCCAGTGGCGGCAGGCCAAACCCTTCGTAATGGGCCACATAACACAAGGCTTTTGCACCTGAGTACAACGCAGCAAGGTCCTCATCTTCTACATAACCGGTAAAATAGATGGAGGAAGCATAAGGATGCTCCCTGTCGTAAAGAGCGTCCACCTTCCAGCCGCGTTTTCCGCACACCACAAAGGTTAAGTCTTCGTAGGCTCCTCCGGTAGATTTAAGCTGAATGAAAGCGGCGAGGGTATTAGCAAGGTTTTTCCGTGGCTCTATAGTTGAAAGGCTCACCAGATAGGGGCCTTCCGGTATTCGGTACCGGTCCCGGACAAGCCTGAGGTGTGCGGGGTCCTTTATAGGATGGAATAAATCACCGTTTGCGGCTTCATAAACCACCTGCACATCGTTCTCCCGAATCGAGTACTGATGGAGAATATCCTGTTTTGTAGCGTTGGAGACCGCTATTATCCGGGCATTCACCTTTTGCAGGAACCGCATTCCAGCTTCAGAAAGCTTAATGTTATGCCTTTCGTGAAATTCAGGAAAGACCAAATGTGTCAGATCGTGTACGGTCCCAACGACTGGCAACTTAAAGTGTTTAATAAAAAAGTAGTTCTGAGGCAGTGGGATATGAACCAGGTCGTAGGATTGAATAATACGCTTTCGCTCTGCCCGTGAGCGGAAGCGCCTGATATTGATGCTCAGCCAATGCAGGATAGAACGGGCAGGCGACCTTGTGTACAACCGCCGCATCGGTTCGTATATGGACAGGGGGATATTATTGGCAAGCCACCCCTTAAACTGAAGCAAAAGGCTTTCATATCCGGAGAGTGCCTCTTCCTGAAGAAAGTCTTCATCCGTGACTTCATTTTCTATGCCTGATTCGACCTCCTTGTTGAGCATTTCAATTACCGCATCTAAAGGTCTAATGGTATCTCCTATCATGCAATCGACGGTAAAAAAAGTGGGTAGCTGAAACTGCAATGCCTGCAATGCCTGTAGTAGCTCTACCTGATACCTGCGGACTCCATCCATAGTTGCATCTGAAAGCTTATTGGCTTCCATTAATACCCTTACCGGTGTCAGGGATTTTCCGGGCTCGTGTCCTCGCCAATAATCAAAATGCTCCAAGGTTTTGCCGTGGAGCTCGTAGACCAAAGGCAGCAGGGTGGCAGGCATTTCTTCTTTCCATGCCCCTGCCCGCCCCTTCCTGAAGTTCTTTTGGGCCAATGCAGCCACTTCTTCTTCCTGTGCCAAAAAGGTAGCCCCGCTTCCGTACTGAGGCTGTCCAAACTTCAACTTCTCAAAGGTTGGCAATCTTTCCCGGTTGGGCTCAGGTAAGTCCACCACTTTTCGGAGTTTTTCCACTTCGCGAAGCGGATCTTCAATCAAGTCCTCATACCGGATAATAACATCCGCTTCAGCCGTCCATTGCTTCACATTTTCGGACCAGCCACCGAAGTAGCTGCCCCCAAGCGCGAGGGTTGCCTCCAGCAGGTTGGTGTAGAAATCCGTACCCGGTTCTATAATATCTTTTCGGTGGTGGGCCAGAGAAACGAGCGCATCCCGCCCATCGCGAACAAGGTATACCTTGGGCGCGGCGCGGTGTTCCTCCGGCAACTGATCCGGCAGCAGGTGGGTTTTCACAAAGGGATAGGCGGCGTAGTTTTCATCCATCGGATAGTTGTCTTCCCGATGGAACGTACTTGATTCCAACCCGTAAACTTCAAACAGAATGTTTCTAAAAAAGGTATTGCCCGAACGAGGGAATGAAGCCAGCCATATCATATTTCGTGCATCTATTTCTGAGCCCTAAGTTAAAAAAGTTAATTTTATGACCTTAAAAATATGGTAAATCTATGGCTGATAAACGCAGAGTACTGTTTCACCGGACCTGGACGAAGCCCAATGGCGGAACCAGTGGTGGTCAGATGAAGGTGCGTGATGCGTTTGTTCATTTTCAAGCTTCAGAACAGTTTGAGCCTAAGGTCTACTTTCCGCCCTCAACGCTCTGGGTAGACAATCCGGGCAACGTTTGGCGCCCTTTTCGGAAACAAGGCATTGCCTCATGGTCTGTTTGCCCGGACGATGTGCTCTTCTTTTCCGGCCATGACTGGAATATCCTTAGCCAAGCTGAACGGGAACACCCGCCTGTCCCCATTCTCAATATCGCCCAGCCAAGGCACACCAATCCGGCGGACAAAAGGCACGCTTTTTTAAAGCACCCCGCCATCCGCATCGCTAAGAGTTCGATTGGCAAAAAAATACTGGAAGACCACGGCGTCAACGGGCCCGTGTTCCTCATACCGGACAGCATTGACTTTACTTTACTCCCTGAGCCTAATCCCAGTCCCGATCTGGATCTCCTCATCGTAGGGTTAAAAAACCCGGGCCTTGCCAAGCGGCTGGAGCAGCGCCTCCTACGCAAAAACCGATGGCGGTGGCGCAAGTGGAAGATCAAAGCGCAAACCCCTCCCCTGCTGCCTACCCGGCAGGATTTCCTCCAACTCCTCAACCGGGCAAAGACCGTTGCTTATCTGCCGCTGGATGCCAGCCGGGGCGCAGAAGGGTTCTACCTGCCGGCCCTGGAAGGCATGTACCTGGAGAAGCTCGTCATCTGTCCCTACGCTGTTGGGAATATTGATTTTTGCATTCCTGAGAAGACCTGCATACAGCCGGAGTACAACGAGGAGGCCATCTTGGAAGCCATCCTGCGGGCGCTCCGAATGCCGGACAACGAGCGGCAGGCTTTCATTCGGCAAGCCAAGGCCATCACCGCCAACCACGACATCAAAAAGGAAAAACAATCCATGCTGGACCTGCTGCACCAGACAGATGCGCTTTGGGCAGATCAATCGCTTTTCGAATATGGACAATAATACGGGTCAAAATATCATCCTCACCGGGCCGCCGCGCTCCGGCACAACATTGAGTTGCTTCCTACTCAATCAGTTGCCGAACACCATTGCGCTGCATGAACCCATGAACCTGGGAATGTTTCAGAGCCAGGAACAGGGCCTTGAGGAAACACAGCAGTTTTTCGCAGCCATGCGGCAGAGCCTGCTCACAGAGGGTAAGGCTTTGTCCAAAGTCAAAGCCGGCGCCATTCCCTCTAACCCCTTTGGTAAGGCGGAGCAGGGCAAACGAGCCAGTACCGTTAAAAAAGACTGGATCCATTTTGACAAGCCTCTTCAGCCAGACTTCACGTTGATCATCAAGCAGAATGCGCACTTTACCTTTTTGCTGGAGCCCCTCAACCTGCTCTATCCGCTTTACACAATTATACGTAATCCTGTCTCCACGATTGCCTCCTGGAATACCATTCAGGCGCCGGTCTCCAAAGGCAACCTGACGGTGCTTAAAGGGCTGCGCCCCGCGCTGTTTGAAGAATTAGAATGCATACCTGACCTACTGGACCGGCAGGTGCGCCTGCTGCATGAACTTTACCTCCCTTACCGCTTGCTTCGGAAAGATCAGATCGTTCGCTACGAGGATATTGTCGAAAGCAATGGGGCAGTGCTGAATCATCTTGTGCCCTCAGCTTCAGGTATTCACCATCCTCTCGAAAACAAAAACCGGAATGCTATATATGATGACTCAATTAGATCAAACATTGCTGAACGCCTGCTTCGCTTTGGAGGCAGCTATCTAGATTATTACACCGAAGAACAGCTAGTCTAAGTGGCTGGGAAGGCCCGGTTGCCCACTCAATCCTACTCACCTTTTCCTTTGCTAAGTAAAGATTGTGCAGACTGCCCATCTTCGTATTGCTTTACAAAACCAAGGTATTCATGATATGCATTTTGCCATTTCATCATTGCTTCATAGAACAAGGGGACTTTGGGTATTGCTCTTTCAATATGCTGATGCACCCACGGCTTCCTTTTGCCAGCAAAGTGTATTAATTTGGCGGTATCCAGCGTACAACCTTCTTGCGCTTTCATTATTTCAGCGAGCCCTAACCTAAAGTTGTAAGTGCCCGGCAAAAGATGATAGTTTTTATGAAAACACTTGTTTAGCAAATACTGGTCAGTTGTTGGGTGTTTAAGCTCTTGGTACAACTCAGGAACCAAAAACCCCAATAGCTTTCTATAGTTTTTTTCGTTGATCCAATCTGCTGTGAAAAACATAATACCTGCATTAAAGGTACGGTACCAGTACTGACCTGTAGTACTTTGCGGCTGGACTGTTAAGTAAGTGATACTGTCCTTTGCTTTCCCCATATAAGTAGCCCGGTCAGGAACGCACATCATAGGATGATCCATTGCCATAAGTTCACTGAAATCGCTGCAGATCAACACGTCGCTGTCTATATACAAATAGCGATTGTACCCTTTTAGCCGAAAAATATTTAGGGAGTAAAAAATCATCTTTCTAGGGCCCAATTGCGGGCTTACCGCTACTACCCGCTCTATAGCATCAGAAAGGTCTTTTTCAGGCTCTGCAAAAATCACATTAGGAAAGCGCTCAAGCATTTGTTTTTCCTGCAAATTCAGGTCGCAGGCATAAATGATTACGTCCCCATCAAACCACTTGTTGTGCTTGAAAAAGGAATAAAGCATGACTAAGGTGCCAGGTACAAAGTCTGAGGAAGTGATGGTGACCAGGCAATGAGGTTTTTGCTTAGTTTTTGACCAGATAGGCATTTTAAAGTAGATTTAAGTGACAGATCATAAAACCTCACTTTTCAGTAGCTCACATCTCGAAGTGACGGATTTTTTTTAATTTCAGTTCTTTAAGATCGTCTGTCATTTTATCACCTACGATATCATTAATATAGTACTCAAGTGCTTCTGTGGTATTCCGGGAGTCCTGTAGTAAGCGCCCTCCACGCATGACCAAAACCCGGTTGGCAAGTGCCATTACTTTTCGGATCCGGTTAGTCACGTACAATACGGCCCGCTCTTTCTCCTGCACATACTCGCCGAGGTGTTCGTAGCATTTGGTTTTGAAAAGGCTATCGCCTACCGCGAGCGCCTCATCAATAATGAACAAGTCTGGCTCCGTAGCAATGGCTACAGAATAGGACAAGCGCGCGCGCATACCGGAAGAATAGTTGCCGACTGGCGTAGCGAGCGCATATTCTAACTCAGAAAAGTCGATAATAAAGTCTAATTTACGTTTGAGTTCTGCTTCCGTCATGCCAAAAATAGCCGCCTTTAGTTTGATGTTTTCCAATCCGGTAAACTCGTTGCGCAGCCCTACATTTAGGGCAAAAATAGGCGTTACTTTTAAAGGCTTGGGGTAAAGCACCTTTCCTTTGGTAGGGTGGTAAATGCCCGCAATAATCCGCATCAGCGTCGTCTTCCCGGAACCGTTAGCTCCAACAACCGCAATGACCTCTCCCGGGGCAACCTTGAAAGACACCTCATTTACCGCCCAAAACTCCTCAGGGCGAAGCGTGGTGCTTATCGGCTTGCCCACAGCCTGACGGGCTACATCCGTAATTCCATAATACAAACTGCGCTTTAGGCGTCGGCAGAATTTTTTGGACAGTTGGTCAACTTCTAACAGATGGTCAGCCATGAGCTTAAGTTAAGTGGAATTAATTATTGATGAGCCGCTCCAGGACAAGAGTGCTGGATTTTAGTAAGAACCGGAACGAAATTACGACCAACAACATACTTATACCTGAAAAAATCAGATATTCCAAAGGCCTGAACAGCGTACCACTTGTCAGGAGGTCGCGGCTAAATCCAATCAGATACGTTAGCGGATTGTACCCCACGATTACTTCCAGCCAGCTAGCTGTAATTTTGGGAGTGTATACGATAGGGGTCAGGAACATTAGCAGCTTCATCCCTTCGTCAACTAAATTGGCCACATCCACCATAATCACCCGGAAAATTGCCACAACCATTCCGATCGCCATGCCCAGAAGCAATAGTGGAATAAGTGAAAGCGGAAATAGCAAGGCCATAGCAGAAAACCGAACGCCAAATGCCAGCAATACGATCAGGTTGACAGCAAATGGGATGATAAAATTGATCAGGTGTACCACTACCTTTTGCGTCAGCAAGGGCTCAAAAGGTACTTCAGACATAATCAGCATACGCCCGTTTTTGGTCAGCAAATTGCTTGCAGACTTGTAAGCCTCCAGAAAGAACCCCCATATAGAGGTGCTGAGCAATACATAGGCAGGATAAGGGATATCCGTCTCACCAGGATTTACCACACCCGCTCCGTTTAGAACAACCCAGATGATAACCGCCAGAATAGGCAGGATGAACATCCAAGCCATACCCAGAAAGGATTTCTTGTACATGCCTATGATTTCCACCTGTGTCAGTTGCTTGACCAGGTACCACCAGGCTTTTATCTTTCTCAGGAAGGTTCTCATACCCGTTTTTTAAGTAGCCGAAGCTTACCTTTATTTCGATAAAGATGATTTATAGCCTTGTTTAGCCACAAATGCACCAAGGGAAGAGTAAGCGCCCTCATCCTTCGGCAAGTTTGCACCTAAACCGTCAACGTAACGGTTAAACATACAAAAAGCGCTTGAAATCAAAACTGTATCGTGTATTTCTTCATCGCTGGCACCGGCAGCATGAGCGTTGCTGATCTCTTTTTCCATAGCATGCAGTTCATTGGACTGAATGAGTTTAGCCAGCTTCAGCAGCGCTTTCAACTTTGGCGTAACCTTTTCAGATTCCACCTGATAAATGGCACATTCCAGTATTTCACCTTCTTCGGCATCGGCACTTTCCATTACAGCTTTATGCATTTTGTAACAGAATTCACAACCATTAAGATGAGAAACAAAGGTAGCAATCATCTCCCGCTGAGCAACTGATAAAGGCGAAGGCCCCTGCAATAAAGCATTAGTAAACTCAGAAATTATTTTTCCAGTAACCGGTTTGTAGAGCAGCAACTCCACAATTCCCATGCGATTATTTCCTGAATCAATATAAGCCATAGTTACTCCTCTAAATTAAACCGTTCATTATTGCCATTTACAAAGCAACGAAGTACAATTAGAAATATAGCAACTCAACGCAAAAAATTTATACTTTAGGGACTGAAAAATCGAACCTGACAAAAGGCAGCGAGCCAATGTTATTTCAATCGCTTGATTTCCTTCTGCTCTTTCCTATCGTTATTGTTGTTTACTTTGCCCTAAACACCTCTTATCGATGGGTTTGGGTGCTTCTCACCAGTTATGGGTTTTATATGTTTTGGAATCCATGGTACATTGTGCTGCTTTGGACTTCCACCGTTTTGGATTATGTGGCAGCGATCCGGATTCATAGCTCTAAAAAGCAATCAGTAAGGAAAGGCTGGCTGATTCTCAGCTTAATCGTAAATCTTGGTTTACTGGGTATTTTCAAATACTTCAACTTTTTTTCCGAGCAGTTTGCCTGGCTAATCCGGCTGCGCGATCCGGATTTCGAGCCATTTTTTCTGGATTTTCTGCTGCCGATAGGTATCTCTTTCTATACCTTTCAAACTATTGGCTATACGATCGATGTTTTTAGAAAAAACCAACAACCAGTCAGGCACCTCGGTAAGTTCGCTATCTATGTTTCGTTTTTCCCTCAGTTGGTAGCCGGCCCAATCGAACGAGCCAGGGATTTGTTGCCACAATTACATTTCAACTACAAATTTGATGCGGCACGGGTCACCGGAGGCTTAAGGTTGTTCCTCTGGGGATTATTTAAAAAACTGGTCGTGGCGGACTATATCGGACTGTACGTGGGTTCCGTATATGCTACTCCGGACAACCACGGAGGATGGACAGTTCTATTTGCTTCCTACTTGTTTTTCTTCCAGATTTACTATGATTTTTCGGCCTATCAGGATATGGCTGTCGGTACAGCACGGATACTGGGCGTTCGTTTATCAAAAAACTTCGACCCGCTGATCCTGCTCTCCTCTTCATTCCGGAACTTCTGGCGGGGCTGGCATATTACCCTGACCCACTGGATAAGAGACTATGTCTACATCCCTTTAAATCTTAATGAAAAGAACCTTGCCCATCTCTCTATCGGGCCCCTCTACATCTTCTTTTTTGTTGGCCTTTGGCATGGTGCCAACTGGACCTATATTATATGGGGGGTATTGCACGGCATTTATATGATCATTGAGCGGGCACTGCAACCTGTAAGTACTTTTCTTGATAATGCACTGCTTGGGAAAAGAGGTATTAAATTTCTGGGCTTTCTGCTTTTCTTTAACGCTTTTACCCTTGCAAATATTTTTTTCTGTTCAACTTCGGCAGAGCAAGCCATCATGATGATCGGTAAAATATTTACGGCTCCTACGGTGAGTCTGAATCCGGGGATTTCTTCCTTTAAATTACAAGTGATGCTAACAGCCTTAGCCTTTGCCGTAGTTTTCGAATACTCCCGCAAACATCTCCCTACCCTCGAGTTGCTTAACTTAAAGCACACCTGGCTCAGGTGGAGCCTTTATCTTCTGATGGGGCTTGCAGTTTGGTTCCTGAGAATTCCTTCTGATGTACAGTTTATTTACTTTGAGTTTTAATTAGGTTATATAGTTCCAAAGTGATTTCCGGTTCCAGAAGTGCCTTGTTATTAGACTCAGACGGGTCCTCTGACAAATCAAACAAAATTGGGTAATGCCCTCCATACCTGGATGTAACCGGTTGAAGTACCTGTTCTTCCTCCGGCTTGAGGTAATGATCAATCATTTTTTTTGATCCCTCTGCCGGAATAAAGACCGCTTTAAGGTCACCCTTCCGTATGGCCAGGACATCTTGAAAAGACCAGAATCTAAAAGCCGGTGCAGAGGAGGCTTCTGGGGGGGCAGCATTTTGGAATGCTGAAATTACAATGCCTTGCGCCTCTTCATATGGCACACAGGAAGCCGCCTTAATGATGGATTGGTATAAATCACAGACGTGGTAAGGGGTGTTTACCACTTTGCTACCGTGGATATGACCTGGCCAATGTACAATTGCAGGCACTCGAATCCCTCCCTCAAGCAAGGTTCCTTTCCCTCCCCGAAGGGCACCATTGCCCCGCACACCTGTCGGAGCGCCATGGTCAGACAAAAAGATGACTAGTGTATTCGGATTTTTTTCCCAGATCACTTCAAATAGTTTGCCAATCTCTTGATCCAACAGCTCTACCAATGCTCCGTACTTTTCAGGAGACACATCCGGTTTTCGAGTTCTGTGGGGGAACAAAGGCGCTTCCCCCGGCAACAAAAAAGGCTTATGTGGGTTGGTGTAGCTTAGCATCAGAAAATAGGGGTCTGCCGCATCATAAGACTTTATATAATCAATAGCTTTATCGGTAAGCCATGTGGTGAGATGTTTACCTTCTGGCTTAACTTCTTTCCCTCCGTCCGTAAGATTATAAATACCGTTAGGGTCTTGATAACTGATGTAGTCAATATGCCCGGTCAGGAAGCCTGAAAATTGGTCAAACCCCAATTTAAGCGGATGCTGGGTGTCCTGATACCCCAAATGCCACTTCCCAATCAACGCGCTACGATATCTCTGTTGTTTCAATATTTGGGGAAGTAGCGGCACTTCAGAGTCAATACCGCTTGTATGGTCAACCTTTCCAGGCCTCAGAACGGTTGGGACATTCACACTCCATGGCTGCATACCTGTTAAAAGCGAAGCTCGGCTAGGGGAACAAACTGGACTAGCTACGTAAAACTGGGTAAAGAGAATCCCTTCCCGAGCAATGGAGTCTAAGTGAGGGGTATGAATCGTTCTGCTGCCATATACACTTAGCGATCCATAGCCCAAGTCATCCGCCAGGATGAATATGATATCAGGATGCTTTGATGTTCCGGAGCGTGAAACGGCCTCCCTTTCGTTGGTACATGCAAGAACCATGACGAGAAGCAAAGCAAGAGTAAACGGCAAGGTCCGAAACCTATTTTGAAATGGCGCGAAATCCATATTCCTGTAGCATTTTTGCACTTAGATCAGCAGAAAACTGAATCGCACTGTTGCCTTCAAGGTGGTGGTTACCATCGAAAAACAGGTACTTATTCATTAGATCTGGAGTGGTATAATTAAAATATTTCGTTTTGCTGTTGCCCTCTGCCAGTGCCGCCATTTTTTTATCAAAGCCCGGACATGCTTCGTTCTCTTCCTTAAGCATTAAAGGGCTCACCGGCAATCGGACCAAAACGACGTATCCATATTCCGATAACCAGGAAATAATTTCTGATAATGCGGCTTCTCTTATATCCGATTGGATCAACTCATATCTGATCAACTTCTCTCTGCGTTTATGATTTTGTCGTTGTTTTAATTGATCTTTATTGCTTGCGAAGGACAGCACAGTGCCATCTCTGAATATTTTTTTATTGTTCTGCCTTTCTCCTTCAACAAGCTCTTCCATCAAGGCTTTACTTCCTCTTGGATTTCGGAATAAATATTCCAAGTTGGGGTGCATAGTCAAATTCCAGAGGTCAAAAAAAGCAAAGTCCTTCTCTCTTGGATAGCGTTCTCCTCCAAAGTCCATAATGTTGCCAGGACAAACCGACAAAACAAAGAACCGGCGCTCACCTGATTTCATCGAGCTACGTCCGATCTTCCTTTTTATAGCAGACATATACTCGTAGCCATATGGAGACTGTGCTCCATTAAATGCAAAATTGATAAAGGGTTCTTCAAGTCCAAGTTCCTCTTTTAAGACAAACGTGACTAAGCCTTTTTTTGCCCTGGAGCCTCCAAGCACAATAGACGAAGCTGTCCCGGTAGCCTTCCAGTAGTAAACATCCGAACTTGCGCTAATGCGGTATTGAATGGCACCGTACCCCCCGCCCACGAGGAAAAGGAAAAGAAGAAGTTTTGCTGTAAACCTTTTCATTTTTGCTGGGGATTTTTTCGTATGGCTTCCAAAAGAGAGGTATTGTTCATAAACTCAGTGTAAATCTTTTCTGCCATTAGCTGATGCCCAAGCTGGTTAGGGTGTCTATCCCATGAGCCTAAAATAATCTCTTCGACCTCATACCCCTCGTAGTAGTTCCTTAAATCCAGAATATGAAAACCAAGCTGTTTTGCCAATTTAAGCAAGCGGTCATTCTCTGCCGGCGTTTCTACACCATCCAGCGCAGGTACCATTGCCCATATCGGAATTGCCCCAATTTGGTCAGCATGAGTCTTTATCCTATTGAGCCCCCAATGAATGAAGGTATCCATTTTGGGCTCAAGGGCCGCTGCGTAATCTCCAGCAGACGGCACCTTAGGCAATCTTAGTGAGCTAAAGAATTCTTTCAAATAAGCATCCTCAATATTTATCCCGGCTGAATGAAGCTTCGCCAGGTTTTTAGCAATCCTGCTGGCTTCATTGGAATGTGAAGTGTAGATGACAGCATCTGGCTTGAAGGGAGTTGCACGAGATTCAAAAATCGCAAAGTGCTGAGGAAGATGAATTCCGGACACTGAAAAGTTTAAGATCTCAACTTTTTCATAGTTGTCAAGAGAATTGCTGGCATTGAGCCGATCCTCAAAAAGGTTTTCGTAAGTTTCGTCGGTATCTACTCCGCTGCCCATCTCAATAGACCCTCCCAGCAAAGCAATCCTGAAGACACCATCCGGTTTTCGTTGGGTAGTGGGCCGGTCGCGTAGGCCAAAAGTATTGGTGGTAAAGTGCCCACCTTTAAATTCCATATCAAGATTTGGACGAAGCCTCTTTGCTGTTATGTCATCCATTTTAATGATTGCTCCGGTTGTGTGAAGTTGTTCCCATTGCTCGGGCCGATCTTTATTCAATTCTTCCAGAGGCGAATCCAATATTGAATTCTCAGCCAACATGGTTTCATAGTAGCCCTGGAACTGCGCACTCCGATCGCGTGCATTTAGTTTTGTCGTTAGGACAGGCTCAATATCAATAGCAAAACTGGAAGCCACTGACTGCTGAAAAAAAGGAATTGCTCCAACCGAAGCTAATAAGAGCAAGACCAGTGTAGCAAAAGCATACCTCCAATCGCTGCCCCCTCCCACAACAGGTTTCGCTGTTTGCCGGTACTGAAATTCTAAAAACTGGAAAAGCGTCCCTACAAGTACAATACCTCCGGCAACTCCAAAAATCACCCCCAATTGGGCAGGAGAGACCGTTTTCCAAACCAGGAGCCCTTTGAGCCAAGCCGATACTGAAGGAGCTGTCCACCACGACCACAAAAAAGTCATAAAACTAAAAACACCTAAAACCCTGGCAGATAACTCGATACTATCCTTCCAGTAAAACAATTTCGGGTCTTTTCGCTTGGGCCGCCGGTGTGCCTGATAATAGGAATTAGCAGCGACAGCTAAACCAAAAATCGCCCAAAAAGTCGTATCCTGTACTGTCAGCAAAACGGTCCCCTTTAACCAAAGCCATTGATAGGCATGCAAAAACCAATTGACAACAAAGGTTAATAATATGCTTACGACAATTGCGCGTACTGTTCCAATTTGCTTGACCTTAAAGTATATAGGGTAATAAAACACTTTCATGACAAAATCTCTCCAGTACATATTGATCCGACGCCAAAGATCACTGAAGCTGTTGGCGAAAAAGTAATGCCGGAAAGTGGGTGGCAGGTCAAACCCAAAAAGGCAAATAACTCCAGCTGAGAAATGGAAGATTCCAGCTAGCCGCACAATTAACGCATATGAAGCGATTGCATACTGCAGCCATGAATAAACGTTGTTGATTTTTGCGGGATCCGGAATAGCGTAGTAGTAAATCAGGCGGTACAGAAAGAGGTGAAAGACGCCATTTGCCATCCACAACACTCCTTTTTTATAGGTCTCAAAGGCTGGCTTTTTGTAATAACTCTGAGTAAAGGTCTTATAGTCTACTACCGGAAAGATGAAAAAAACCAGATTGGGTAAAATGAAAAAGTAGTTTAGCCTTATCCAAATAGGTGAGGATGCTTGAATATACTTTTGTTCATACAGATACAGAATTGAACGGAACATAAATAGCGCTCCCAAAACCGGCAACAGGGTGCTACCATGATAAAATGGGAGGTAACCAAGCCTGGCTGTTGCTAACAGAGCAGTGATTATAAGTAGTAAGGCCGTCCGGTTGCGCACTGAGGTATCAGCATCAACAATGGCAAACAACCCTAGCCCCAAAAGCAATAGCAGCCCACCGTCGATCCAACCAAAAAGTATAAAAATGGCAATCACGTTCAAAACAAACAACAAAGGAAGCCTCAAAGACTGCGAGAAAATATTGTAAGCAATGAAGCCAATAACTACTACCCATAATAGCTGTTCAAGCCCAAGTGCCTTCTCTATATTCAAGAAGTGAACCATCCCCAGGACAGACAGAACCCCTATCAAAACATGAATGCCTTCAGAAATGGAAATATTCGACATTTCGGTGTATTCTGTACTTCCAGAAATGGATCGTGTAGAAATCAAAGACATTAAAATCAAAGTTTTGATTTATCGTATCAAATACAAAAGGTAAAACAGATTACAAAACTAAGAAAGATTTTGACTGTTTAGCCAAGCCTATGCCCGAAATGGGCGTTCCAAATTTCATCTGCCTGGCTAGCCAGATTAAGCAGCGAGGCTCGTTCCCTATCCAATTGATGATTGCTCGATATGGCCTTACCATTACGGATAAGGGCAGCTTTCACTGCTTTAGGCATACGAAAGGCATGAATGATGGCATCGAAAATAGAACGCACATTATAGACCGGCTGCAGACAGGTTTCTCCCGGTATACAAAAGTCCACATTCCCTACTGCGTAAGGGCAAATTACCAGCTTCTCCATGACCATACCTTCAAGAGCGGGTAGATAAAACCCCTCTGCACCCTGCGCTTCTGTTAGGGGGAGGTAGACTACAATCCGGGCCTGATTGACCAGGTTTAGAAAATCCTGCCGGGTAGGCAACTTAGGCGGTACTTGTATTCTATACTTAATTTTATCCTTTTTGAGGAAATTGTGCCACTTCAGCCGCCTTTCCAGGACTTTGGCTATTCTTGGGTTCTTTAAGCCCACGATGAGGACATCCAGCGAAGGCTCGGGGTGTGGCTCCGGGATCAGGCTGAAGTCAATCGCGTCAGGTATAAAAAAGACCGGGCCATTGACGCCGTATTCTTCGAGCTTTTGCTTTCCCAGGGAGCTTTTGGCAATCCGGATAGCCGGGTGTTTTAAAAAATCCCGTCTTGCATCCGGAAGCATAATCTGACGAGGCTGCGCAATATTCAAAACCGGAACAGGAGGCTTTTCACGTTGCTCAGGCGGAAGCACTTTCCAATCCCAGCCGGCGAAAAAGAGCAGGTCCGTTTCTTGTATTTCCCATTTATCTAATGCCCTTTCCCGATAAGGCCACCAAACATTGCCAGGGTTATCATACCAAACCGTTTCCGGCCCAAAGTATACCTGAGGTTCAAACTGATCTGATGAAGCAAAATGCTCAAACGCGTCCCGGACTTTGAGCTGCCCTCCGCTTGTGCCCCCATTGTATTTGGTCCATGACCGGTGGAATAAAACCCTGCGTGCTGATCTATTCATAACTTTTCTGCGCTATTCAGCAAATTGATACCCTTCAAAATAGGGTGTTTCGGGCATTCTTTTTTGCACGTATGCAATCGTTTGGGATGACCATAACTCTAACTCATTCCTCCTTTTTGGCGGCTTTCCAAATAAGATGCTAGCGCAATTATCCAGGTATTTCGGGCTTGCCCTGATGGAAAAATGACCGAGCAGGTCTGTCAGAATTTCTTTGGGAGACTCCAGAAAGTCGTCTGCCCTTATGGACCGAAACTCAAAAGGCTGCTGCTGTTCAAATTCGTGAATAACCCTGGCATGATCAAAGAAGTGATCGATCTTCCGATACAAGTCCGCTTCACCGAATTTTTTGCGCCGCCGGGCCTCACTCCGAAAATAGCTCGTTGAGATGGAATCAAAGGGATTGCGGTACATATGCACAAAGACCGTCTCCGGGAAAAGCTCATGCAGTTTGGAAAATAAGGCGGGGTCCTTTCTGTACCATTTTGTAGTGGTCCCTCCCCGTTTATCCCCCACTAACCTTAGTGTTTCCACTCGGCCCTGATACCCGCCGGGAACCCTGTAATTATAGCCCATCCATTGATTGCCTGTTTTCGCAAACTGACGAGATCGGGTTATCATCATTTGAATAAGCTGACGCTTGGAAAAACCAGCATCCAGAAAAGCAAGCACATCCAGTTCATGGCTCACCACTACCTCAGGGTGGGCATCCAGTAAGGCGCCCAGGATAGAATGGCTGCTCCTCGGATAACCAATAAAAAACAGCCCCTGATTTATTTGCTCATAAGCAGATTTGCTTTCCAGATGAGCACGAAGAGACCAGTATCGTGAAGGAAGGATATCCTTTAGAGGATGGTCCTTTGTAATAATCCGTTTACGCTTATTCATCTTACCTATACACATTAAGGCTTCTAAAACAGAATCGGGCTACGCTTGCCTTTCATAATAAAGGTATAACGCCTCCACTTCAGTTCGGTCATAAAAATGCCAGCAATAGTGCGCTTCATCTGCAAGCAAAGTGCTCCCACACTTCAACATGTGATCGCGGGCGTACACCTCACCCTTATTTTTACTGAACAGCGCTGTTTTAGGATCATAAGGTTGCCCCATAATATTTGCCAAAATGCCGCCATTGGAGGCAATCAAATCCTCGTACCTCAAAACTTGTTGCCCTGGCAAGGCACTGTATGCCTTGAAGTAGTAATCGAGTAAAAACAGTTGTCGGTCCAGCAGCTTCCGCCTTTTTTCCAATGCACTTTGCGCCTCTGGGTCCAGCAATGACAAATACCTTATCTTTCCACGGGAGACCGGCACACTCACCGTTGACCAGGAACCCAACAGAGCAAGGGGGTTACGCACTACAGCAAAGCAGGGATAAGCCCGCCGGAGATCTTCTAAAAGAAGTGTAAAGACAGCGTTATGCTTAATAAAAAGCTTAAAATCAGTTCTAAAGGATTGCTCAAATTCCACTTCTGTGCGCTTGATCACCCTTTTTCGGTCGCCCCCTTTCTCCCTTTCAAAATGGTTATCAGTAATCTTACCGTCGCGCCCACGGACCGGAGCGGAAGCGTCCCGGATCAGACTTTCTCTGAAACGGGCAAAGCTTCTGTAGATTCGGTCAACTCCATCTTGCCTGGATTGCAGGTTACGGAAGGGAATTGGCTCATTTAATCCTGCTACCTGCTCTTGTTCGGACAGCAGCTTACAGGTTAAGGTCGTTCCAGCCCTCGGAATCCCGGTAAGAATATAACAATTCCGTGAAGGGGCTACCTCTGTCGACCTTCCAAGTATTTGATTGAAGAAGTGCATAAGTTTTGCCATAACGGAATCAAATATAGGTTATCGGGCAGACATTCCCAGAGTAGAAAAAAACTTTGTGTTTTTCCTACTCCGGAATATAACCGAAGGCCTTTATTTCCTGCACTTTACCTCCTCCAAAACCCAGCTGCATACCAAAGTCATCCTTTCAAAGCCCTAATGCGGTTCTTCTTTCGTTTCGCTAATAGTACACCATTTTTTTTTGCACCTGAATCCAAAAATTATCCTATCATCGCATTACAAACCGCTGTAATAGCCGGTCATCAAACTAACGAAACGAAAAAACCTAGCGTACATGAAAAAGAATCCACACTTAATCCCCTTCATCCTGGTCACCAGTTTGTTCTTCCTCTGGGGCCTGGCCAACATCCTCAACTCGGCACTCATTTCGCACTTCCAGCCGGTATTTGACATCAGCCGGGCTCAGGCCCTCTTGGTAGAGACGGCCTTTTACCTGGGCTACTTTACCATTGCAGTGCCTGCCGGGCTGTACATGGAAAAATACACTTATAAAAAAGGGATCATTTTGGGCCTGCTGCTGTACGCCATAGGTGCCCTGCTTTTCATACCGGCAGCCAAGATGCTCACCTTTGCCTTCTTCCTGTTGGCGCTTTACGTCATTGCCAGCGGACTGGCTTTTCTGGAAACGGCTGCTAATCCATATGTGACCATTCTCGGCCCCAGAGAAAATGCCACTCAGCGCCTCAACTTTGCACAATCTTTTAATGGCGTTGCACTGGTAGTCGGCCCCTACCTGGCTGGACTACTTATCTTCTCTGGCAATGAAGGCGACATGGCTACGCAGGAGGCCAAAGTACAAGCCGCTAATGCAGTGGTCGTACCTTATGTGGGTATCGCCGTGGCGGTATTAGTGGTCGCCCTCCTGATCTGGCGCACTCAAATGCCCGAGCCGGACAAGGGCGATAAACTGAAGTTTGACCCTGCCATTTTCAAGTTTCGCCACCTCATGCTGGCTGTGCTTGCGCAGTTGCTGTATGTTGGTGCCCAAGCGGGGCTTTGGGGCATTACCATCGACTTTGTTACAGAAATGATGCCAGGCGTGAGTAAGGAAGTAGCCTCCGGAGCTTACCTGGTAGCAGGTACTCTGCTGTTCGTGATCGGCCGCTTCATTGGCACTTTCCTAATGTCTTATATTAAGGACAGCACCCTGCTGGGCGTTTACGGATTGATTGCCGCCGGCCTTTGCCTAATGGGTATTATGCTGGGTGGCGCAGCGGCAGTTTACGCCATCCTTGCGGTCAACTTCTTTATGTCGATTATGTTCCCCACAATTTTTGGACTGGGCGTCCGCGACTTGGGCAAACATACCAAGCTGGGCTCGTCTTTTATCATTATGGCCATTGTGGGCGGAGCGGTTTTCCCACCGATCATGGGCATCCTCTCCGAGTCTATTAACATTCAGGCCAGTTTCTGGATCCCCGTGGTGTCCTTCCTGTTTGTGGCTTTCTATGGCTTCCGGGGCTACATGCACCCTAAAGGGTTTGTAGTAGCGGAATAAACTGCTGACCACCTTTTCACCTCAACAGCGCCATCAGGGAAAACCTTCCTGATGGCGCTGTTGTACTTAGGGCTTTGGCAGCTCCACCAGCTGCCCATCATAGCTGCCGAACATTTGCCTCTTGAAATAAAAATTTTCAAAAAAGAGCAGTAAAAATAAAAATACGTAAAAATAAAATGCTTCTTTTTGATATTTTTAAAAAACAAGCTGCGATATTTACCCTTGGTTCGATTGAGCCCATAAATACCTGACCCTTTAGGTAAGCAAAATGGAGTTATTGCGGTTGAGATAGACACCTGGCTACTGGAAATGCTGAAACTTCACTGCTTTCATTTGTCAATATGATCAAACAGGAACCCTGGTATGAACAAGTTGTTTTTGACAAAGCAATCCATCGATCAGATGAGCGGCGTCGCCTACAAGTCGATCCATCAAAAAAAACGCTTGCTGGCTTACTTCGCAGAACATGGCCCCGCTGCTATTGGCGACCTTCGCAGAGCCTTGCACCTTTCGGTTCCTAAAGTCACGGCACTGCTCAACGAGCTGATGGAGGAGCAGTTTGTTAAAGACTATGGCAAGGACAACTCCACCGGCGGGCGCCCGCCTAACCTCTACGGCCTGGCTGCCGAGTCTGCCTATTTTCTTGGGGTGGATGTGCACCGGACCTTTGTAAACATTGCGCTGACCGACTTCCAGAAAAACATTGTAAAAATCAAGGAGCAAGTTCCTTACACCCTTTCCAATACTCAGGAAAGTCTTGATGCCCTTTGCTTGCTCATCAAATCTTTCATGAAGGAATTAGGCCAGCCTCGGGAAAAAATCCTTGGCATTGGTGTCAACCTAACCGGCCGTGTCAACTCAGCTACCGGCTTTAGTTATAGCTTTTTCCACTTTGAAGAGCAACCTCTGAGCGAGGTCCTCAAAGACAAACTTGGCATTCAGGTAGTACTTGAAAATGATTCCCGGGCCATGGCCTATGGGGAGTTTGCAGCAGGAGTGGTTGAGCAGGAGCGAAATGTCTTGTTCCTCAATTTGGATTATGGTATCGGTATGGGCATGGTGCTGGATGGGCAGCTCTACTACGGCAAATCAGGATATTCTGGCGAGGTTGGGCACATGCCGGTCTTTGACAACAACATTATCTGCCAGTGCGGCAAAAAAGGATGCCTGGAGACCGAAGCTTCCGGATGGGCATTGGTGGAACGATTTAAAAACCGTGTCCGCAACGGTGCCACCACTCAATTGGTGCAAAATCCGGAGCACTTGAAGACAATTGACCTGGAAGCTATTATTCAGACAGCACAGTCAGATGATGTATTAGCCATCGAACTTATCGCAGAGATTGGTGAACAACTTGGCCGCGGCATCGCTGCACTGATCAACGTATTTAACCCGGAACTCGTTGTGCTGGGGGGTAGTCTTGCCGCTACCGGAGATTATATCCGCTTGCCATTGCTCAGTGCGCTTAACAAATACTCCCTGAGCCTGGTGAGCAATGATACCGCCCTCAAGGTATCCAACCTGGGCAACCGGGCAGGTGTCCTGGGTGCTTGCTTGCTGGTACAGCACAGGTTCCTTGCAACGAAGGCCTAATGCCCAGGCCCTCACAATGTGTTGGAACGGCATAGCCCGTTTTCCTAACAGCCATAAAAGCAAAAATAAAGCGGAGCAGCAGCATCTTCGCCCCTACTCCGCTCCATAAGCGCCTTTAAGATCAGGCTATTTTTTGCGCTTTTTCTTTTGCTGTTCCTGAATAGCCTGCTGTTCCTTCAGGGCTTTTTCCAGGCGTTGCTGAAAACCCTTTTTCTTTTTCGGCTTTTGTTTGTACGCTTCCAGCTCCCGGTTGATCTTATCATTGTCGATGATGTAATTCTTGGTGACAATGGTCTGCGTAATATTGATCAGGTTACTGAACAGCAGGTAGCAGGTCAACCCAGCAGCAAAGCTATTAAAGAAGCCCATGAACATGATCGGCATGATGTACTGCATGTACTTCATCGCCGGGTTGGCGCCCATGTCCATATGCCGGGTATTGTAGTAGGTGTAGATCAGTGTAGTGATAGCCCAGAGCAGGGTAAACAGGCTGATGTGCGCACCGAAGCCGAATGGGATTTCGAAGGGCAGTTTCCAGAAAATGTCGTATGAAGACAAGTCATTGGCCCACAAGAAGCTCGCCTGCCTGAATTCAATAGAGGCCGGGAAGAAGCGGTACAGGGCGAACCAAATAGGCATCTGAAGCACCATTGGCATACAGCCACCAAGCGGATTCACCCCAAATTCGCGGTACATCTTCATGGTTTCCATCTGCTGCTGCTGCTGATCGTCCTTGTATTTCTCCTTGACCCCCTCCATACGGGGCTTTAGGGCGGCCATTTTCGATTGGGAGTAAAGCATCTTGTAAGTCAATGGATACAGTACGAGCTTCACGACAAAGGTCAGCACCAGGATTACAATACCGGCACTTCCGATAAAACTCGACAGGAAGTTGAACACCGGACGGATAATCCATCGGTTGATGGACCCGAAAATGCTCCAGCCAAAAGGGATCACATCCTGCAAACCGTGCCCCATATTGTAGAGGCGGTCGAACTCATTGGGCCCGACATACATGTGCATGGCAAAAGACTCACTGCCTGAGCGGCCGTAGGGGATTTCTATTTCTGAAACCAACAGCTTGAGGTCCTCGCCTTCTTCGGGCAGCATTTTGGTTTCAAAAGTGCCGCCGTCGAAACCGTTCTCGGCAATCAAAGAAGTATTGAAGAACTGATTGGCGTTGGACACCCACTTCAGGCGCTGCCCGTCAATCTCTTCTGTATCGTCTCCGGTACAGCTGCAGTAGTCCGGGTCGTCATCCATCGGTTTGAAGTAAACGGTGGAATAGCGGCGCTCGTAGTCTTCGTTGTGCTCCAGCTTGTCCAGATAGTTTACCCAACTCAGCTTTATTTGATCCACGCCCTGAGACACCACGTTATTCAGCTGCTCGAGCTTGATATCGTAATCAATATTGTAAGAACCGTCTGCAATGGAATAAGATTGCTCGAAGTAGCCACCGGTAGTGGTTGGTGCACGAAGGACGATGGACTGCTCATTTTGCTCTGCCACATCGAAATACAACCCTCCGGTGCTCACACCGCCGGAAGGCAGATTGGCTATCGGCAGCAGGTATTCAAACTTGTTTTTTTCATCCTCCAGGAGGTAAAGCGGCACTTCTTCGGTAGAAGCATCCTCGAGGTAGCGGAGTTTTTTGTGGTTTTTGATGAGTACGGAGGTAATTCTGCCACCCTTTGAAGAAAGATTCACCTTCATCAGGTCATTTTCCAGCACCAGGGTTTGTTCTTCACCATCTGCTGCGGCAGCAAAAGGCCCAAACGCCGCCTGCTGACGTAGTAGTGCCAGGGAATCATCTACGGTTTCCACCAGTTGTACGGCTTCCACGGTATCTTTTGCTACTGCCTTGAGGCTGTCCTCCCGCGCCTGTACCTGCGCAATAGAGTCTTGACGGGCTTGCTGTTCCTGTATCTCCGCTTCGGTCGGCGCCATAAACTGTTGCCATACCATCAGCAAGATAAAGATGAGCGTGAGTCCGATTATCGTATTCCTATCCATTCAGATCTTGAACTTGTTTCACCAATGCCGTGCTATTAAATAACTGAAAGTCAAAAAATTAGACCGGAAAATCATGTTCCGGCATGCGCACAGCGCTTTAAGAGCACCGCAAAAGTACAACTTTCAGGGTGCTTGCGGTAAACACAATAGATGTTTATTGAGAATTGTTCGGCCAGCCCGCCAATTTATGAGGCAGGCGTGGCTTCCATTGCGGCTTCCACGGCTTTGTAGGTTTCCAGTGCCACCTCCAGGCAATCCATCGCTTTTTCCAGGTCTTGCTCATTTAGAATGTAGGCAATCCGCACTTCATCGCGGCCCAAACCGGGCGTGGCGTAGAACCCTTCGCCCGGAGAAAGCATGACCGTCGCGCCTTCATGCTCAAAAGATTCCAGCAGCCACTGACAGAAGTGCTCAGCGCTGCGCAGCGGGAACTTTGCAAAGCAGTAAAAGGCCCCCCCGGGCAGATAGCTCACGACACCCGGCATAGCCTGCAGGCGATTGTAGACCACCTGCCGCCGGCGATTGTAAGATTCGGTCACCTGATCGAGGTAGCTGTTGTCCATATCGAGCGTGGCTTCCGCCAAAATCTGTGCCAGGCCCGGAGGGCTCAGGCGAAGCTTGGCATAGCGGGTAGCGGCTTCCAGGACGCCCTGATTGCGGGTAACTAACGCCCCGATGCGCGCTCCGCAGGCACTGTAGCGCTTGGAAATCGAGTCAACCACGATAACGTGATCTTCCAGCCCCTCCAGGCGAAGGGCAGAGTAGAATTCCTTCCCATCGTAGCAAAACTCCCGGTATACTTCGTCCACAAACAGGAACAAGTCGTAGGCTTTGCACAACCGCCCGAGCTGTGCTAAATCTTCCCGGCTGTAAAAGCAACCAGTAGGGTTATTTGGATTGGTGATGAAGATGCCCCGTGTTTTGTCGGTAATCACAGCTTCGAAGGCTTCTACGGGGGGCAGTGCAAAGCCATCTTCAATATGACAGGTAATAGGCCGGATATTCAGGCTGCCAATCTGCGCAAAGCCATTGTAGTTGGCATAAAAAGGTTCAGGCACGATGACTTCGTCTCCTATGTCGAAACAAGACAGCATGGCAAACTGAATGGCTTCCGAGCCTCCAATGGTTACAATGATGTCGTCCGGGGTAAGCGAAACATCAAATTTTTGATAGTACTCCACCAGCTTTTTGCGGTAGCTCAGTTGCCCCACTGCCGGGCTGTAGGCCAATACTTTTAGCTGGTTTTCACGCACCTGCTTCAGGGCATACAATGGCGTTTCGATATCAGGCTGACCAATATTAAGGTGGTACACATGCTTACCGGCCTCTTTGGCTTTATCCGCAAAGGGGACCAGCTTTCGGAAAGGCGACATGGGAACATTCCTGCCCCGGCTGGAAATTGAAGGCATAGCGCTAATATTTCTGATAAAATTAGCGCCAAATATAGACTAATTTGAGGCAGAGGTAAACCCTGGGTATGTTAAATCCACCTTTTTGTACGATGCCTACTCCAAACGAAAGGCTTCATCAGGCAGGTTCCCCAGGACTTCTATTCCTGTAATTTTTCGCTCGCCCCGGTCGCCACTCAGTTTCAGCCCATTATATTCCTGATAATTTTGCCACGGAACTACAAAACCCGGCGCTTCATCCGACGCATCGCCGAAGTAAGCCCACTGCCGCACCAGGTGCTCTTCCTGATCTACCCATACCAGGTATTTATTCTGTGGGGTATCCCCGATTTCTTCGAAGGTTAGCTGCAAGACGTCTGCTACTTCCCCAGCCTGCGTAGTATCCACGCCCTGATATTTTAAGGTTACGCCAGAGTCCTTGAGCTTAAAAGGCATAAAAACCCAGTAGGCATCATTGATCCAGATGCTTCTGCCTTGTTTTAGCAGATTGGCAAGGCTGTCCGGCTCCGTAACAAGCGCTCCATCTACCCGAACCTGCCCCTCTCCGGTATTCAGGTTGAAAGCCATGACGGTACTGCTGTCCGGCAGCATCGTGATCCGTACATTGCCAGTTTTTTTGTCCCAGAGCAGGGTGCGACGGTTGAAAAAATTCCAGTGGAAGTAGCGGGATTGGTCCCAGGTGCGCCGGCCTCCCATTGCCTCCATTACCGAATCTGCGATGGCTATCGCCTTTTCATCTGATGCGTCTGCCCTGAAGCCCGGAGCTGCCGGATTGGGGTAAACCTGTGGTGCCGTCGCTGCTGTATTGTCGGTTTCTCCGTAAGGAGTACAGGCTGATAGTCCCGCCAAAATCAGGAGTGGAAGTAAGTAGGCTATTCGCATGACGTTTTGTTTTTCACCACAACAGACCGGAAAAGTAAGGGTTCATGATTTTCAGCTTTTTAGTCTTCCTCAGCTTTTGTCTATGCCACCCTGCAGCTCATCCTGTAACTTTTGTAAAGCTTCCCATTCCCCGGCTGCGGCCAATGCAGCCTGCCGGGGCCAGGAATCAGGCCTGGCCAAGCCAAACCGTTTGCCAGCCTTATCCAGGATTTCCTGTAGCTGCTCTACGGTCGCATTTGCTAACTCCTTCCAGGTATAAATTCCTCCGGCATTAAGCAGCCCCTCGATTTTTGGGCCGATGCCCTCGATTTTTGTGAGGTCATCCGGGTTAGACGAGGGCCCCATGGCCACCACTGACGTATGGCCCGTTGCCAACTCTACCCTCCCCTCTCCTTCACCGGCCTGCGCTAATTTGGATTCCAAAATTCGTTTGTCTGCTTCGCAGCTGTTCAGTTTTGCACGGATTTCCTTAAGGGTACCCTCCAACTGCTCGTGCTGATACTTCAGGCCTACGTAGTCCTTTTCCCAGTTGGTGCTCCGGGCATGCAGTGCGGCATTGTCTGATTCCAGCGCACGGAGTTTCTTTTTATTGCCACACAGCAAACAGCCAACGATAGCGCCTAGTATGAAAGCCAGGGCAGACAAAAGGAGCCACCATAGCCAGCAAGGCTCTAGCGTGGCAAGAAATAGTGTTCCGAATTCCATGGTTGATTTCGTTTTGCTGAGGTTATTTATTGCGGTTCAATGCGGACTTCCACCCGGCGGTTCTGATAGCGTCCCTCCTCGGTAGCGTTGGAAGCCACGGGTAAGGCATCGCCTTTGGAATCCGTGGTAAGCTGTGATTCAGGGACACCAGCGTTTACCAAAAATTGCTTTACGGCTTCTGCTCTGGCCAGTCCCAAACCAACATTCTTCTCTGCTGAACCCGTATTGTCGGTATGCCCGGTAATCCGCACCCGTTGCCCAGATGACCGAAGCTGTGCAGCCAGCTCAATCAGGAAGGAATCTACTTCGGGCGCATAAACCCGGTCCGCAGACCCTGTGGGAAAACGAATGGATACCCGATCAGCAAGCTGATCCACCGCACTTTGGGATTTGGGGTCCACCCATTCAAATAATGCCCCCTCAAAAGGCGCGGATTGGGCGTCTTCCGGGGTCTCCACCTGACGGGCACGCAGCTGCAGGCGCGTACTGTCGAGCAGGCCGTCAAACAGCCGGGCCACTTCCTTTGCACGGGCCAAACCAAGGTTTTCGGAACCGGATGCGGCTTGTTCACCTTCAAAGTAAAGCCCTGTGATTTTCAGTAATTGTGAGGAATCGCCTCCTGTTGCCTTCGACCGAAGGAAAGCTTCAACACCAGTTCCAATATAGGCTTCAGCATCAGACCATTTAAAATAAACGGGCAGCCCGGCCTCTTCGGGAAGGGTATCAGCCACAGTTACGGGCGGAGGCGGGTCGCAAGCCTGGCAAAGCTCTTCCTGACATCCCCGAAAGGTGGCCAGGTAGAAAAGCAGCCAAACGAGGGCAGCAACCAGAAATTTGAAAAAGGTTGACATTATTCCAGGGTTCGTTTTGTTTAAGTATGCCAGAAGCCCAGACCGGAGTAAAAAAGCGTTTGCGGGCAAAAGATTTACCCCTCGCAGCTCTTCCTCAAACCACAGGCGTACCTGCCGGACTTTCCAGATTGTCTGTGCTTTATTTGTATGGGAATATCATTTCCGAAAGGAACCTTACCCAAAATAAGCTTTTTCAATGAATCCTGCACTTGATTTAACTGGTAAACTCCATATCCATGGCAAAACTGCGTCCAAGTTTTCCCCATCTCCTTCCAACCTCTTATCCTTCGCCGTGTTATCTGATAGGTTGAAGTAAATTTTTCTTACTTTTGCACGATTAAAAGCCCGGCGGAAAAGTGTGCCATGCCTAACAAGCAAATGAATACCCGGCAGCCCGCCCTTTACTAAAATCAGTCCATATCTATGTTTGACAGCCTGAGCGAACGTTTGGAGGGTGCCTTCAAAACCCTGAAAGGAGAGAGCAAGCTTACGGAGATTAACATCGCGCAGTCCGTAAAGGAAATCCGCCGCGCCCTCGTTGCGGCCGACGTGAACTATAAAATTGCCAAAGACTTTACAGATACCATTAAGGAGAAAGCCCTTGGTCAGGAAAATGTCCTGAGTTCGGTGAAGCCCGGCGAGCTGATGGTCAAGATCGTCAACGACGAGCTCGTCAGCCTGATGGGAGGCGAAGCGGCCTCTTTCGACTTGAAAGGCAAGCCATCGGTCATCCTTATTGCCGGCCTGCAGGGATCTGGCAAAACCACTTTCTCCGGAAAACTAGCGCGCCACCTGAAAGCCAACAACAAAAAGAGCCCCCTGCTCGTAGCCTGTGACGTATACCGTCCGGCGGCGATCAATCAGCTTGGGGTAATTGGCGATCAGATCAAGGTACCGGTGTACAAGGAAATGGAGAACAAAAACCCGGTAGAGATCGCACTCAAAGGCATTGCGCACGCACAGGCGCACAGCCACGATGTGGTGATCATTGACACGGCCGGGCGTTTATCGGTTGACGAAGAGATGATGGAGGAAATCTCCAACATCAAAGAAGCCGTGCAGCCTAATGAGACGCTCTTCGTGGTGGACTCTATGACCGGGCAGGATGCCGTAAACACCGCCAAAGCCTTCAACGACCGCATCGACTACGATGGTGTGGTGCTGACAAAGCTTGATGGCGATACGCGCGGTGGTGCAGCGCTTTCCATCAAATACACCGTAGGCAAGCCAATTAAGTTTGTTTCCACCGGTGAAAAGATGGACACGCTCGATGTTTTCCACCCCGACCGTATGGCCAGCCGTATCTTGGGCATGGGTGACATCATTTCTTTCGTGGAACGTGCCGAGCAGCAGTTCGACGAGGAGCAGGCCAAGAAGCTGGAGAAGAAGATCAAGAAGAATAAGTTTGACTTCAATGACTTTCTGGAACAGATTGGGCAAATCCGGAAGATGGGCGACCTCAAGAGCCTGATGAGCATGATTCCGGGCATGAGCAAAATGACGAAGAACCTCGATATTGACAATAATGCTTTTAATAAGGTGGAAGCGATCATCTTCAGTATGACACCTCAGGAACGCGCCAACCCTGAGCTGATGAATACGAGCCGTAAGCGCCGTATTGCAGGCGGCTGCGGGCAGTCGATTGAGGAGATCAACATGTTCCTGAAGCAGTTCGACCAAATGCGGAAGATGATGCACAAGATGAGCAAGATGCCGGGTATGGGCATGGGTGCTCCGGGTGGCAAAGGTAGCTCAGTTGGCAAGCGCGGCAAAAAAATGGGCGGTATTGCCCGCCGCCGGGCGAAGCGCAAGCGCTAAAGCTCGAAACAAGCAATAAAAAAACGGATGCTCGTTAAGTCGGGCATCCGTTTTTTAGTCGGGTGGTGAAATAAAGGGAGCTTAGCTCGCCGGCAGAAAACGCTTTCCTACTTCAAACGCCTTTTTGATCAGGCGCACATCGGGCAGAACCACAGAACCAGATTCTGATTCAAGGCGGTCTTCGTAATCCACTTCCTCAACAGCCGCATCCTCTCCAATATTCAACTGATGAGAGGCTACATTGAGAAAAGTGTAAGCGGAAAGACTAGCTGCCAGTGCCAGCGAAACGAGTACAATACGGGTGTTTGGCTTTTTCATTTCCTAGTTTTCTAATAAGTCACTGCAATAATACAGATTTTCTACCAGCTTGTCCAGTAGAATCGACGAAAGTGCCTGTTTTTCAGACACATCTCTGCATCAATGACGGATGCTCAAAGTAAAAAGTTGCACCCTATTTAAAATTTAACACCTCCACACTTTGTCAGTAAGCTAACATATCCCTATTTTCATTCCAGAAATAAAATAAAACACCATTTAGTATGAAAAAACTTTACCAACTGCTGGCAGTATGCTGCCTTGTAAGTTTGGCTGCCAACCCGCTTATGGCACAGATTCCAAACGATTCTCCGATTCCTGTGGATGTTTTCTTTGAGGTCCCCGGTACGGGTCTGACCCGTGTTATTGGTGATTACACTTCTGTAAGCAATTCTACAGAATGGGGTACTCAACCACTGCGAACCACCGTATCCGCAGAAGTGATGTGGGTCGATGATGATGATATCGCAGGCGATGGTATGGATACCTTAGGTTGCGACACCTCTACCATGGTCGACTACACAGACAAAATGGTACTGGTTCGCCGGGGGGGATGCTTTTTTAGTGATAAAATCTACTACGCTCAGCAAGCAGGTGCCATTGCAGTGGTCATCGTTAATGCAGATGGTAGTGACCCCACTGGTGGTATGGCTGCGGGTGATGAGAAAGGGCTGGACGTAACAATTCCGTCCGTTTTCCTGAATGACCCGGGCGAAGCGGCAGGCTTTATTGCTGCGCTGGATGCTGGTGAAACCGTAATCGGGACTTTCCAGGTGCGCGGGTTCTTTGGTGACCTGGGGCCTGACCGCTACGGAACGCCGCTGTCGCAGGTGACTCCGATAGACAGTATTAAGGTAGACCTGCTTAACCTTGATCCGGAAGACCCAATTCTTGATGTTTCCGCAAGTGTGGATATTATCGCCCCTGATGGCACAGAAACCAAGCTAACGGCTGAGGTGGATACCATTAATCCTGATGTCATTCACACCTTTGAGTTTGAGCCTTACACGCCCGCTGAAGTAGGGACTTACGAGATGTTGTACACCAACTCTTTGACCGCGGATACCCTGCGGCGTCAGTTCGCTGTTACGGACTTCACCTTCCAAATGGACAATGGCAATATCCCGGAATGGCCGGTGGACAGCTGGATTGCCACAACCAGCGAGGGCTTCGTCGAAGACTTGCTGACTTATGACTTTGGCAACTACTTTGAGACCAATGATCAGGGCGCAATGGCTACGCATGCCACTTTCTCCCTCGGCAATCCGGATTCTATCCGAACGGGCTTCAACGATGCTGACATTTTCTTCCTGACGCTGTTTGACACAGATCCCGATGGAGATGGGCAAAGCGCTACCGGTAATGAAATCGACTACTCTACCTTCGAGATTGTAGGACAGGCGGTTTACATCCTGAACGGTAACGAAGAGCCTTATGACCTGCTTACAGTGGAATTCCCTGAGCCGGTCGAGCTGAAAGCCAATACCGGCTACCTGCTCATGGCACAGTATAACGGTGTAAATGCCGCACTCGGTATTCCACCATGGTACACTTACGCGGGCAATGAAGCTTACCCTGGCTTAAGCACCATGACATTCACAGATCAGCTTTATACTGGTGGCTGGGCTGGCGACTTCCGCGCAGTGGTTCGCCTGCACCTGGATGGCTTCAGCGTGGACGCAGAGGACATTACTCTGGCGGACAACAAAGCGACGGTTTTCCCTAACCCCGCCAACGAGACCTTCCAACTGGAGCTACAGCTGGACGAATATGCAGATGAGGTACGCGTAGCACTGGTAGATATGTTCGGCAGAGTGATCGAGCGCAATGTCTACGAAGGCGTGAAGGGCGGCACTTATACCTTCAATACCGCTAACCTCGCCGCTGGCACTTACTTCCTGGGCATTCAAACCCCGGAAGGACAAGCGACTAAGCGGATTGTGGTCATCCACTAGGTGAACGACTCACGTTCCTAAAAACAATGGGCTCAGCTGGTCACGTACCGGCTGAGCCCGTTTTGTTTTCGAACAGTACTATATCAGATACCAATTTAGACCAGCCGGCTCCGCCCCTGCGGAATCGCCTGAATCAACTTCTTCGTGTATTCGTTCTGAGGGTTTTCATAGATTTCATCGCTGTATCCTTGCTCTACGATCTTACCGGCATTCATAACGATCATGCGGTCAGACATGAACTTCACCACCGACAAATCGTGCGAAATAAAGATGTAGGTGAATTTATACTTCTCCCGAAGCTCCATCAACAGGTTCAGCACCTGTGCCTGCACTGAGACATCCAAAGCGGAAACGGACTCATCACAAATAATGAACTTGGGGTTCAGGGCCAGGGCCCGGGCAATAGCGATGCGCTGCCGCTGCCCGCCGGAAAACTCGTGCGGATAACGGTCAAAGTACTGAGGCGGCATGCTTACCGTTTCCAGCAATTGCAGCACCCGGTCCCGCCGCTCAGCGTCTGAGCTGTACAGCCCGTGTACCTCCATTGGCTCCATGATCGCTTTACCGATGGTCATACGGGGGTTGAGGGAAGCATAGGGGTCCTGGAAAATAATCTGCATATCCTGCCGCAACGGCTTCCAGTCTTTTTCAGAAAGATCAAGCAGAGATTGCCCTTTATATTCCACGCGGCCACTGCGCACCGGTGCAAGTCCAAGAAGGCTCCGCCCGAGGGTCGTCTTCCCGCAGCCCGACTCTCCAACCAGCCCGAGGGTTTCTCCGGGGTAAACTTCAAAGCTCACATCGTCTACAGCACGGATGAAGTCTTTGGGCTTGCCCCAAAAGTTATGTTTGGCAGGGAACCAAGTTTGCAGGTTACTGACCTTCAGTATGGGCGTTTGCTGCTTGAGCATCCGGCTCCGGCGAAGCTGCTCCATAGCCGGTACGCGCTGCCCACGGATTACGGCCTCAAGGGTGACGGCCTTCTCCTGTATTTCCACTGCACCGTCATCCGTTTTTTTCACTTCCATAAAGTCACTGACCACAGGCAGGCGCTTGAGCCGGTAGTTGAGGGGCGGGCGGCAGGCCAGCAAGCTTTTGGTGTAAGGGTGTTTTGGATTGGAAAAGAGCGTCTCTACCCTGCCCTCTTCAACGATTTTGCCTTTGTACATGACCAGCACCCGGTCAGCAATTTCGGAAATCACTCCAAGGTCGTGCGTAATAAAAATAACCGATGAGCCCAGTTCTGTTTTCACCTTCGCCATAAGCTCCAGAATCGCTTTCTGCACCGTCACATCAAGCGCGGTGGTTGGCTCGTCTGCAATAAGCACGCCCGGCTTGCAACTCATAGCCATGGCAATCATGACCCTTTGCTTCTGCCCCCCGGACAATTGGTGAGGGTAGGCCTGATAAATCCGGGCGGGGTCGGGCAACTGTACTTCTTCAAATAAGGCCAGGGCACGAGCTTTGGCTTCGCTTTTGGAAAGCTTCAGGTGGTGGCGCATGCCTTCCGCAACCTGCTCGCCACAACGAAAAACCGGATTAAGCGAAGACATCGGTTCCTGAAAGATCATGGCAAGCTCGCTGCCGCGGTACCGGCGCATCGCTTTTCTGGGCAGCTCCTGTAAATTCACACCAGCAGGCACTTCCTCTGGAAAGTACTCCACGCTCCCTTCCAAAATCCGGCCAGGAGAAGGAATCAGCCGCATCAGTGATAGCGCTGTGACAGATTTGCCCGAGCCTGATTCGCCTACAATACCCAGCGTTTCGCCCCGGTAAAGGTCAAAACTGATCCCATCCACCGCGCGTACTTCTCCGGCATCCGTAAAAAACGAGGTTCGCAGGTTATTTACCGCTAAAAGCTTATCTTTAGTCATGCGTTCATTTTCCTTCCTTAAGTCTATATTGAGATTTCACCCTTTGGGTGCATTCGCTCCAAAAACGAATTCTCAACACAGCCTAAACAAATTGCAAAATAAAAAAAATCATCATGCAACGACTGCTTATCCTGCTGCTTGTTTGCAGCGGACCTTTTTTCTCCCGGGCTCAGGACAGCCTCAATATGACCGCCCTTTCCGTGTGGGATGACAACAGCCTCCCCTCCCTTGGATCGCTGAGCTACAATGATATCTGGGGATATACCGCCCCGGATGGCCGGGAGTACGCCATTTTGGGCAATGTGGGCACTACTGTGTTTTTTGACATCACCAGTCCGGAAGCGATCGTGGAAGTCGGCCGTTTCCCCGGTCAGCTCAACTCCGTTTGGCGGGATTACAAAACCTATGGTGCTTACGCCTACATGTGCGCAGACCAGGGCTCCGAAGGGCTGACCATCTTCGACCTGAGCCAACTGCCGGATACGGTGATTCAGGTCTCTCAGAGCACCGAATTCTTTACCCGGGCCCACAACATCTTTATCGATGAAGCGAACGGACGGCTGTACGTAGCCGGCGGCAATAATCCCTCTAATGGAGTCACCATCCTGGACCTGACACAAAACCCGGCAGCCCCTACCCTTTTGGGCAACCCGGTGCTGCCCGCCGGAGGGTACATTCATGACATCTTCGTTCGCGACAACATCGCTTTTTGCTCTCATGGTACAAGTGGCTTTTCCATTTATGACCTTTCCAACCCCACAAGCCCGGTGACACTCGGTACCCTGAGCAACTATCCTGAGCAAGGCTACAACCATTCCAGCTGGCTTCACGGAGATGGAAATTACCTGGTTTTCGCAGACGAAACTTTTGGCCGCAGCCTGAAAATGGTCGATGTGAGCGACCCGCTGGAAATGGAAGTCGTTGACCTTTTCAAATCAGAATTACTGGCACCACAGGCGACCGGCTCTATTGCCCACAACCCTTTTATCCGGGGAGATTATGCCATTATTTCCTACTATCATGAAGGCGTACAGATTTTTGACATTAGCGACCCGTTGAACGTGACCTCCTTTGCCTATTACGATACTCATCCGCAAAATACCAACTATCAGGGTTACGATGGCTGCTGGGGGGTGTACCCATTCTTTCCTTCTGGTACGATTATCGCCTCTGATACTGAAAATGGGTTGTACGTCCTTCAACCGGAGGGCTGGAGCTTTGAAAGCGAGCCGGTCTTCTCAGCCAGCCTGAGCCAAAGCGGAAGCGTGCAGCTTTGCGGAGAGGAAACCTTCACCCTCTCTGCCACCATCGCCGGGGATGGATGGATGTGGGAAAACAGCGGTACGCCTCTACCCGATGATCCAACAGCAAGCCTAAACATTCAGGAGCCCGGGCAGTACTACCTGGTCAACAATACCGGGACCTTCCCCACTTATTCCGATACCCTGACGGTCAGCATCACCGAGCTGCCTGCCTTTACAGGACTGCAAGCAACCTATACTTTCTGTCCCGGCGTACCCATGGAAATTGCCTTTGATGCGGAGCCGGACTTTGATTCTGTCCTGCTTTTGCAACAACCGGGCAGCGTATTGATTGAAAATACCGATATGGAGTCCTTCCTCCTTCCCGCACCTGGCAATTACAGCTTCCTGGGCATTCTGAATGATTGTACAACCGAATCTGCTGTCTTGGAAGCTGCTCAGTTGCCTGCCGCTCCCGCACCAGAGTTCCAGCCTTTCATTCCACCACTTTGTGAAGGGGACAGCCTGGCCCTGAGTGTGGAGCAAAGCCTGGGTTATGCCTACACCATTACAGACCTGGGGCTCACCTTCACGGATACAAGCCTGTTATTTGTACCCGCTGATTTATATGAAATTACTGCCAGCAACGGACAGTGCGACACCGTATTCGTATTTGGTGAAATACCAGCGCCATTGCCTGTGCCCGGTATTACACAAGTAGAGGACTCGCTGTTTTGCGACCTGACGAGCAGTGGTTTATTTATCTGGCTATACGAAGGCGTACCGGTAGATACCACTACAGTGCCTTATTTCCTGCTGAACGAGGAGGGTACTTATCAGGTGGGCGCTCAAAATGAGGCATTCTGCTGGGGGTATTCTGAACCAATTGAGGTGATGCTTAGCAGTACTAAGGATGCGCAGCTGCAGCAACTCCGGATTTTCCCTAACCCGGCGTACGGAGAGCTCTTCCTCGAAGGCCCGCTGAGGATTGAGGGAATTCAAGTTTTTAATGCACAGGGGCAGCGGGTTTTCCAGTCCTCGGTGTATGCTGGGCCACTTCAGATAGGCCATTGGGCGGCTGGTCCTTATTTTATTAGTATCAAGCGGGAAGGGTTGCCCTGGGTGCATTTGAAGTTTATTAAACGGTAGGAAAATGAAGAAGCCCGCCCTTCGCACTGTTGCGAAGGGCGGGCTTTGCTTTAGTCACGAACAGGATGCTACCTTAAAATGGTCACATCGCCTTTGATGATCTCTCCGCCACCGATATCCAGTCGCAGGATAAAGTAGTAGGTACCGTCGGGCAGGTTGGTGCCATCCATATTCTCTCCCTGCCAGTCATTGCCGTATGGCCGGGCCTGGAATACGATATCTCCCCAGCGGTTGAAGACGATCAATTCGTTATTCGGATATTCATCCGGGTTCAAAATCAGCTGGTCAAAGATCAGTGCATCATTCAAACCGTCACCATTTGGTGTGATACCATTAGGTGTTTCAATCTCCATGCTGTCGCGCTGTATGCTTACCTCAACGGAAGCGCTATCGCAAAGGGTTGGACAATCCACGTTGCAGATGACATAGCCAAAGGCATCTTGTGCAGGGCCAAAGAGGTTGGTGGTTAAGGTGTAGGTTACATCCCCGTCTCCCTGATCCGTCACATCACCCAGTGTTGGTTCACTAGTGAATTCAAAGGTAACACTTGGAACGCCGGTCAGAATATCGTTAGCCAGCAGAATTGCTTGCGCCTGATTTGAGCCCTGATCAACCGTCATGATATCATTTGCGGCATCCGGTGCCAATTGCGGCTCAACCGTGATAGTGCTTGAGCTAAAGTCAGGGCAGCCATCCTGTGAAAGGCTCCAGGTCAGTTCTACCAATTCCTTGCCCAGTCCGGTAACCACCGTAGCACTAAGGGAGTCTGACTGTAGTGTGCCGATACCGCTATTGAGGGTCCATTGCCCGGTCACCCCATCCGGCAGGTTAGCGCTAATGAAGGCATTGCCATCACAAGACACGCTATCGACTTGTGCCAGTGCGTCCGGCAGGCTGTCGTCAGGCAGGATGGAAACCACTTCAGATGTATCGGAACAACCGGTATTCGTATTCGTCACGATAAATAAGTAATCGCCGACTGCATCGACCGTAGCCGTCAGGTTGGTAATGGGCACCGGAGGCAGCCCCATGCCGCCCACTGCTACCCATTCGTAATCGTAGATCATACCTTCAGAAGAACCGGTACCATCCAGGGTAAGGGTATCGCCACAGCCCAGGATGTTGTCCGGAGCCGCACCCACAGCCATCGGCGTTTCGGGATCAAGCTGCACCGCTACCGTATCCATGGCTTCGCAACCATTGGTAGGATCTGTTACGGACAGGAAGTAGGTGCCCGCAGCGTCTACATCCACCAGGAAGGAACCGGTAGCCGGGGTAATATTGCCCTCCATGCTTGTCCATTCGATGTCAAACTCACCGTTGTTACCGTATAAAGAGGCATCAAGTGAAACGGTTTGACCAGGGCAGCCCAGGAAGTCAGGCATGGCAATTTCGCCTTCCGGTGCAGTAGTATCAGCAGCGACTTCAAAGATCACAGTGGAATCACAACCATTCATGTTGGAAGTCAGCGTCAACTGATAGGTGCCCGGCGCGTCTACGTTGGCAGTCAGGGTGCCGTCATTAGGCACGATGGTGCCACCGTTGTCAACACTCCAGACTGTTGTGAAGTCATTCGCATCACCCGTTGGTGCCGCGCTCAGCAGCACATTTTCTGTAATACAGGTAAAGTCTTCCGGTACTTCCAGCTGTACAGCCGGCGGATTCGTGTTCTCACTAACTGTAAGCGTATCTACCGTAGAGCATCCGGTTATCGTATTCGTCACCATAAACTGATACTGGCCTGGCGTTGTGACCTCAAGCGTGAGATCCGTACCCAGTTCCATGCCATCGATATCCATCCAGCTGTAAACCGTGGTATCAGGCAGGAATGTAGAACCGGAGGCGTCAAGGGCGATGGTAGACGCTGTACAAGTCAGTGACGGGGATTCATCGGCAAATTCGATATTGGGGAATTCGCGGATGTCGTTCACGACGATTTCATTTTCACCTACACAGCCGGAAACCGTATCTGTAACCATCAAGCTGTACACTCCTGGCTCCAAGATGCCTACCGTGCTGACATCACCGTCAAAGGCGACCCCGGGAGACCACTCGTAAACAAGATTCGTGCCCTCAAGTAAAGAATCGTTGGCCAAACTTACTTCCACATTGACGGTGTCAGGCGTATTGCAATCGTAGTCCAATACTCCAATATCAGTAGGCGCGCCAAAGACGATTTGCGGTACCGTACCTAAAGCTTCTACCTGTACGGGAGCTGAGCCAGCAGAACAGCCAGAAACCGTGTTTAATACTCTTAGGCGATAAATGCCCTCATTGAATACGGACGTTGTTATTTCATCAGGTCCGATAGCCAGGGTATCCACTACTGTTCCTCCATCAATAATCTGCCAAATGTAGATCAAATCATCTCCTATGGAAGAGCCGGTTCCATCCAGCGTACCGACCGGTTCGGGGCAGGTTAAATTCACCTCGTTCTCAACCACCACCGCCGTTGGCGTATCCTGATTGTTTTCCACAACTACGGTATCCGTTACAACGCAGTTGGAGACCACGTTTATCAGGGTCAGCACATAAATACCAGGCTCATTAGTTTGTACCGTCTGCCCGTTCAATGGAGAAATCAGGCTGCCTTCAATCGCGGACCACTGATATTGCACCGTAACAGTACTATCGCTGACGGTGGAGCCGGTGGCATCCAACATGACCTGTTGATTAATGCAATTCAGGGATAACATATCGGTCGCCAGTACGATTTCGGGTTCATCATCCAAGTCATCAACTTCACGGGTGAGGACCGTTTCACAGCCCGTGAGGTCATTGGTGACCGTTATAGTATACATTCCGGGTTCTGTTACCCGTCCAATGGTATCGTCCTCAATAATAGAAATGTTGTTCCCCCAATCGATCGTGAATGTACCCGGGTCGAGATCCACACTTGCAGAAAAGGTGACGGTATCCCGACTACAATTCAGATTCTGAGCCGGGGTCAGGGTCACCAGCGGAGGCATCGTATCCTGTACAACGAGGACGGTATCGGTGGCTACACAGCCCGAAAGTGTGTCGCGTACTGTTAGCACATAAAGCCCTGGTGCGCCAACCGGCTCTGTGATATTATCGCTCACATCACCCAGGGACAGGCTTCTCCAGTTGTAAGTCACATTAGGGCCCTGACCGGAAGCGGAGCCATCCAGCAATGCCGTCTCACTATCGCAGCTGATCAGGCCATCCACTACAGCAACAGCGGCAGGAGGGATCGTATCGTAAACTACGGTAACCATATCTGTAGCCGTACAGCCGGTTGCCTCATCGGTAATGGTAAGGTTAAAAGTACCCGGTACGGTGACCGTTGGCGTGAGCAGGTCTTCTGTCCCTGGGGCCAACTGACCACCATCGGGAGAACTCCAGTCGGCTAGTACAGCGTTGGGGTTAGCGTTGGTGACAACCGCATTCAATTGCACCTCATCTCCATTACAGTTGATGGCTGCGTCCTGGTCAATCATAACCATAGGCAATTCCGCCTCCGCTGAAACCACAGTGGAATCCAGCGCGGAACAGCCATTTTCGTTATTAATAACTTCGAAGAAGTACGTACCTGTCGTAGTGGTAGAGAAGGACTCTCCACTCGCTACTTCTGTACCCGTGTCATCCAGCCAACGAGCGGTATAATCCACAATATCTTCCGCCACAAAACCATTAAGGTTGGCCGCATCATTACAGCCGACGAATACTGAATCTGTACCCGGGCTGGCCAAAATGAATGGAGGAGTAGTATCAATATCTATTGTAACAGAATCCGTAGCACTACACCCGCTATCAATAAATGAAGTCGTGATCACGTAAGTACCGGAATCCGAGGCCATAATTTCTCTGGTATCCGCAGTGAAACCATTTGGCCCGGTCCAGCTATAATCCACGTTGTCCTCCTCTACTACAGAGAGCATGATGGAGGGGTTGTTACAATCAATTTGTCCTGGGTCTGCCTGCTCAAACTCCACCAAAGGCAGGTCTGGCGCCAGTAGCTCTAGCGTGTCCGTAATTACACAGCCGCTGCTATCATCCCGGACCTCGAAGGTGAATACGCCTGGCCCAATGGCCAGCAGGAAGCGGCTATCTGTGGCACCACAGATTTGCCCGCCCTGAGAAGCCGTCCATTCGTACACCACATTTGGGTTTTCAGTCACCTGAGTAGCCATAGCACTGATGAAGTTAGCGGTACTGCAATCCCCGCAGTTCGCGATACGGTCGGGGCCAACATCCGCAAAAAGATCAGCTCCGCCCACCGGTACAGTAATGGTGTCGATAAGGGAAAGCCCGGAATTGTCGAGGATGGTCACCACCACATCACCTGCACACAGGAATCGTGCGGTATTGCCAAATTGCGGCGGTGCAGTCTGCCAGCTAAAAGTATAAGGCGGCACACCACCAGAAACGACGAGTTGTACCTCCCCGTCACAAACACCAGGGCAGCTTACCGCTGTAATGATAGCCGTATCCAGGAAAAGCTTATCATTGATGCAAAGCTCTGCGGGCAAATCCAGTAGACTACCCGGGCCGTTAGCAGTGGTTACAGTTGGGTTTGGCGTTTCGTTGACCGAAATGGCGTAGCAGGTATCAGCTGGCCCCAGCAGCTCGAAGCACATTTCGAAGATCACAGCGGAATCGACAGCAGACAAAGGCTCGGCGCTTGTGAAATCGATACAGGCCGCACCAACCGGTTCTGCATCCAGATCGAAGTTTAGGTTCGGAATAAGCCCCGGATCAATAAATTCGGTAAAATTGAGGGAGCCCGGCGCCCAGTTGACGCAGAAGTCAGCTCCTGTAATATCTTCAAACTGCCCGACCTGGAAAGGTACACAAACGGTGTCCCGAAGGTCGCCTTCTACCTGACCGCCCACCAGCCAGAAACCATCGGGGCTGAGAATACAGTAGTCACCGCCGATGCCAGTCAGGCCAACATCTTCGTTATTCGAACTGGAAGTGATGACTTCCGCTACAATCGGATCATTCGCAATTTGTACCAGGTCACAGGTACCGGCAAGGTTTTCATCATCCGGAATTTGGAAACAAAGGGTAAAAATAGAGGTCCCATCTGCCAGGGTTACAGGCGAAGGAGGGTTCCAGTTGTTAAACAGAATCTGACCATTGGCGAAGCCCAGAGCATTCAGTGCTGCAGCACCACTGGGGAGGTTAACATTCTGAGGGCCAACTCCAATTAGATATTCCAGGTTTTCAGGTTCCCAAACGATGCTGAAGCGCATATCCTCTACATCGGTGAAATTGGTTACCGTGAAATCGAAACAAAGCGTATCCCCTGGCTGACCTTGCAGCCCACCGGTCAGTTCCATCACTACGCCCGGAGGCTGATTGACAGTCACTTCGCAGTTGGTAGGATTGATGCCGATATTGGGACCGTTGTTGATTTGGCCCACATCTGCATTATTGTTAATAAACTGGAAAGGGCTGTTGCCGCCGAGTCCAATCACATCAAAGCATACTTCAAAGATCACATCTCCCTCGTTCCGGGTTTGAGCAGAACCATCCCACTCAAAGCCAAGAACCCCGTTTTGGGTATTCAGTTCGTTAAAGTCAGCGGCGTTAAGGCCAGGCAAGTCAAAGCCCTGTACGCCGGTGTATTCCAGGATACTGGTATTCCACTGCATGAGGAAGCCCAGGTCAGTTACGTTTTGAAAGTTGGCACCTGCTTCTACGGCTACACAAATCTGATCGTTGACCGTTACCGGAGCACCACAGTTGGCGACTACCTGAACGCCTTCGGGGTTACAGGTCCCCACTTCAATCACTCCAGGGTTTTGCCCAACCTGAATGTTGGAGAAGCCGTTCATAAAATCATTCGTTGCTTCCGGGCGGAAGAAAGGCTGCCCGGGCTGCACATCAGCAATGGCCACATCAATATCCCTGGAGCAAGAGCCCGGTTTAAGCCGGAGGCACAATTGGAAAATAAGGGTAGAGTCTGCCAGAGAAAGGAGGTTCTCGGGCGGTGGAGCGCCCCAGGAAACCGTAATACTCCCTTCCTGTACCCCCATAGCGGTCTGCGGGTTACCAATATTGCCCGGCCCGAAGTTGGGCAGGTTTTGTGGAATAATCACGCTTTCGAAAGAAGCCAGTGTAGAGTCCCAAACGACGGGAAACTGAAAGGAAGACAAGCTGTCAAGCCCGGTAACTGAGAAGTCAATACAAACAAGGTCGCCCTCATTGCCCTGCCCACTCCCGATATCGACAATAAACGGGCGCACACAGGTGGATATGAAGGCAGGTTCCACAAAGGTTTGGGTGTTAACGCAGTTACTGTTGTCCTTGGTGGTGTAGCGGTTGGGGCCCACCGTCACGGTTGTAGAGCTACCATAAGTGCCAATAGCTCGGAGGCAGAGTTGAAAGATAACCGGACGGCAGGTGTTGTCGCAATCGTCGAGGGTCACGCCTTCGCCATCGTTAATCGTACTGCAATCCTCTACTTCCCACATCATATTCAGGGAACCGGCGCTGGTTTCTGTAAAGTTGGCCGCACTCAATCCAGGCAGGTTGAACCCTGTGACCTGAACAAATTCGAAAGCGGTGGAGTCCCACAAAATGTTGAAATCCGTTGTAGCGATGTTGGAGAAGTTTTGCACCGTAACATCAATGCATATCTCTTCATCAAGGCAAGGCGGATTTTCCGGCTGTTCAAAGTACATCGTATAAGCCACATTTTGGGCCTGCAACGAAAGTACGCCCCCGAAAAAGATAAAAAAGCCAAGGGAAAGAAGTCGTTTTTTCATGAGGATATGGAAATTGGGAAGTATGATCTGAAAATTCATGGGACTTTCACAATTTTTAGTGGGCCACCATACCTGGTGTTGGTCCGTTAGAGTATAGCAGTATAAGTGTTTGTCGTTGTTCGGCCATTAGGTCTAGCGATAAAGCGACATCGTCAGGTTGATTTCATGGGTGGCACCTGCAGAGGGGCCAAAGGAGCTGAAGGAATAGTCGAAACCATAGCCGATTCTGAACGTATTCTCATAACCAGCAAGGTCGCCCAGCATCACGCCCGTTTCGAGGTGAGCGTTACCGGCGGTGGAAGCACCTGCACCCACCCAAAAGTTGACCGGCGTGAAATACCGGAGGTTGAAGTCAACGTTTGTCGGCGCGCCCTCTGTGTATTTGATCCATACCGAAGGCTCAAGGAAGCTATTGTCATTCAGGAAGGCGTAAAAACCAAACATACCATAGTAGTGCTGCACCCGCTTGGTGCTGTACTCCCCTTCTTCATTCTGAAAGGTCAGGTCGAGGCCGAACACCTGAGGGACGGACAATCCACCGTAAATCATATTGTCGTTACGACCTACCATCCGGTAGTAATACAGGCCAACGCCCACATCCGGGAAGAACTGGGACTGATCAGTTGTACCGACGATGTCCCCCTGCTCACGCAAGCGGATCTGGGAAGCATCAACGCGGAAATTCACCGCGCCGGCGCTAAGCCCGACAACAAAGCCACCGGTTTCTGGGTCACCGGAAACAATACCGGCAATACGGCCATAAGCCCCGGTAAACCCGGTAGGCCCGGTTTGGTCATTGATCACATGGCCGCCAGCCATGAACGTAACGCCTGATCCGCGTGTATGTATATAGGAACCTCGCAGAGTCTGCGTTGTGGGCGCGTTGTCCAAACCCACCCACTGGGCACGGTAAGAAGCTCCAAAGGAAATGTTTTGGCCGAAGGCGAGAAAGTCGCTCTCAACAGCAGCAGGGTTGATCACCGTGGCATTCTCACGGTACTGCGTAAATAAGGAAAGCTGCTGAGCATTAAGGCTGGCAGCCGCTGCGAGAACCAGGAACAATAGCTTGTACTTAAGTCGCGTCATGGGATGAGTTTTTGAGATGCGCAAATTTAGAAAATTTATACGCTCGAAAAACGAATGATCTGTCATTAATTATAAAAAATAACATATAATAAAGTCCAAGATGCGTAAGAAAGTGCAGTACAACCAATTGAACAGGTGAGGATAGCATGCCATTCACCTATAACAGTGAATAAGCAGTGCATATAACGATTAACCTGAAATGACGGGCGACCCGGCATTCCAACCTCAATCCAACAATATGTAGTTCTGTACCTCTAAAGCTCTTGCGTGGCTGAACGTCGACAGCAGGTCATAATCCAAAACGCAAAGTACGCTTTCTTATTTCCTGCCGTGCGTAGCGACCACTTACGCTTGAAAGAAAAAGCCTCTGATTAGGAGATTTTTTATTCCCGGGCTTTCACCTTTGCGCACAGCAAATGCCCAGGTTTTCCAAGCGAGACCAAATTTAGGCGTTTGGTTTTAGATTAGTGTATTTTATCTATGATAATTTTAGCCGATATTGAGGTGCTTTTTATCACCCCGGCTAAAACACCACACCACAATACACTGAAAATCAAATCAATACGCAACATTGAAAATCGGTCACACCTAAAAAATACGCAAACCTCCGCAAAGTGTGCCCCAACTGAGGTAAGCGAAGAAATCCCGTAAAGCAGCAAGAGGCTGCACGTAAACAAGCCGCCCCGAAAATAAATCCTGAATTACGTTTACCGGGATAAGTAAAAGGAACTTTTGGTGATTTTTGGCTCAGGCTCGGTGGAGATCGCATAGGTGAAACCCTTATGCAACGCATAGCCTCCGTAGGTGCCGTCCTTCCGCAAGGCTAGAAAACACACCTGAAATTCTTCGTAGTTTTTCTGCTTTTTCACCACGCGCTCTACAGCCGCTCTACAGGCTTCTTCTGCGGTACGGCCCTGCCGCATCAGCTCCACGACGAGAAAGGAGCCACATACCTTGACAATCGCTTCTCCCATTCCTGTAGCCACCGCACCACCAACTTCGTTATCGACAAACAAGCCTGCGCCAATAATCGGTGAGTCTCCCACCCTGCCATGCATTTTGAAAGCGAGCCCGGAGGTGGTACAGGCACCGGAGAGGTCTCCTTGCTGATCCATAGCCAGCATTCCAATGGTATCGTGGTTCTCAATATTGATAATAGGCTTGTACTTCGCTTCTTTTTGCCAGACTTTCCAGGCTTTCTCCGCCTCCGGTGTGAGCAGATTTTCTTCCTGAAACCCATTCTCCAGCGCAAACTGACGTGCGCCTGCGCCGGCAAGCATGACATGTGGTGTGTCTTCCATGACCTTGCGTGCTACTGAAATGGGATGCTTAATGTCTTGTAAAAAGCAAACCGAACCGCAATCTCCCGCGGCATTCATAATGCTCGCGTCGAGGGTTACGTGCCCGTCCCGGTCCGGCCGCCCTCCGTACCCTACAGACATATCTTTTGGATCGGCTTCAACAGTCTTTACCCCTTCTTCCACCGCATCTAAAGCGGGCTTCCCGGAAGCTAAAGCCGCCCAGGCTGCCCGGTTCGCATTGACGTTGTTCCAGGTAGAGATCACGACGGGGCCTTCGGCATTTTTTCCACTTTTTGCCCGAAGCAGAGCAGGAGCAACGGTTAGCCCGATGGTCCCTCCAAGCACTTTTTCAATAAATTTCCTTCTGGAAGACATATGTGTTTTGGTTATTATTTGGTCAATGGAAACTGCCCCGGGCAGGTTTCTGTCATGGGAAAGGTACAAATTCTTTTGAAAAATTATTCAAAAGTTGAACACACCAGTAGCTTGCGAAGGCAGGATAGTGGGCAGTGGCAATTCTTGAGGAAGCGGTTTTTTGGCGGGGGCACGCAGTTGCTTCAGCCATTCAAAAAGAGGCTCATAGGTTTCTTCCAGAATTTTTAGCCGGACAGCCTCGGCGCTGCCCTGACAGACCAATGCTTCATCCGTCAGTACGCCATCGGCATCGGTATCCAGGACCGGGCAACCGAAACGCCCTAAAGGACCAGACAACCTTGGGCAGTGGTCATCCATGTCTGCTAATCCATCGCCGTCTGAATCCGGGCAGCCTTGCGTTTGTTTGCTGCCTTTGATGTTTGGGCATCTGTCCTCCCGGTCAGCAATGCCATCGAGGTCCGTATCCGGGCAGCCGTTGAGGCTACGTGGGCCGGGCTCGCCCAGGCACAGATCCTCGAGATCTTCCACGCCATCTCCATCTTTATCCGGACAGCCGAATGCCGACCAGTTGCCTTTGATCTTTGGGCAATGGTCTTCTTCATCGGCAATCCCGTCCCTGTCCTGATCTTTTGGCAAAAGCCGGAACGTAACCGTAAGCGCCCCTGAAGGCAGCCAGTCCGGCGTGGCAGGGTTCCCGGCTTCGCTAATACCGTCCAGATGGTCCGTAAATGCGGTGGCCGTGCTGAATTCGAAGCCTACCACCATGCTACGGGTGACATCGGCTTTAAGCCCTACACCTACAGGGAGTATAAATCCATGCTTTGGGTAGGACTGAGCCTGATCTTTGGCAATGCCCTCTGATTTGAATTCCGTATTGGCGCTGTCGAAGTTCGCTTCTGCGGTATACCCTACCCAGCCGCCGCCGATGTACAAATAAGGAGAAAGGACCCGTTTGAACTGCCTTGGCCCCGGATACCGGCGCTGCCCAAAGGGCTCCCACTCAACCGCCAATGCAGCAGTGCCTATCGAGGATTGAAAGCTATAGTTTCTGTTGGTGAAGCGGGGCAGGTCTACGCCGCTCAGTTCAGTATAAGTAAGATGGGTGCGGATGGCCCACTCCGGATGCAGGTGGTACCGGGCCAGAAACCCGTACAGCCCTCCTGTTTCGTCCAGTTCCGGGAACATCGTTTCGGTGAGCTCCCCCTGATAGCCCGAAAGGCCAGCCAGGAAACCGCCTTCCCATTTTGCAGGTTGCGCCTGCATCTGCCCCAGCAACAGAACCGCCAGGGCTGTGAAGTAAATCGTGTGTAGCCTCATTGTTTATCGAATTCAATATGCCGGAAAGCTCCCTCCGGCTTATACCACGTTTTCCCGTTACTTTTTGTAACGACCTTAATGTTGTTTATGCTGGACGAATGGATGGATGTGCCCCCGAATTGGGGTATCTGGGCGTTTTCTCTCGTGAAGGGGGGAATAATTACACAATGCAAGGTACGGCTTATGTGTCACATACCAAAAAAACGAATAACAATTAACAAGATTCCATCGGTTCCTAAAACAGCCGTTTGCGTTGAAAGTACCAGGTGACAAGCAGGCTAAGGCTTATCGATACCGCAACGATGATTGGAAGGGCGTAGGGCTTGCCTTCTAATGGCAAGGGGATGTTCATCCCGTAAAACGAGGCCACTAGTGTAGGCACCATCAAAATAATGGTAATCAGCGTGAGCCGCCGAATGGTGATATTGAGGTTGTTGGAGATAATCGAGCCGTAAGCGTCCATCGTCCCGTTCAGGATATTGGTGTAAATGTTCGCCATTTCAAGGGCCTGACTGTTGTCGATGATGATATCCTCAAAAAGGTCGGATTTGTCCTCATCATCCCGGATTTTAAGGAAGTCCGTACGCTTCATCTTCATTTTCAGCAGTTCGTTGGCGCTGAGGGAGTTCACGAAGTAGACGAGGCTCTTTTCAATGCTGAGGAGCTGCTTGAGTTCTTTATTCCGGCTGGAGTCGTAAAGCTCCTTTTCAATCAGGTTCCGCTTAAGGTTAAGTTTTTTCAGACAGGTCAGAAAGCGGTAGACATTTTGCTCCATGATTTGAAGCACGAATGCACTTTCGTCATTGGTGTTGAAGCCGCGGACCTTACCGTCCAGGAACAACTGCAGGACCGGGTTTTCGTAAGCCGTAATTGTGATAAACTGGTCTGGCGTCAGAATGATACCGATCGGAACGGTAATGTAAATGGCATCGTTTTCTTCCTCTATCTCATTGAGAATGGGCGTATTTACCACAATGAGGCGGATGTCGTCCTCCCGCTCGTAGCGCGATCGTTCGTCAATGTCAAGGGAGTCGGTTAAGAAGTCGAGTGGGATATCAAATTGCTGAGAAAGCTCTTCCAGTTCCTCGTGGCTGAATGGCGGAGAGATGTTCACCCAGCAGCCATACTGCGGCTCTTCAAGCTCCCGTAGCGTTCTGTCCTCTTTGGTGTAGTACCGGATCATGGCTGCTCTTGGTCAATTTGAGGAATCGGACTTCGTCCACAAACATACAATTTATCATCACTTAAACCTAATGGCTTTGACAGGGCTTATGCTGCTGACCAGATAGGAAGGCAATAACAGAAAAACCAGCGTAATGACAAGGGTACCCAGATTAATCATCAAAATAGGTAAAGCCTGCAGTGCAATCGGAGCCGTGCTTAGGTAGTAGTTTTCTTCTGAAAGCCGGATGAGCTCAAACTGATCCTGCAGCACACACAGCCCAATGCCGAAGAGGTTGCCCCAAAAAAGCCCCACTACGATAATATAGGCCGCGTAATACAGGAAGACCTTGCGAATGCCCCAGTTGGAGGTCCCCAGCGCTTTGAGGGTACCAATCATATTGGTGCGCTCCAAAATCAAGATCATCAGCGCTGTAACCATATTAATGATTGCCACAATCACCATCAGTGATAAGATGACGACCTCATTGATATCCTGAAGGTCCAGCCAGTCGAATATTTCCGGTAGTTTCCGGCGGATGCTTTCGGCATACAGGTCAGCAGGCAGCTCTTCGTAGTAAATGTAGTCAGTATAAGCCTCCAGGTCATCAATATCATCAATAAAGACTTCAAAGCCACTAACCTGATCTTTTGTCCAGCCCAGCAGGCGCTGTATCTGCCGGATGTCCACCAGCGCAAACTTCTGATCGTACTCTTCAAGCCCCGTCCGGTAAACCCCGCTAACGAAAAAACGGCGCTGCAACTGCTCGCCCTTCTCTACAAAGTGGACAATAAAAGTATCCCCGGTATCGACCTGAAGGCGTTTGGCTGTTTGGGCAGAAATCAGGATATCCCGCGACATTTCCTCCTCCGGAAGTGACAACCGCTTACCTCGCTTGATATACTGATCCATAAATGCCCAGTCGAAGTCTTCACCTACTCCCTTAAGAATGATGCCTTCGATGTCCTGATCTTCTCCCTTGCCTGCCTCGATGATCCCGGGCTTGATGGCAAACACCTGAATGTGCCGGATGCCGCCCTTTGTGGTGTACGTCCGTTCCACCCGTTTGCCCATGAAGGGTTCCTGCATGCGGTAGGAAACGCCTTTGATCGTATCCAAATGCGGATAAAAATCCTGATCTTTTTTGATGGGAAAAGCTTCGAGCATGGACTGGTTGATGTCCGTGTCGGTAATATGAATGTGTCCCCAGAAGCCAAAGATTTTAGCTCGGATTTCCTGCTTAAACCCGGCAATCAGCGCATTGGAGCAAATCATGACCGTTACACTCAGGGCGATAGCCACCACAGCGATCCGAATGATCAAGCGCGAAAAGGATGCCTGACCGGAGCCGGCAACTCGCTTTGCTATGAAATACGGGAAATTCATATACGGCCAAAGATAACCGATTCTTTGACAAATACGGTACGAAATGTAATTGCCGGGGCCCGAAGAGATTACTCCTTGCAGGCCCAGGCCGGTTACCGGTAAGTCTGCAAACGCTCTTCGTCTTCCGCTGTAGCAGGTTCCAGTGTAACGGCTGTGCCGCCTCCCGGCGCCAGGTCCAGCTTCAGGGTCGTGCTCTGGTCTACCAGAAAGGACTCAATGAGGAAAGCAGAAGGGTTTTCATCCCAGTGAGCGCCCTCTCCATCCCTGTAGATGGTCACTTTGTAATTGGCCCCTGCGGGCAGGAAGTCCAGTGAAGCTTCAAGGGAGCGCTCCTGCTCATCGGTAATGCTGCCCAGGAACCAGCGATCAGTCCCGCGCTCCTGACGGGCGATGGTCACGTAGTCGCCAACCTCACCGTTGAGCACTTTGCTCTGCTCCCAATCTACGCCAACCTCCCGGATGAACTCGAAGGCGGGATGGTCTTCGTAGTGCTCGGGCAGGTCGGCTGCCATCTGCACCGGACTATAGATGACCACATAGAGGGCTAACTGATGGGCCAGCGTAGTGTTGATCTGGCTTTCTTCCTTATATGGTGCCAGCTTCATGTTAAAAATGCCCGGCGTAAAATCTATTGGGCCAGCCAGCATGCGGGTAAAAGCAACCGTGGGCAAATGATCGGGAGGGTTACCGCCTTCCACCGACCAGGCATTGAATTCCTGCCCACGTAAGCCTTCCCGGGAAATCGCATTCGGGAAAGTACGCCGTATGCCAGTAGCTTTGATCGGCTCATGGGCATTAACGGCCACTTCATATTCGGCTGCCGTTTCCAGCACCTTGCGGTAATGGTTGACCATCCACTGGCCGTGGTGGTACTCTCCGGCTGGGATGATTTTACCCACGTAGCCTGTTTTTACGCTGTGGATGCCCAGGCGTTGCATAAGGGCGTAGGCGGTATCGAGCTGCTGCTCGTAGGTACGCGGCGCGGCTGAGGTTTCGTGGTGCATAATCATTTCTACGCCTTTCTCTTTGGCGTAACCCACCACCTCCTCCAGGTCATAGTCTTCGTAGGGTGTCACAAAGTCAAATACGCCCTCCCGGTCCTCAAAGCCGATCCAGTGTTCCCAACCGGTATTCCAGCCTTCCACAAGCACTGACCCGATATTGTTTTCAGCAGCGAAGTCGATGTAGCGCTTTGCATTTTCAGTGGTTGCGCCGTGTTTGCCGCTGGCCATATCCCAGGAAGACTTGCCGAGGTGCATTTCCCACCAAATCCCCACGTACTTGGTGGGCTTAAACCACTCCACATCGCCCAATTGATTGGGCTCATTGAGGTTTACAATCAGGTTGGATTCGATCAGGCCGCCGGCATCGGGGCTTACCTGTACGGTACGCCATGGGGTATGGAAGGGCAGTTTCCGCTTTACCTTATAAGGCGTGCGCTCTGAACCGACCAAATTACTGGTAAGCTTGTAGGTGTCATTGTCCACCATAAGCGTCATGCCTGCGTAGTCCGTCAGGGCAGCTTCATGGAAACTCAGGTGCAGCCCGTCTGCTGTCCGCATCGTCACCGGCGTATTCACCGCATTGACGGGTATGAAGGTTTGGGCCAGATTGGGATGATCCCGCTTGCTCAGCGCATCAATGCCAGAGACAGAGGTCTCATTGTACAAATGTTCGTAAATATCCCAGTCGCCGGGAATCCACCAGGCAGTGTGGTTGCCAGTGAGTTGAAACTCGGTACGCTCCTCGGCAATTTCCAAGGCTTCCAGCCCTTCCTGTTCCGGAAATTCATACCGGAAGCCAAAGCCATCATCGTAGATCCGGAAGATCAGGCGCATCTTGCGATTGGGCGGCGGTATTTCACGGACCTCCACAGCAAGCTCGTTATAGTTGTTGGACACTTCCCGCTGCTCGCCCCAGGGCATTTCCCACACGTCATTCACGGCCCGAGTGGAATAGTCTGTCATTTCAAAGCCGGTGCGAAGGCTTGGTGCATCTACCAGCTCAAATCCCAAAGCAGAGGTGTCCAGAAGGGCGGCCTCTCTATACCGGGCCCAGTAGACCGGCTCTCCTTCTTCAGTAAGCGTAAATTGTAATTGCAAATCGCCACTTGGAGAAGAGATTTCCAATATCTTGTCCATTTCTTTGTCTTTTGCGCAGCTGGGCAGCAGAACAGCGGCCAACAGGGGAAGGCACCAATGGTATCTCATATATTTAGTTGGATTTCGTTGTTGTACTAAAAGCCTACACTTTCATCAAATCTTCCACCACAGCAGGCACCCCCTGTGTAGCAGGGGCATCGATCACCTTCAGATCAGCAATCAGGCTCAGTTCGTAATTGATGGAAGGGTTAGGGTCAACGTAGTAAATTTTCCGGGCTTTCTGAGCGAAACCGACCAGTCCGGCAGCAGGATAAACCTGCATGGAGCTGCCAATGATCATAATGATATCCGCATCCAGAACTTCCAGCGCAGCCTCCTCCAACATAGGAACAGCTTCTCCAAACCAAACGATATGAGGCCGGAGCTGATGGCCTTTTTCACAGGTATCGCCAATATTGAGGTCTTCTTTCCAGTCGTAGACCAATTCCGGGTGCTTTGTGCTGCGCACCTTGAAAAGTTCGCCGTGCAAATGGAGCACATTGCTGCTCCCACCCCGCTCGTGCAGGTCGTCTACATTCTGAGTAACAACGGTCGTATTGAAAATATCCTCCAGAGCAGAGAGGGCTTCGTGTCCGGAATTCGGCCTCACCTCATGCAGTTGACGCCGGCGCTGATTGTAAAAATCCAGTACCAGCTCAGGATTATTGCGCCAGCCCTGAGGAGAAGCCACTTCCATGACATCATGCCCTTCCCAAAGACCGTCATCGTCCCGAAAGGTCTTTATGCCGCTTTCGGCGCTCATCCCGGCGCCGGTCAATATCACTAGTTTGTCCATATCGTTTGCACTGAAAATTAGATTCCTAAAGATACACAATCGGTGCAGACTGTAAAAACTAATCCCTCAACTTGAGCAGGGCTGCTTTTACATAACCATCCCAACCGCCCATAGAGACTTTCCACCACCACTGGTTGGTTTTTTCCAGCAATTTCAACTCCGTATCTACCGGCATACGGGAAATGACGCCCGAACTGGAATTGGGGGCTTCCCGCAGGCTCGTCCGCTGTGTCAGCAGGTAAGTGGCGTAGGGTGGCGCGTAAGCGATGGGGTACCCGCTCTCTGCTTCATCAGATGCAGTCACAGCTTTTTCAGGTTCAATATCAACAGCAGGCTCCGGTTCATTCGCTGGCATTTCGGGCTCAGGCGCTGTTTCCGTTAGCGGTGCCTGTTCGGGCATCGGTTCGGGTGCCGGTGTTTCCACCGCTTCAGGGACAAGGGTTTCGGGCGCTGATCCGCTGAGTTCAGCTGCGGGAGCAGGCGCCTGTGATTCTGCTTCAGGCTTTGGCTGATCAGGGGTTTCCGGGCTTTCAGGTGAGTCAGGTACCTCTGAGGCTGCTGCATCATTTGCGGTCTCTTCTTCGGCGGCAATCAGGAAAACGACCTGGTTCAAAGAGGATTTCCGCTCCGGCTGGAAGTCGACAATAAGGCTGTCGTAGCTGGCAGATTTCACAACGGCCTGATAAGGTGCCCGTTCGGCAGAGAGCTGCATATTTATCCGGCCACCAAAAGCTGCTTCCGTCTGTATGAGTTTGTAATACCCTCCTTGTTCTATCCGGTAAACGTCTACGCTCGCCTCTTCAACCAGCCCAAGGTCCTGATTGTCCCGTAGTTCAAGCTTAAAGGGGAAAAGTTTTAGCCCATCTGCGTTAGCGGGGTGGTTCTCCGGGTAGTTGTCTTCTTCATCAGGGTAGGTGAGCAATGGTGCCTGTGCGGATGGCTCAGGGGCATCGGTGGCTATAATCTCGGTCGTAGCGGGCTCAGGCTCCGCAATTGTGGCCTCCGCTTCCGGTGCCTCAGCAGCTACCGGCGCTTCGGCAGGCTGAGTTTTAGCAGGCACGTTAACAGGTTCGGGCATTTCCGAATCCAAACCACGCGCAGCAGCCAGTTTTAAATCTGATTGTTTGCGCCCAAAAGTCAAATTGAGCCCTGCCCGGAAGTTCGCTCCATCGAGGCGCTCCTCATTGGTCACAGCAGACAGGTTGTCAGCAATGGCATAAACCTGAAGCGGCCCCAGTTTAAGGGCTGCATTGGCCCCCAGGCTGTTAAAAGTACCGTTTTGCATGGTGTAAACGCCGCCTACACTGAGAATACGCCCTAAAGAAAACCGGGTACTCAAAGAAAGGGCTGTGAAGGTGCCGCCGGTAAAAAACTCATTGTACAAAAGCCCACCGACATCCCAAAAAGGGAAGAGCTGATAATTCGCGCCCAGGTAAGTGCGGGGCGCAAGGGCCTGCGTGTAAGCGACATTCGAGGTGGCTTCAAAGGTGCCTACCGTATCAATGCCGGGGACCACTTCAAAGTCTTCTCCATCGTCCAAGTTAGCGGCATCCACGCCTTCAAAGTTGACGGTGCCCGTCAGGTTGACTTTTTGTGTGGCATTTTTCCAACGGATGCTGCCCAGGTTGAGCAGGGATGCAGATAGGGTCAGCCGGTCGCCCATGAGGTACTCTGCCCCCAGATCGAATGACCAGCCGGTATTGCCATTGGTAAACCGCCGCAGCCCGGCACCGCCTTCCGGCTCCACGCCATCCGTGTCCAGCGCATCACCGAAATTCTCAAATCCTTCTATGGTCTGATCGAGCAGGTTGAATTGCCCGGCACCATAATAAAAGGCTTCATAGTCCAGCTCGGCAGTCGTTTGGTAAATATCGCTGCTCTGCATCAGGGTCAGCCCGCTGCGGTTGGTCACAAAACTTCCAGCACCCAGCAAACGGTTGATACGCAGGCCTACTGCGAGCCTTGGATTGACTTCATAGTTCAGGCCCAGCCCAATTTTCTGATACGCGATCAGATCAACTGATGGACCGATATTGAGGGGCTGATCAAGGTATTGCTCAGTCCCTTCCCATACCGTTTGCAGCAGGGCTTCCGGAAGGGTGAATTCAGCATCCATTACACTACTCGTGGACAGGCTGACGAAAAACTTGCCGACTCTGCCGCCTACGCCCAGCCCATCAACTATAGTAGAGTTCTTCAGGACCAAATCGCGTTCCAGCTCGCCTACCACACCATCCAGGTTGAGGTAATTGGTATTCTCCGCGCTGTTGTATTCAAATAGCCGCTCCTGATTGATGCCAATCGCATTCAAACTGGTATGCACTGAAGGCAGCGAAACAATGAATTCCTGACGGGGGAAAAAGCCAGGGTTAAGATGGCTGGCATTCCAAACATCGCGCATTTGGAACAGCCCGTATTCCTGAGCCGGAAGCACCCAACCCATCAGAAGCAGCAAAGCAGTGATTATAAAACGATACATAACGAGGGGTTTTTGAGGTTAAAATCCGGCAAGGATACCCAGCCTAACGCCAAGGGTGTAAGTATTCAACAATCGGGCAGCGTCAGCGCCTCCGTTGGGGCTTTCGAGTGTGGCAATGATCCGGGCATCAGCGGTTCGGCTCAGGATTTGCTCCAGCTGAGTGCCGTTGAGCTCACTTTCCAGAATGGATTCTTTGCTCGTGGAGACAGAGCCGTCCGGGCGCAGGTTGCCACTTGCCACCAGGCGCGGGCCTTCCTGGAAAAGGGAATCAAAAACCATCCCACTGCCGTCCATAAACTGTAATTGCATGCCCAGCTCAAGCGGGAAACCATTATCCGCCACCATTTTGAAGCCGAGGCGGTCTAAATCCTCCAGATCGGAAAGGTCGACCTCAAAGGTATCGACAATCCGAAAGCCACTAGCTCGTGCGTACAGCGGTATTTCCACTTCGACATCAATATCTACCTTGACGGAATCCGTAAGGTGATTGGTTATGAGGTTGTTTTCATAAGGGTTAGCCACTGCGCTAAAGGCATAGTCCAGCTGATAAGGCACGCCGGATATGGCAGATACGATGTTGGAATTATCAGAATCCAGGCGGAGCATCGTAGGTTTGGCTTCTCCGACCTCGTCAATGTAGGGGAATGCAAACAGCAGTCCACTGTCGAGCATGGGGTTATCCAGCGCCACAATGCCATTCCGGTAAGTATGCAGGTCGAAAGTGTCTGACCGCAGTTCCAGAGGGATGCCCATGGTGTTGTAGAACGTCAGGCTGATGACCGGCTCCAGAAACTCCAGCTCACCGGCTTCCCAATTGTCCAGAAAGGCAAATTCCAGAGAATCCCCCGGCAGGCTTACATCAAATTTTCCAAAATAACCCTGTATGTAGCTGTAGTCCATCCCGCTGATGGAGGTCAAAAAAGGCGGAAGATCGACCGGGCTGTTATCGCTGACCCGGTTTGCGGTGTAGGTCGTTTCAATGTCTTGATCCAGTATCAATTCATAGCCTGTCAAATCCAGCGTGCTTACTGTTTCCGAAGCGCCGCTCATATCTGCGGGAGGCAGCGTTGCGGACACAGAAAGGCTGTTGCCATCAATCTGCAGGTTCGAAAAAGTGAGGGTAAATGCAACGGTATCCGGGAAAGGGTTAAGCACAGTATAGGCAAACTGCCCGGCTTTCAACCGGATGATTTCATAGCGGTAATCGCCAGGTGCCTGGTATTCCACAATTTGTTCTTTCTCCGCGATTGGTACAGGAATGGTGGGAAGCGGGTCTAATTCAAACGCTGGCCTCGCTTCAATACGGTCCTGATAAACAATGGTAAGCCGGTTGCCAAAATCGGTTTGGATAAGGCTGCCATCATCCAGGTCATCAAGCAAATCATTGATACTGAAGGAAGTATTAATGAGCGGCACACCAAAAGCAGGATTCCAATCATCGGGCTCTGCTACTTCAAACCGGTCTGGGAAACAACTGGCAAGTCCAGCCATCACCAGGAGGGCTAACCAGATAGAGGGTAGATTTTTCATAGTATTTTCTTTGCTTGGGCCATATAAAGGTAATGACCCCACCGCAAAGGTTTACGCATAAACCTGCCAAATGTTACAGGCTTAGGCTTTCATCCGCTGAAAGCCTTTCTCAAGCCCCTCCCATAACCAGGCTGGGTCTTCCAATCCAATGTATAAACGGACCAGGTTCCAGGGCGTGGTGGAGTCCTCTCGTCCGGGCACTCCGTAAAAGGCAGTTGCTGGCATGACGAGCGACTCGTGCCCGCCCCAGGAAACCGCCAGCAGGAACCGCTCCAGGCCCTCGAAAAAGCGCTCTGCCTGCCGGAAGGTATCGGCATCCAAATAGAAGGAAAACAAGCCTCCGGCTCCGGTCATCTGCCTCCGGGCCAGCTCGTTCTGTGGGAAGGACGGCAACCAAGGGTGCAAGACCTTGCCAACGGCAGGGTGCCCCTCCAGCTGTTGGGCGATTTCCAGGGCACTTTCATGCGTGCGCTGCATCCGGAGCTCCAGCGTCCGCAGCCCGCGTATGACCAAACTCGCATCGTGTGGGGAAAGAACGCCGCCCAGGGTCATGTACTCTCCGGTAAAGACGCGCCCTATGGTTTCATGGCTTCCGCAGAGCACACCGAATACGACATCGCTATGACCGTTGAGGTATTTGGTACCGGAGTGGACAACCATATCGATACCAAAGTCGATAGGGTTTTGAAATATCGGTGAGGCATAGCTATTGTCGATGCAGGTAGGGATGCCATGCTTTTTGGCGATAGCCGCGCAGGCCTCAAGGTCCTGCAGTTCGAACGTCATGGAATTCGGACTCTCCAGATAAAGCAAAGTTGTATTATCCTGAATAGCGGCTTCGATTTGCTCTGGGTCTGTGCCGTCGACAAAGGTGTGGGATACGCCAAAACGGGGCAGGTAGTTGACCAGTATACTGTGGGTCCAGGAGTAGGGCTTGGCTATACTTACAATATGCCCGCCGGCCTTGCAATGCGCCAGTATAGCGGCAGATATAGCGCCCATACCACTGCCGAAAACCAGTGCATCCTCAGCGTGCTCCAGGGCAGCCAGCTTTTTGCGCAAAATAGCGACAGTGGGGTTGTGGCCCCGGGAGTACACTGGTTGCTGAGCCTCCTGAGCAATAGCTTGCCGGAAATCATCCAACGTATCAAAAGCGAAATTACTGGTCTGCATAACCGGTGGGGAAACCGCGTTAAAGTAGTTGTGGCGTTCCTCGCCAAGGTGCATAAGAATTTCGCTAAGGTGCATAAGTGCCATCCGTTTTCTAAACAAAAATTTCACCTTTCATATAGGTGACCGCCTTACCAGAAATGGCGACCCGCTCTCCAAGCATAGTGCAGCGCAGGTTGCCGCCTCTTTTGCTTAACTGACGGGCGGTAAGCTCCTGCTTCGAGAGGCGTTCTGCCCAGTAAGGTGTCATTGTGGTATGTGCAGAACCGGTAACCGGGTCCTCGTCAACCCCGGCAGCCGGGTAAAAACATCGGGAAACGAAATCGGTGGTACTGCCCGGTGCGGTCACGATCACGCCTCTGCAACGGACTTGTTTCAGCAAACGAAGGTCAGGAGCTAGCTGGGCAACATCTGCTTCTGATTCGAGGACGACCAGAAAATCGTCCCGCCCCATCAGTACCTCCACGGGCTCTGTACCCAGTGCGTCTTTGAGGGCTCGGGGTGCTACCACGGTTTCGATATTGTCTACCGGGAAGTCGAGCATGTACTCCTCCCCTTCCTTGGTCACCGTGAGCAAGCCGCTGCGGGAACCGAAGGTGATACTTTTATGCGGGTGCCCTAAGTGGGTAAACAAACAGTGTGCGGCAGCCAGAGTCGCATGACCGCACAGGTCCACTTCAATAGCCGGGGTAAACCAGCGCAGTTCATAATCTGCTTCACCTCCGGGAATAAAGAAAGCCGTTTCTGAAAGGTTATTCTCGGCAGCAATAGCCTGCAGAGTGGCATCCGGCAACCAGACATCCATCGGACAGACAGCGGCAGGGTTTCCCTTAAATTGTTGGCTGGCGAAAGCGTCAATCTGATAAATCGGAATATTTCGTGGACCGGGCATAGGATATGAATTGGGGATCTCAGGATCAGAAGGAAGGCAACCCGGGGACAAGTTAAACTACTCAACCCCTGTACTTTCCATTATTCTGCTTCAAGAATGAATTTGTTCTTCTTGCCATTTTCGACCATAAGGTATCTACCGTGCAGCAGGGCTTCTTGGGTAATGACCGCATCATGGTCGCTCACCTTCTCCTTATTCACGCTGATGGCATTGCCTTTAATCGCGCGGCGGGCATCTCCTTTGGACGCCACAACTTGGGTGTGCTCTGCCAGCAGGTCTACAATATTGGCTCCGCCTGCCAAAGCATCCTTCGGTAAGGTAAAGCTTGGAATCTCTGCAGCTACGGTCTTGAGTTCGCTTTCCGACAACTCAAGCAGTTGTTCCTTGCTCGCCTTTCGGTTGAAAAGCAATTCTGTCACTTTCAGCACCGAGCGGTAGGCTTCCTCAGAGTGGATGCGGATGGTCAGTTCCTCCGCCAGCAGGCGTTTGAGTTCCTGTGGATTGCCTGCGTGCTCGGCTTCCCGGGCCTCGATCTCCTCCTGCGTATGCAAAGTGAAGTAGCGGGTAAACTTAGGGACGTCGGCATCTGCAGCGTTGATCCAGAACTGATAGAACTGATAAGGCGTGGTCAGTCCTCCGTCCAGCCAGATGTTGCCTTCAGCGGATTTGCCAAACTTGCTGCCATCGGCCTTGGTCAGCAGCGGAGTGGTGACAGCATAGGCTTTCTCATTGAGGTTGCGGCGGATGAACTCCGTGCCACTCGTGATATTGCCCCACTGATCAGACCCACCCATTTGCAAGATGCAGTTGTGCTTATTGAACAACAGCTGAAAATCGTAAGCCTGTAGCAATTGGTAGCTGAATTCAGTAAAGGACAGCCCCGTCTCCAGGCGTTTCTTTACGGACTCTTTGGAACTCATGTAATTCACGGTCAGGGTCTTGCCCACATCGCGCAGAAAGTCCAGGATGTTCATGTCCTTGTAGAAGTCCAGGTTATTGACCAGGATCGCCTTATTCTCGCCTTCTGTGAAATTGATGAATTTTTCCATCTGCCGCACCTGATGCTGCAGGTTATTGTCCAGCTCATCGTAAGACTTCAGCTCGCGTTCCTTATCTTTTCCGGAAGGGTCGCCGATACGGCCCGTAGCGCCACCCATAAGCACAACCGGCTGATGCCCCGAGCGCTGAAAAAGGGTCAGCAGCATCAACTGTACATAATTACCAATAGTCAGTGAAGGGGCAGTAGGGTCAAAGCCAATGTAGCCAGCTACCTTTCCCGATTGCAATACCTCTTCGATGCCGGGGGTCGCATCGTGTAACATCCCCCTCCATTCCAGTTCTTTCAGAAAGTCCATTTGAGCTTGGATTCGTTTGGCGCAAAGTTAATTTTTTCTACCAAACTAACGATCTCTCTCAGAAGTTCCTGAAGGCTAAAATATAACACTACCCAAACCACCGTCTATATTTAGGGCCTTCCCGACTATGAAGTTAGAATCCGGGCTCCACAGAAAAAGTGTGGTTTTAGCCACCTCCTCCGGCTGCCCTACCCGCCCGATAGGATGATTGCGCCCCCATTCGGCGATGATCTCGTTTGCCGGGCCGTGCTCACCAGCACCGTACCGCAGCATAGGCGTGTCAATAGAGCCCGGGCAGATACAGTTGATATAAATTCCCTCCGCGGCGTGGTCAATGCCCATTGACCGGGTCATGGCGATTACAGCGCCCTTGGAGGTGGAATACGCCAGTACGTTTCTCTGGCAGCGCTTGCCCTGTATGGAGCTGATGTGGACAATGCCCCCGCCTCCGTTTTTCCGAATGAGTGGAAGAATGATTTTGGTGGACAGGAACATGCCCTTCAGGTTGACATCAATAGTACGGTCCCAATCGGCCTCCGAAGTCGTATCCACCGTCCCGTAAGTTTGCAACCCCACCGAATTCGCCAGGTAGCAGACCGGAGCGTAGGCGGCTGCCTGAGTGGAAAAAGTTTCCAGGGAGCGGCTGTCGGTCACGTCTGTGGGAATGAAAAGCGCCTGCCCGCCTTCGGCTTCAATCATTTCCACCGTTTCCTGTCCCATTTCGGCATTGAGGTCGGCAATAAGCACTTTTGCCCCCGCTTTGCCGGCTTCCAGCGCGATGCCCCGCCCAATGCCGGAAGCACCGCCGGTAACGATGGCACCTTTGCCGGCTATCCAGTCCAGTTTCATACCTTTTTATTTTGAAGTAAAATACTAAGAAATTGACAACTATCCGGTACATACCCTACTGGCGTAGTGATACTGGCACTACAATCAGCCGTTCTTCAATATTTACTACGAGGCAAGAAGGGAAGCAGGTTGGCCGAGGGTGGAAATTTAGACTATGTTGGGATTTCACCCATTGGGCTGCATTTGCCAAATTTTATCCTGCACTTCGTTACTCTTCAGTCACTTAGCTTAGGCTATGCTCCT
>NZ_JALEGS010000056.1 GCF_022763345.1 Phaeodactylibacter sp.
AGTGGTTGGCAGTATCAGTTTCCACCTGTTGAGATTAAGTGTACCACGGAAGGCACGGAATACACGGACGGTGTTTTTTGTTGAAACCTGTTGAGGGTAAGTGTTCTCAAAGTTTCCGCGCCAATACGGGCGGGTTATTCCTTGGTTAAAAAGTTTTAAGGCTAAGCACTAAAAAGCTTAACTCCTTTGCGGTTAGGGAGACCCGTGTCAGCCGCGCTCTGGTTCCATATCCGTAGTCCTTGGATGGCATCATTTTTGGGATTGGGGCGTGAGTTATACCTAAGGATAAGGATTACTTAGATCAAGGCAGCTGTTTTTTAAATGCGGCAAGTCCTTTTTCCTACCTTAGCTCGTATGGACTACAAAAAATACATACCCGGCTCCCCATCCGTATCCGTTATCGGTATGGGGACCTGGCAGCTTGGGGCGGCAGCCGACTGGAAGCCATTGTCAGAAAAGGACGCAATCCACATGGTAGAGGAAGTGCTGAACGAGGGGGTCACCTTTTTTGATACTGCGCCCAACTACGGGCAGGGGGCAAGCGAGGAGCGGCTGGGCAAAGCACTAAGCCACACCGATAGGAGCAAAGTCATTCTCAATACCAAATTCGGGCATACGGTGGATGGAAATATTGATTTTGACCCGGGAAAGATCCGCCGCTCCATCGAGGGGAGCCTGCGCCGCCTGCAGACCGACTATCTGGATTCGGTCCTCTTTCACAATCCGCCAGCAGAGCTGCTGAACGGCAACCGGGCGCCTGAGCATTATGAACTGCTGGAAAAGCTGAAGGCGGAAGGGAAAATCCGGGCTTACGGTGCTTCCGTTGATACGTATGAGGAGATGAAGGTGTTCCTGGATACGACAAATGGGCAGGTAGTGGAAGCCTTCTTTAATATCCTCCATCAGGATACCGGGCGGGCTTTTGAGCAGGCAGAGGCGCAAGGCGTAGCGGTAATCGCCAAAATACCCCTGGACTCCGGCTGGCTATCGGGGAAGTATGGTTCGCAGAGCACTTTCAGGGGCGTGCGCTCCCGCTGGTCCCAGGCTGATATCGAAAAGCGGGCGGCTTTGGTAGAAGCAGTGGAAGAAATACTTGCACCCGGTTTTAGGCTTCCACAAGCAGCCCTGGCTTTTTGTATGGCGAATGATGCGGTCTCTACAGTCATTCCCGGCAGTGGTTCTTTGGCGCAGCTTCGGAGTAATCTGCGTAGCCTGGATAAGGCGCTGCCCCATGACTTGATCAGGAAACTACAGCTTTTTTACCAAGAGGAAGTGCAGCCCTTGGGGTTGCCCTGGTAGGTTGATGCATCAGATATGATATACCCCGGCATCACACGTGGCCCCTTCCATATGCAAGCCAAAGAATTATTGGTTAACTTAGGAGGCTGTTTGCGCCATTGAGGAACGACGCTAATTGGCTAAAATATATACTAAATCAAACCAGTCCATTATGGCACATCAAATGGTCAAGCCCTATAGTTGGTTACTATATCTACTGGCTGTTTTAGCCTCCTTTTTTGCCGGATTGTCCTATGCCGGCTTTATTGATGCCGGTAAGGATCAGGGGCTTGCGGCCGCTGCCATCGTTTTGGGCTATGGGGTAATCGCCGCAGCAATCGGTTTGATCGTTGTGCTGTTTGTGGCCTGGCAAGCGCAGCGTAGAACGATAGTCCGCTTGAATATCATTCTAGCCTTATGCATCGCCGCCTTTGCCGGGTACTTTTACATGACGTATCTGGAGCGGCAAAAAGCTGAAGCGGAAAGCCAGCATGAGACAGAGCAGATGATCGATTAGGGCCCGTGCAGAGCTTTTAAACTCCTCCTGACGCCGAAGGCGGGAGTGCCATTATCCATGCCCGTCGATACGAATCTATAGGAGCAGATTACAGACCACTAAGCCGCCTCAATCAACACACTCCGCATACTCGTACTGCCATACGCAATGCCATCAATAGGAAAGGAAACCTTGTCCTTTGGGCGCTGCAGCCCCAGCGCGTAGAGCAGGGGATAGAAGTGGTCGGGCGTGGGAATGGACAAAGCTGCTGCCTGCCCCAGCTTCTGGTAGTCGACCAGGCTTTGGTGGTCGCCCTTTTCGATGAGGGTTTTGGACTGCTCATCAAATTCAATGGCCCAGTCGTAGGTGCTGCTTTCCGGGAAACGGAGTACCCCCAGGTTGTGGACGATGTTGCCGCTGGCCAGGATGAGTACACCTTTCTTCGCGTGCAATTTTTTTTGAGCAGAGCTGGAATTTTATTAATTTGGAGTGAAATTTAATAGCTATGAAACTCCAGTACCAAGCGCTTTTTCTCCTCCTATTCTGCTGTGCGGGACATTCCTCCGCTCAAACGCTGTCAGACTACTTGTCCGCACCCGGGCTTCAAATTAATAGCCAGGTTATCAATAACTTCAAGAATGATACGATTTCCACCAGCTATAGCTTTTTGAAGAAGGGCAATATATGTGGGGAAGAAGGAGTGCTGACTTTTGTCCAGAACACCTCGGGTGAATTTCTTCACCTTCAGGTTGAAGGAAAGCGGCTGTACCGGGTCGAAGGCAATAATTGCTACCGGCGTTTAATATTTGATTACGGTCTACAGCCTGGTGATCGGCTGACCGAAGGCCTTTATGTCAATGCAGTCGTCCTCTCCAGGTACCCTGTGACCTTACTCAATGGTGAAGAACGGATGCGCTACGACCTGAGTTGGAAGGGGGATACGGTTTCTCGTGTAGAAGGCATAGGAGACCTTCAATTCGGTTTATTGCCTTTTTTGCTGAATTGGGATATTAATGCAGACTATATTTGCGCGAAAACGGATAAGGGCATGCTCTGGTTAAGTGATGGTCAGGAGGAGCGGTGTGAAGTGCTCAGTTGTATCCTCCCAATTGTCGATGTTGAAAACACTGTTAGTGGCCGCTACCTCACGATTGAGAATAATAGCCTTTTTGCATCTGATTTTGAATGGCGATTCGGCGATGGGATTACCGGCTCTGGCAGGCACCCCCGTTATCTTTATGAAGAACCAGGATGTTACACCCTTTCGGTAAAAGGGGACAACAGTTGCTTCCAGGGCGATTACGAAGTGCTTACCCAAGTACCCGTCTGCATTGGCCGCTCATGGATAACCGACTTTACCTCCGATACGCTCAGAGGGCTATCCTGTAGCCGTTATAATGAAAGTCTCGAATTTATACATAACCTTTACTCGGCGGTGCCAAGCATTTACCGTACCACAGACGGCGGTATCACATGGACGAAAGCTTTCATTGAAGAGCCGGATGAGGGATTTCGGCAAATTAGAGACCTGAAAATGATAAATGAGACTCACGGGGTCCTGGTTTTTAATAATTACAATAGTAGCACACATCTCTCAGGTATCATGACCACCCAAGATGGTGGTTTGACTTGGGAGGAGGCAGAAACGTGGACCTCTAAATTGTATAAAATAGAAACTGGGACTGATGGTCAGGTATGGATCAATGGGGAGGGCAATACTTTGTATCGGAGTTTGGATTATGGATATACCTGGGAACCTGTTACTATTTTTCAAGATATCAGAATTACCTCTATACAATTTGTGAATGACTCCTTGCTTGTTAGCAGGATGTTTCAGGGTGAAACTGGGACGGGCACGAGGGTCCTGGGCAAGTCTTATGATAATGGCCTGACCTGGGAAACCTTTCCGGTGGACGGGGTTTGGTTGTGGCACTTCTTCGATGCATCTTCTGGCATAGCTCGTCACCAAAAGGGAATGGCCAAAACCGAGGATGGAGGAGAGACTTGGGATGCAGTACCGGTTGATTTTCAGGTGCAACAATTTTCATTTTTTAGCCCTGAAGTGGGTTGGCTACTGGAGCACTCCAATACTATTTATTACACTACAGATGGGATGGAGTCGTTCCATATCAGCCACTGCAGCAATGAGATTGTACGTCAACTGGAGGCGACTTCAGCCTCCGAGGCTTTTATTATTTCCGATAATTACACGGAGTCTCTCTTTAAGAAAAAAACCTTCAGCCTGGACTTTGAAGCCCCCGACTGCAATGCCGACCAAGACGGAGACAGCTACCCAGCAGGCATAGACTGCGACGACAGCAACCCCCAGGTCAACCCCGGCGCTCAGGAAATTCCCAACAATGGTATCGATGAAGACTGCGATGGCTCTGATACCAAACTGACAGCTTGTGCAGACCCCGCCGTTGCCATTACGGTTTATCCCAATCCGGTAGAAGATCAGCTCAGGGTGGACCTGAGGCATCAGCCGGCTTCAATTGCGCTGTATGATATGCTGGGGCGGGAACTTCAAGCTGGTAATTATGATGGGAAAGGTATTGTGGAATTAGACTGTACCCGGCTGCAGTCCGGCGTCTACCTGCTGATGGTCTCTGGTGAAGGCCGGGGAGATTGTGTTGCGAGGGTGGTCAAACGCTAATGGGGTATTACCTTATTAAAGCTTCTAAATTAGTCATCCAATGCCTAAAACGACAACAGAGGCCGCCGCCCTGCAATTAGCATGGCTGCAACACGGCTACGCCATATTTGCCCACCACGGTCCGGAAGCCCTAAAGGTCGAAGGTCTGGCCCGGGCAGTGGGCAAAAGTAAGTCCTCTTTTTACCATCATTTTGCTGATCCGGAGGGTTTTCAGGAGTCTCTTCTGCACCACCACCTTGAACAGGCTCGCCTAATTGCCAAAAAAGAAGCGGCCTGTCAGTCCCTGGACGATCTGGTCGAGGTGTTGCTGGAACACAAAACGGACCTGCTGTTCAACCGGCAGTTGCGGGTTCACCGCAGCCATCCGGCGTTTGAGCGTTGCTTTGATGCCACCACCGAACTAACCGTACCAGCGATACTGCCAGTTTGGAAGAAGATCATTGGGCTGGAAGACCAATCCTATCTGGCGGGGCTTGTCCTGCAACTCAGCCTGGAAAACTTCTACATTCAGCTCACCCCGGACACCCTCAACCGGGCCTGGCTACTGGATTATTTTGCCGGGCTTCAACATCTTGTTCGCTCTTTTCAGGCTCAGAAAACCAAGGTTTAGACGGTACCGTCTAAACGGGCTCCGGCGGACCCGCTAACTTGCCGTGGAATCAAAATACGATGTCCATGTCAGTTACTCCAACACCCCGTTACCGCTCTCATGCTTTCCAAAAGCGATACCTGAAGTTCACCGCCCTCGTGGTGGGGGCTTTCGGGCCCGTTTTCTTCCTGGGCAGTATGCTTCCTACCGCAGAACCTGCCCGGTGGACGCTCGACCTCCTCAGTTGGCCGCTCGATGGGGCGCAAAGCTATGCAGCTGAGACTACCCGTTTCCTTTCTGCCCTGACCGGCGGGTTTCTTCTGGGTTGGGGCGTGACGATATGGGGGATGTCCGGCCGGCTGTTTGATGCCGCTCCGGAGCTAGTGCGGCGGGTGGTGTTATCCGGAATTTTATCTTGGTTTGTGCTGGACAGTACGGGCTCGGCGGCTTCCGGGAATACTCCGAATGTAGTCTTCAATACCCTGATTTTGTTGCTGGCAGTGGGGCCGTTATGGTGGCGGGCGGAGTACTAAAATGACCTACTCCAAATTCTGGAACCGCCACTGCCGTCCCGAGCCATCCGTAAAGGAGACGATGCCATACTGACGGTTGAACCAGACTTCACCGGGCCCACCAGCAACCTGATGCATCCATACATCCTGGAAAATGCGGTTGAAGATCGTAACTTCATCAACCGGTGGGGTAAGCTCATCACCGGGCCAGCTGCGCTGATTGAATACGGTTTCAAATGTTTTCCGGAAGGCGTCTGCACCAGGCTCTTTGGTCCAGACTTCCACCCAGTCGCCCACATCCCGGCTGCCTGGATTGGCAAGGTTGGGCCTCGCCCGCAGGCGCACAATAAACTCCAGGTTTAGGGCTGCACTGCGCAGGGTGTCGTCGAGATACTGGGACACATAGGTCGTGCGTACGCCCGTGCTGTCATCGTAGACATTATCGACAAAAACGTTAAGAGAATCTATGCCAGGGGTTTCCGCATGAATAATGTCAAAGCCCGCCGAAGCACTATTTTCATCCACAAAAAAGACGGATTCCCGGTCGTGGTAGGCGAGTTGAGTCCGCGTCTCCTCCAATAGGTTAAATGGGCCGAGGTCAAACTCGGTGGGATAGCTGGTGTCCACTTCTCTGAGAAAGCGGTTGCCACAGCCAAGGGCCGTTAAAATGCATATTCCAAACAGCAGATAGCCTACCTTTTTCATGAAATCTTTTTTCGATTTTCACAACATACCCAAATCGGGCACCGTCTGCAAAAATAGAAAAACTCAGACAGTTTGCTGTCATAGGATTGTGAGGATGCGCTCAGGTAACCCAATTACGGCCTCGGATAATCCAACCGGTCAATCAAGGCAGGCTTGTAATAGCTGTCCAGCCCGGCCACGCTAAGAACGCCAGCTTTCTCCAGCATAATATGGCCGTCCTCCGTAATCAGCGCTTCGTCAATGATCACTTCGACCACTTTTCCGATCACGAAGATGGACCCGTTAGCTTTAATGTGGTGTTCCTCTGCCAACTCCAGCCCCAGTTTGATCGGGCTTTCAGCGACATAGGGGGCAGGATGTGTTTCTGTATATTCTGTTTTCAGCCCTACCGCTTCAAATTCAGAGTGGTCCGGTTCGTACTTGGCAGAAGCCTGATGGGCCTGATGCATCAGCTCCTCCGTCACCTGATTGAGGGTGAAGTAGCCCTGTGCCTTGATGTTGTGATAGGTCTGCCGGGGCACCGTCAGTGGGCGCATGATGAAGCCCAGGTGAGGGGGCGTGGCGCCTACATGGGTGATGCTGTTGAATAGCCCCAGATTGGGCACTTTTTTGTAGCTCAGCGTACCCAGCAAATGGCAGCTGCGGTAACCGGAAATGGTATTCATGAAATCGCGCCGGTAAAAGCGCTCCATAGCGAGGATATCCTCCAGAGAAAATTGCTTTTGCATAAGTTATTCGCGTAGAGTTGGTGTGCAATGGCTCAAACAGTATCCGGGGCAATAGGTTCGGCTCTTCTTTGGGAGAACAAATGGCAGGCGTTATTTCCCTACTTTTCGCTGGTAAGCGAAGAGGTCCAGAAATGCGCGGGCGGTTTTGGCATGAGACAACACAGGGACCCCATTGCGCCGGTTGCGCCGGGCGATTTGATAAATGATAGACCAGTGCCGGGCCAGATCGCGCAAAGCCGACCAGTAGGTGCCCCGTTGAGGGTCATAGATATGGGTGGGCTCTGAGCAAACCCCGTTGACCTCAATGATCTTGAGGCCTTCACCCGTAAAAAGGCTGTCCAGGTTGCGGCACTTCAGGTCGAACCGGCCATAGTAAAAGCCCTCAATTTGGGCACTGATGCGGTCAAAAACAGCCACCATGTCTTCGTTAATGAGGTCATTGCTATTGATAAATCGGGTACCCTTGGCGTGGTTGCCCACAATACCCAGGCGGACGTGCTCGCCAGGAGCGGGGACCTTCGCCATCTTATGAGGGTAAAGCGCCTGAATACGGTCCAGCTGAAGCAGGGCCCGTGGGCTTTGCTGTACCAGCTCCAGCACTGTAGATTGCCCATCGCCCCGTACGTGCAAAAACTCCTTGGTGGTCACAGATGTGATGGCGCCCCTTTTCGTCCCTGGCATTCGGTGGTACAACACCCCAACCTCTTCCGGCCAGTCGATATACTCCTGAGCGATAAACGGAATAGCCCGATAGCTAAGGTGCTGCATCAGAGCGCTGATGTCCTTTACTTTTTGGACCAGCAGCCCCCGAAAACCGAGGTCGGGTTTGACAATCAACGGGAAAGTCAGCCCTGCCTCCCGCAGCCGTTCTTCAACCAGAGACTGTGGAATGCCGGCGGGCAGAAAGACAGACTTTGGTCGGTAACCTTCAGGCAGGAGCTTCAGGGTATCGAATTTGGACTCCATGCCCATACCTGCGGTATAAATGCCCGGGTTAACTGCTGACCAGTAGCACATGTGCCGCGCTTTGATCATAAGCCAGATCAGGTAAGGGGCAATAGGGTAGTAAAAGGCTTTAGAAGGCCAGTACTCCCAGTTGCGCACCTTAATTTTTGCGGTGGTGGACGGCCAAAGCTTCATGGTTAACGGGCAGTTGCGCCTTTTTGGTTTGTTGCCGCAGCAGATCATGGTAAGTGAGGTCCAGAACTTGGGATTTAGCTGCAATACTGGTAATACTGACCGTCCGGACGATGTTATTCCGGTTCATCACCACATCGTTTTCCGGGTCGCCTTCCCCGGCTGTGCGGTGCCAGTGGAGGATCGCGCTTTGCTCAAAGGTATCCCGCCTGTCCAGCCATTCGCTAAACCATTGTTCCCGCTTTTGCTGCATCTCGGGGGAGTATAGGGTGGGGGAGGACCACAGATGCGGGCGGTTGGCATCTTTTTCCTGCACGTTGAGCTGAGTGCCATCCCAGCGGAGGTCCGTTACCTGCTTTTTGCCAACCACCACCATGGTAAAGGGCTCCATGCCTTCAAAAGTATATTGTTGCACAAAGGCATGGAGGGTATTGAAGCTGAAAAAGTCCAGCGCCATAAGCCCCCGGCTTCGTCGATAGGGAGGGCGGTGCTTGTGCCGCACAAAGGCACCATTGAGTATGCAGGCCACGGTGCCGTTGTCGGCTGCGATGATCCAGGTGCCACCAGCGGCAGTATCGCGGGGGAACAGCAGCTGCGTGCGGCCTATGGTAGTGGTGTCCAGGTTTTCAGGGGACCGGTGTGGGGCCTCATCCCGGTTGGTTGTAAACAGAAAGCCGCCATCGGTTTGGGGCAGATAAGTTACAGTACACATAAATCAGCTTAGGGATAGTAAATCAATACTTCGTCTTTGGCCTTTCGGCTAATATCAGGCACCTTGACCTCAGTGCCGGGGTATCCTACAGGGATGAGTAAGAATGCGCGCTCGTTTTCGGGGCGCTTTAGTATCGAATGGAGGAAGTTCATGGGGCTTGGCGTATGAGTTACCGCTACAAGACCGGCATTGTGAATGGCCGTGAGCAGAAAGCCGGCAGCCAGGCCTACGGATTCATTCACGTAGTAGTTCTTCTTTTTCTCCCCATCCACGAGGTCATAGGGCTTCTTGAAAATCACAATCAGATAGGGCGCAATCTCCAAAAAAGGCTTTTTCCAGTCGGTCCCGAAGGGCTGAAGGTCTTCCAGCCACTCTTCTGACATCCGGCCGTTGTAGTTGTCGTACTCCTCCTTCTCGGCGGCTTCCCGGATTTCCTTTTTCAGCTGTGGGTCTGCTACAATACAAAACGACCAGGGTTGCTTGTGAGCCCCGGAAGGCGCCGTAGAGGCCGTCATGACGATATTCTCAATGATCTCATAGGGGACCGGCTTGTCGGAAAAGTCCCGAATGGTGCGCCGGCGGTCCATAAACTGATAATACTCCCGGCTGCGGTTGAGCATTTCTGCCTTAGGGTACCGTATGCATTTGTAGTTGATAAAATTATGCTCCGTTGCTGACATCTTGGTAGGATTTGTGGTGACCGGTTGCAAGCCTCGCTGCAAAAGTAGACATTATTCGGTAAATCCTTTTTCAGGTTGTGAAGCCTCGGGTGTACCAATAAACATCTGCTCGATTTTGGTGTGGCTGCTGGGGTAGAGCTTCCCGCTCTGCTCCAGCTTATCCAAGAGAGGCAAACAGCAAAGGCGGCCAGGCTATTCAAAAAGTGCAATTCGTTATGCACGCTAAAGCCTTGGGGGGATCAATAAACATTGGCTCGAATTTAGTCACAAAATATTGACCTGAATTCGGTATGAATGCTTGTAAGGAATAAAAACAAGCTTTAATGTTTTGAATTTTTCCATGTCACAAAAATATTTTTATAATACATTCTTTTTTGCGATCCCTAAGTATCTTGCAGGTGCAAGTCGGTTATTTATGATTTGACTTGATTAAACAAATATGTACGACCACTGAATCCTTCCCAAAAACGCATTCCCATCCTGATACCGGTTTGAGTATAACTCAACCCATTCAACAGTCAAAGTGCACAGGTTTATTCCAGAGTTCCCCCCACTCTTGAATATCCCAAAGGGCAGCTATTGACGCTTCAAGCACTATTCACTTCAACACGGTTTTTTTTATCGGTCTTTGCCTGAATGCAAAGATGCCATTGTAATGTCTTTTCGCAACCGCTGAGTTGTATTTGGTACACTTCCCCCCATAGTGCCAAATGTAACAACGCAGCGGAGTCAAGATACAGCCCATGAACATTCATAGTAAGTCGACTGCCCGAAGTGGGTAGTTTTCTGCACGGAGGGACAGTCGACTACCTTTATGACATATTCATTTGGCTGCATTCCTTTTTACCTCGCCGATAGCACTAATGCAGTATTCTTTGCTGTCCGGGGGACCAACTTCAAATTTGGAAGCACCATTTTTTATAGGAGGAGGAGCAAGGCATCTGTACCGATGTATACGGCGGCCCTTTAGGAACGTTTGTTTCTCCGCCTATCGGTAAATACCTGGCCTCGGGGACGCCCTTTATCCCCCTGGCGTGACCTTCAGGTATGCCCGGTCCCTTGCCCCAATTAACCCAAGCAAGCGTGTAACTCCTCCGTTGGTAGGCCCGGCAGGGCCTACCTTTTTTGTCTATGCTTGTCGCCTGTTGATCGATTATCATCGCATCAGAGCTCTGAGCTTTCCACTTTTGTGTTAACACACAATCACCCAAAGCATTTTTTAATCAAAACCCGACTGTAATGATGAAATGGATTAAAACGGGTGCCCTGGCATCCCTGTTTGCACTGATCACTTTTGCCGCCCAGGCCAATACGACAGACAACAGCCCGATGCGGCTGCTTTCCAAAGTGATGCCTGATCAGACCCTGCGCATTCAGCTGGTCAACCTTCAGCAACAAACCGCTACGGTGGAGCTGACCGATATGAACGGTAAGACCTTGCACCGCGACCTGATCAAAAACCACAATGGTTACGCCCGGATCTACAACCTCAAAGAAGTAGAAGATGGCCGCTATTTGTTAACCGCAAAACAAGGCGATGATGAAGTGATTGTGGTGGTCCGTATCAAAGACGGAACCATTATGACTTCAGACAAGACCCGGAAATAGCCCTGGAATTTAAGCTATGAGGCATTAGCTGACCATCAAGTCTGATCAACTACTGCCCACTGAAAACGAATGATAAAGCCTCGCCAATGGAGCGGGGCTTTATTGTTTACATGCGCTCGATGATGGTAGCATAGCCTTGCCCCACCCCAATGCACATGGTCACCAAAGCATAGCGCTGCTGCGTTTGCTGAAGCTGAAGGGCTGCGGTCTGCAGCAGGCGGGTACCGGTCATGCCCAATGGGTGGCCGATGGCGATGGCGCCGCCGTTCGGGTTGATGCGCGGGTCATCGTCAGCAATGCCCCACTGCCGGGTACAGGCCAGGGCCTGGGCCGCAAAGGCTTCGTTGAGTTCAATGATATCCATATCGTCCATCGTAAGGCCGGCTTTGGACAATGCCTGATTGGAAGCCTGAACCGGGCCTATGCCCATAATGCGGGGTTCTACGCCTACCACGGCAGAGCCGACAATTCGTGCCAGGGGTGTTAAGCTGTGCTGCCTGACCCCATCTTCTGAAGCGACGAGCATGGCTGCTGCGCCATCGTTGAGCCCACTCGCATTACCAGCTGTAACGGTGCCGCCCTGGTCTGCAGGCTTAAAGGCGGTGCGAAGCTTCGACAGCACTTCCAGGGTAGTGCCGGGGCGAATGAATTCGTCTTTTTCAAATAAAATGGGTTCTGCCTTGCGCCTTGGGATGGGCACGGGAACGATCTCCTGACCTAATCTTCCTGAAGCCTGTGCTGCCGCTGCTTTTTCCTGCGACCAGGCTGCGAATTGGTCCTGGTCCTCCCGGCTGATCCCGTACTTTTCTACCAGGTTCTCCGCTGTCTGCCCCATGCCGTCCGTACCATAGGCCGCTTCCATTTTGGGGTTGACAAAGCGCCAGCCAAAGCTGGAGTCGTGCATCTGCGCGTCTCTGCCGTAGGGCTTGGAGACTTTGGAAATCACCCAGGGGCCGCGGGTCATATGCTCCACACCACCGGCAATGAACAGGTCGCCATCGCCCGTTTTTATAGCCCGGTTGGCATGGATGACGGCAGACATGCCGGAAGCGCACAGACGGTTGACGGTTTCGCCGGGTACAGCGTAGGGGAGACCTGCCAAAAGCAAAGCCATGCGTGCCACGTTGCGGTTGTCTTCTCCGGCCTGATTGGCACAGCCCATAATGACATCAGCGTAAGCCTCTCCGGGAATATCGGGGTGGCGGTCCGTAAGGGCTTTCAGTACGTGCGCTGCCAGGTCATCGGTGCGGATAGGGGACAGGGTGCCCGTGAACTTGCCGATTGGCGTGCGTACGGCATCAATAATGTAAGTTTCTTTCATGGTTAGGGTATTCAGTAATTGGTCACAAAGATCACAGAAGTGTGGAAAAAATCCAGTTATATTCGCCCAATTCTGGCAACGCTGGAGCGAATAATTTGTTTCAACTAAAAAATAAAGAGCAATGCGTAATCTTATTTTGTTGCTGGCCCTTGCCGGCACGGTTTTTGGGATCGGCTGCGGCAGTAGCAATCAGGATGCAGGATCAGCATCTCCCGTTGAGCAGCAAGAAGAAGCATGGGCTAAAATGATGGAAGTCCATGATGCCGTGATGCCCAAAATGGCGGAGATGAACCGCGTGAGCCGGGAACTCAAAGCTCTGGCTGAAGGGCTGGAAGACAAAACCCAGCTCGAGCTGATCAATAACGCCGTGGAAAACCTGGAGGCGGCCAGTGAAGGCATGATGGTGTGGATGGGCGAGCTACAGCAGCCTAAAAAGCTCCGCGAAGAAAAATCACACGAGGAAATCATGGATTACCTCAACGCGGAGACGGAGGAAATCACGCAGGTACAGGAGGATATGCTGAGCAGCCTGGAACAGGGGCAAACCCTGCTGAAAGAACTGCAGGCTGAAACGGCAGCGGAATAATGCCGTGTTTTGTCAGGCAAGAAGTTTCAGCTGGCTGGTAGATTGCTTTTCTCCCATGGCTGTTCCGTTGAAATTCAGGAGCTTTGTCCTAGGTGAAATCCACCAATCCTAAACGCTGCAGTCCTTACCTGACAGAGCATCATTTCTCAATTACAAAAAAGACAAACCATGCGCTTTTGCCTATTCGCACTTCTCGGGTTAATCGTTTTTTCCTGTCAGCAGGAGTCTAAAGTTCAGTCGCTGCCGTACCTGGGGCAACACGAAATCAACGGACAGGATACCGTGTACCATACGATTCCGGATTTCGCTTTCATTGATCAGGACAGCAACCTTGTGACGAATGCGACTTTTGAGGGTAAAATTTATCTTGCCGACTTCTTTTTCATTTCCTGCCCGACCATTTGCCCAAAGGTCAAAAAGCAGATGCTGCGCATTTTCGATAAGTACCAGGGCAATGACGAGCTGATGCTGCTTTCCCATACCATTGACCCCAAGCGGGACACCGTAGGCCGCCTGAAAAGCTACGCCCAAAATTTGGGCGTGGATAACGGGCAGTGGCGATTCGTTACCGGAGAGATGGATGAAATTTACGGGATTGCAGACGATTACATGAGCATTGCCAAAGAGGACCCTAACGCGCCCGGCGGCTTTGACCACAGTGGCTGGATTCTCCTGATTGACAAGACAGGCCACATCCGGTCCTTTGCCGATGGAACAGACCCTGAAAAAGTGGACCGTCTGCTGACAGATATCGAGTGGCTACTGGCCAACGAGTAGATTTGCCTTCTTCAAAAAATCATGGTGTATTTCTTACAATAACTGACCGTCTTGTTTGACTTTGAGCGGAGAGGGTGTACCTTTGAAACCCTATGGAGGACTGGAAAAAAATAAGTGAGGAATTCACCTTTCGGGGCTGGCGCAATATGATCCGGCGGACGTTTGAGATGCCGGATGGCCGCCATGCGGACTTTGACGTGATTGGGAACAATACCTATGTCACCATCGCTGCCTTTACGCAGGACAAAGAGGCCATTTTGGTGCGGCAGTTCCGCCCGGGCCCGGAGACGACGCTCACCAGCTTCCCTCAGGGCTATGTAGATCCTACGGAGTCACCAGAAGAAGCTGCCCGCCGGGAGCTCCTGGAAGAAACCGGGTACGAAGCCGATGAAATCCGTCTGTTGAAGGAAATCCGCTCTGCCTACTCTACCGAGCGCCACCTCTGCATGATTGCTACGGGCTGCCATAAAGTCGGGCAGCAGCAATTAGATGAAGATGAATTTATCGAGGTGTTCCGGCTTCCGCTTTCTTCCTTCCGCAAACTCCTCAATAATCCGGCAGATACCACGTTCGCTAATGTAGACGCGGGCTACCTTTCACTAGACTTTCTGGACTGGTTGAATGTTTGATCGGGGGTATCGTTTATCCTAAAACGCTCGCGCAGGGGCTTGGGCTGACGCCTGAAAGGCCAGATACCACCATCCGGCTCAGGGGCGGTGGGCAGTTCAAGTATTTTTTGGGCGGGCCATGTTTTTGGTAAACCGAGAGTAAGCGCTTTTTTATTGGCCAAAAGCGCTTCAAAGGGCCCAAAAATTTGCTGGAAAGCGTTGTAGTCTAGAGCATCGGGTGCTTCCGTATCCAGTTTGGAGCGTATTTGCTGAATGGCTTTGTAGTCCAACTGTTTGATGAAGGCTGTATCCGCATCACCGTACTTACCAAAAATAGCCGAGCGCGTTTCCAGAAAGAAAATATGGGCGGCTTTTTCCTGGCGATCCGCAAAGAAAATCTGAGCCCCCCTATGGTAAAGCATTAAGAATTGGGTATTGAACTCATTAACTTCAATTTCCCGATGGCTTAGTGCCTTCAAGCCCGCTTCCAGCAGTTGGTCTTCCGGCAGCGTGTCCTCTTTGGCCGAACGCTGCCAAGCCTCTAAACCTGTATATGCGGCGTCCAGTGCCTGCACATAGCTGTCGGGTGAAGCCTCCATGAGGTAAGCCTGGGCGCGGAGGCTTTCCATTTTTGCGATAAGGTAGTCCTGTTTTTGTCCGGGTTTGTGAATCCCGGTATCCTGTCCGCGGCTCACCTGCTGAGGGTTAATCAGTGGGGAAACGCGGTCAATTTGAGCCAAAACGCCGTAGGGTTTTTCATTTTTCAATTCCCACTGCGCCAGTGCCAGCCCGGCTTCAATTTGTACGGCTGTTGTGCCCTGTTCCTGTGCCTTTGTCAGAGCGGCCTTGGCTTCTTCAGAGGGCTGTCCGATGGCTAAAAGGGTTTGTCCCAGCAACAGGTGGGCTTCGGGGCTTTCCCCAATCTTCAGGGAAGCCTGGCAAGCCTGTGCAGCGGCGGCCCAATCTTGTTTGATGGCCAGCAGATGAGCTTGCTGCAAATAGATATCGGCAAGGAGGGGCGCTTCTTCGCTCTCTACGATTTCTACGATCTCGGCAGCAGACCGGGCGGCCTTCAGTGCCAGGTCGTATTGTTGGCGCTGCTCCTGAATTTCAGACTCCAAAAGCGCAATCTCTGCGGGTATGAGCGGGTCGTCGAAGAATGGGTAAAGGCGTGCTTTGTCCAGGTGTTCTAATGCGGTATCGTATTGCCCCTCGGCTAAATGGATGCAGGCAGAAAGCTGTTCGTTCAATCCCAGGGCATCCGGGGCAATAGCCATGCGCAAATCCGCAGATTGCTGATTACACTGCCTGGCGGATTCCAGTTGCCCGAGGTGGAAGTGGTTGCCGGCCATTTTGAAATAGGCTTCTCCCAGGTCATATTTCCTTTGAGGATATGCTTTGGTGAATGCAGACAGCGTGGCATTGGCCTCCTCGTACTGAAGCGCTTTGGCCAGGCTGTCGGCCTTGTGGAGCAGTTCCTGCGGTTGTGCCAGCGCTACGTTTATGCCAAAACACAGCATCAGGATGAGTCCGGAAAACAGAGGCAAAGGGTTCAAATCTGAAGTTGGTCGTTTGATTTGCATACGGCTCTCCAACCCTTAGAGCGGGCGGAATATTGTTTAGAACGTGAATTAATTATTGCTTGATGACCCGCCGTACCATGCGGCCCATTTCCAGTTCGACAACAACAAAATAGGTGCCACCAGGCAAATCTTCCATTTGCACTTCGACGGGGACACCACCAGAGACCCGCCGCTCAAACTGCCGCAATGGCCGGCCGAGCAGGTCTACGAGTTGAATATAGGCATCCTGGCTGTAGGGAAGCTTAAAGAGCAGAAACAGGTTTTCCCCAACCGGATTAGGAAATGCGGTAAGGTTGAAATCTGCGGTGTCTTCCGTGGTATTGGCAGGCGGCGTGCTGTCGGTAACGTCGACCCAAAGGGTGGCAGATTCGCTGCAGCCGGCAGCCGTTTCCACGACCACGCTTACCGGGTAGCGGCCAACTTTGGTGTAGGTATGGCTTGGTGCAGGGAGTTCACTGATGAATCCGTTGCCGAAATTCCAGCGCCAGCTGATAATGTCCAGACCATTCGCTACGGTCTCAAAGCCTACCACGCCTGTTTCTGTGGCGAGATCTACCGCTGCATCAGAGACCAGTATGTCCACGTCTCCGGCAGAGGTGCTGTTGCTGACCGGTACAGAGACACTGCTGCGTTCGCAAAAGTAACCATAGCTGATGGACCAGTCATAGAAGTAATAATAAAGCCCGGTGCTGTCGGTGGCGCCGGTAATTTGTACCACCTGCTCTTCGGCTACAGGGAAAGCTGTTTCTCCGCTTGTATACTGAAGTGGGGCGCCAGCCACGAGTAGTAATTTATAGCCTTCTCCCTTAGGGACATCAAAGTTAAGCTCAATGGTATGAATGCCAGGCTCATCAATTTGAATGATCTTTGTCTTGTAGGTGTCATTGGGGCCGGTCAGGCGCAGCATTCTGCCACCGGGCTGAGAAGTCCTAACAGTAACGGTATGCAGGGTGAAGGGGTGGAAGGCATCAAAAACAAGCCCCTCCTGCGCGTTGCTTTCCTGGGGAGCACTGTCGGAAACATCCGGCGTCTGCAGCTGCGCTCTGATTTTTGCCTCCAGGTAAATTTCCTGGCTGCTCTGTACCTCATTTAGTTGGAATACGGGGCCTTCTCCGAGTAATTGTCCGCCTTCAGGGGCATCAAACCAGGTGAAGTCCGCGTCGGCATCAAAGTCTACCCGCAGTAGTGCACTGCCTCCCTGACACACGGCCGCTGCACCTTCAAGTTGTACGGGTATAGGGGCGTTGTCCAGGATTGTGACTTCCTTTTTCTGCCGGTTATCGAGGTAGCGCAGGTCATTTTGCTGATTGGCAAGTGTGAGTTCCACGTCGAAGGTGTAAGTTCCGGCTGAGGCTTCCATGGCAGGCAGGCTGATCCAGGTCCGTTCTCCGGGGAGAAGCTGCCCTGCCCAGTTGTGGAAGAGGCTTTGCCCACCAAGACTACAGGCTATCTCTAGGCTGGCAAGGGTATCAGAACCGTTGTTTTCCACGAGTATCCGGGTGGAAAGCGTATTGCTGCAGTAGTAAGGGGCCTGCTCTACGGTTAGCAGTGCCACATCATTGGCAGATTGTACCGGGGGCGAAGGCGTATGGCCCCGTTGAATGAGGTATTCATAAGCCGCAGGCAGATTGATTACCCCCATTCCATAATTATTGTCTTCTCCGGGGAGCCCTAGATCAATACAGGTGTAGTAAAGGACAAGCATCAGGGCTTCCCCTGTCAGGTTGGGAAAGGCTTCTTTGAGCAGGAGCAGCGCACCACTCACATGTGGGGCAGCCATCGAGGTGCCGCCAAGGGTACCGTATTCACCACCGGCCAGGGCAGAACGCACGGCAACGCCCGGCGCAGCCACTTCAGGCTTGATCAGCAGGCTGCCTTCCCCTCCGCAAACGGTGGGGCCCCGGCTGGAGAATTCTGCAACGGGCAGGTTAGGGGAGTTGCCATTGATGGCACCTACCGAAAACATACGTACCGTATCCCAGTTCTCCATAGGTGGGTCTCCGATGGTCAGTGGGTCAGGCCCTTCATTACTGGCAGAAAATACAACAGCAATCCCGGCAGCATAAACCGCATCTGCTATTTGTCTTTGTATGGGGTCTCCACAGTCGCTCTGAACCGGGTAGTCCCGGCTCCAGGAGTTGTTGATCACATCAGGTCGGTCACTGGTAGTAGCCGGGTTGCCATCAGGGTCCATCGCCCATTCGAAAATCTCAATGGCATCCAGAGCTGTACCGGCGGAAGAGGTACAGTCTGAAGTGGAACTGCCTTGCCATAACGCTCCGAAAGCAACGCCGATCGTGTCTCTGGCCACACGGTCAATACCGGTGATCGTGCCGCCAACGTGGGTACCGTGGTCGCCGCAGTAGTAGGGACGGTCTCCATTAGCCCAGGCCTGAGCCATAGGCATTTGCTGATAAGCGAAGTTGTGGCCGATTGCAGGGTGGCCGATGTCATGGCCGGTGTCCACCACGAGTACTTTGCGGCCGTAGCCAGTGTAGCCCAGGTTCCACATATAAGGAGCACCGATCACTTCCAGCCCCGGCTCAACACCATTGGGAGAGGGGGGCGCCGGCGCACTGTCACAGGCATCAGGGAAAGTCATTTTCCAGTTGATGTCCATCCATTCTACAGCGGGAAGCTGACTGATTGCAGCTGCACCTTCCAGGTTAACCTCACAGGCGATGAGATTCGCGATCCAAAACTGCCGGGCTTCCTGTAAGCGCACACCCGGTAGGCCGGAAAGGGTCTCTAAAAAAGAAGGCTGTAGGGTATTGGCACGTTCTTTAAGTGCGCTGATAATAATTTGACCGCGGTCTTTAACCGGAGTGGCTTTGGCTTTAAACCGGGCTTCTATAGCGGGCAAATCTACCTGATCACCAAGCAGGATTTGTACCGTCTTGTAGTCCTCCGGGGCACTTTCCAATGCTTCCTGAAGTGCAGGGGCAACCCTTTCGAGGTTGAGGTTCTGAGCAGTTAAACTGACGTGGAACAGCCCAAGGCTGCTGAGCAGTAGTAACAATTGGCGCATTGGATCAGTGTTTATGAGTTGGGAGCGTACTGAGGTAACCCAGACTCCGTTTCCGCTCCCAATTTACTAAAATCATTTGGCTTTGACAATCCGGTGCACAGACCGTTTGCCGGCCATCTCCACAATGATCAGATACGTACCAGCCGGATGTGATCTCAGCGGCAGGGTGACGGTTTCAGATGGTGCGATATCCTGCGTGATTTGCTGCAAGGGCCGCCCCAGTACATCAGTAAGGGTGATCTGCACGTCCCGGAATCCGCCTCCTTTCAGTTGGAGGTAGACCTGCTCCTTCGCCGGGTTGGGAAAAAGGAGTAGCTCTGGGGCTTCTTCAGGGACTGAAGTAGATACGGGAGGCGTACTGTCAATCACGACAATCCTACGGGTCGCTGCATTGGTACACCCTTCGGTGGTCGTGGCTGTCAGCCCCACGGTGTAGATGCCCGTTGTATCGTAAGTATGGGTAACGGATGCACCGTTTGCCGTTGTTCCATCCCCAAAATACCAGTTCCAGTTAGTGTACCCGTCCGTCAATACCGAGAAGTTTACAGCTCCGGAAACCGCAAGGTCCACTGTATCCAAACTGTTGCTGATAGCCGGCGCACTGCCTGTACTGTCAGTACTCACCGGAATCTCCAACGCACTGCGGCCACAGCGTTCTTTGTAGCTGATTTCCCAATCATAGAAGTAGAAGTAGGTCGAGCCGCCCATAGTGGAGGAAGTGATGGTGACCACGCCTGGTACGGTCATCGGGTAACCCTGGAAGCCACCGCTGTTGAGCATCAGGGGTTTGCCTGCATTGAGGCGTAGAATGTACCCTTCTCCTGGCGCAATGCTGAGGTTAAGGTCGATTCGCTGTTCCCCAGCTTCCGTCACGTTGACAATCCTGGTAGTGACAGAGCCATCCGGTTTGACCAGCTGCAACAAACGGCCTCCGGTTTCCTCCGCATAGACTTTTACGGACCTTAGCGTGAAGGGGTAAAAAGCGTTGAACCGGAGCCCCCGGGACTGATCAGAGAACTGAGTATTCGTTCCGGAGTTATCGGGCCGGCCTACGTTTCGGATGGGGGAGGTCTCCGCATAGATCGTGCCCGATGCCGTGAGGTCTTCAAGCAGGAAAGGCGATCCGCTGCCCAAGGTAGCATTACTAGTTGGGGAAGAATGCCAGGTGATGTCGACGTTGCCATCAGCCAGGACCTGAAGCAGTGCATTGCCGTTTGTACAAACGGAGTCACCAACTAACATGGCCGGAGATACATCTTCTTCGAGGACGGTTACTGTGGTTTTCATGAAGTTGTCTTCGGGTCGTTCGTCCACCTGTCCGTTAGCAGAGACAATACCCATGACTGTTTCGTAAGTGCCTTCCGGCATATTTATAGCGGGAAGTTCCAGCGTCTGGATTTCGCCGGGAGGCAGCAGGCCACCCCATTCGTATGTTTGTACCGGGCCGTTTGCCACCTGATATTCCAGAACCAGCTCCTGAAGGGTGTCAGGGCCAGCATAGGAAACGACTGCTTCCAGGCTGATGGTATTTCCGCAATTGTACTCCGGCGTATTGACCCGGAGTATCCGTGCATTATGATCAAAGGAACGTGGGAGCTCCGGCGTATGCCCCTCATCAATGAGGTATTGATAGGCGGCAGGCAAATTGATGATGCCCATTCCATAGTCGTTGTCTTCGCCTTCCGGACCAAGGTCTGTGGCAGAAAAATAAAGGGCAAGCATTAGGTCTTCACCCGTGAGGTAGGGAAAAGCCTCTTTGAGCAGCAGAATGGCCCCGGAAACGTGTGGCGCGGCCATGGAAGTGCCAGAGAGAAAGGAGTACTCACCCCCAACATAAGCTGACCGTACTGAGGAGCCCGGCGCTGATACCTCCGGCTTGATGAGCAATGAGCCGGTACCGCCACAGATGGAGGGCCCACGGCTGGAACCATTAGAGATAGAAAGACTAGGGTTGTTGGCATTGAGGTTGCCCACAGAGAATAGGCGCACCAAGTCCCAGTTGTTGAACTTTGGTGGAGTTATGCTTTCGGGGCTGGGCCCGTCATTACCCGCAGAGAAGACGACCGCTATCCCAGCAGCATAGAGGGCATCATAGGTTTCGAATACGCCATCGGCATCACAAAAGTTCGAGCCGCTGCGCCAGGAGTTGTTAATGACATCCGGGATATCATCAGTGGTGGCCGGGTTGCCGTCCGGGTTCAGGGCCCATTGAAACATGCCGGTAATGCCAGCGGTGCTCGTGTTGTTATCACAGCTGCCGCCCAGAGCGATACCGCTCATCCACTTGGCTTCATAGGCTACCCCGATGGTGTCGTTGGTGAGTCGGTCGAGCCCGAGGATTGTTCCGGCCACATGCGTGCCGTGCCCATTGCAATCTATCACATCTTCGCCCACAAAACTGGAACTTTGGCTTTGCAGGTGGTAAAGGAACTGATTGGTTAGCGCCGGGTGGTCAGGTTCTGTACCGGTATCCACGATGAGCGCCCGGGTGCCATAGCCGGTATAGCCCATAGCCCATAGCGCCGGCGCTCCGATGGCTTCCAGGCCTGGTTCTGCGCCATTTGGAGAAGGTGGTGCAGGGGCGGGGGCGCTTTCTGTTTCGATCCACTCTACCGGTGCATCGTACCCTATTGAAGCTACCGCAGGCAATTCACTGACCGCGTACACCGCTGCACGGGAGCCTTCGAAGAAAACCATATTGCTAATCCAGTAGGGCTGTAAACTACCGGTGGAAATTCCTTTGATACTGCGCAGTTGTTCCAGAAAACCGGGCTGAGTGGAGGCTGCTTTGTCCATAAGGGTTTGGACCACGATTCGGGCGCGCTCGTCAACGGGCAGTTGACGGGCCCGGAAATCAGCTTCGAGCGCCCGGATGTCTACCCGGTCCTTTAGCAGGGCATAGGCTTTGTAGGTTGATTTATTCTGGTTCAGGAGCACATCCTGGAAGTCGATGGTGATTTTTTCCCATTGTTGTGCCGGGAGCAAAGTGGTCAGGCAAAGGAGTGCCACGATACAGGCACGGGTTTTCCATACTAAATCCATTGTAAGATAGTTTACTTGTGTACGAAACAATTAGGGGTGTCGGGAAGACTGCCAAAACTAAGGAATGATCGGAATTCAAAGGTAATGAGAATGTCAGGTAAACTGCAAGCCAATATACATTACGGTGTACGCCGGTCGTCAATAGCCTCTGTGATCAGGGAAAGACAAACGTTGAATTCTTTTTTCAGCCGCTGCTCCCAGAAACGAAGGACCAGCCAACCTTTTTCCTGTAGTTTTCGGGTGTTTTCCCGGTCGCGCTCCATATTCCGCTCTATTTTAGGGATCCAATAGGCGCGGTTGCGCTTAATGCTGTGCTGTTTCTCTTCCCAGTTGTAGCCGTGCCAAAATTCACCGTCAATGAACACCGCTACCTTGTACTTTTTGATGGCGATATCCGGGCTTCCGGGCAGGCTTTTGACATTTTTACGGTAACGGTATCCTCTGGCCCAGAGGGCCTTTCGCAACCGGACTTCCGCCTTGGTATCCTTCGACCGGATGCGGCTCATCGTCCGGGACCGTTGCTCGGAGATGTAGTGAGTCTGCGCTTCCTCGAATCGGGGGACTTTCTTGTGGCTCAAGGCGTAATGTTGTTTAAAGTAAAAGCGCCGTGGAGGCCCAATGGTTCATTTGCTCCTGCTCCAATATCCGCTCCAACCTGGTAGGGGCCAGCCTTGTCCAAGCCGTTTACCTCGTCTCCACCCACTCGATGCCCAGGCCCTCGACTTCGGTTTCCTCGTCTACCTCCTCGAGGTACAGATTGCCAATAGCGGCTTTGAGGCGGAGCAGGGTAGGGGCGGCCTCACTGCGGCGGATCGCCAGATCGACGGTAGCGGAAGTATCGAAGTTTTGGCCGATCATGTTGAGCTGCAAGTGTTCGATGCTGCTCATCACGTTGCCCATCAGCCCATAGTCGAAGGAGAGGCGGTAGATTTCCTCAACGGTACGTTCTATGATATTGGCTTCCTGCAGGGCTGCTGCCGTGCTTTCGCGGTAGGCATTAATCAGGCCAGAGGTGCCCAGGAGCGTGCCCCCAAAGTACCGGATCACAATTACAATCACGTAAGTCAGCCCAAAACTGTCAATCTGGCCCAAAATAGGCCGGCCGGCAGTGCCGCTGGGCTCGCCGTCATCATTGGCGCGGAAGTTGTTTTGGTCCAACCCCAGCCGGTAAGCGTAGCAGTGGTGGCGGGCCTTGGGATGGAGCTTGCGGACTTCCTCCAGGGCGGCTTTCCACTCCTCTTCGGTATAGGCCGGGTAGGCGTAGGCAATGAACTTGCTGCCCCGGTCGCGGAATTCGCCCGAAGCCATCCCGCTAATCGTCAGGTACGTATCTTTTAGGTTCGGCATCGGCGTGAAATTAATCTTTTACACACTGTTAACAAACCTTGCGAATCTATTAACAAGGCGTAGCGGTATTATTGCCATCTTTACCACATGGAATTCCCTATTAGGCACGGGAGTGAGTATATTTGCGCAAAACCACGCACCTTGAAAACCACACTGGAATCCTTCGACGAGATTATGGCAGCATGCCGGGAGCTATTTCGAAAGAAAACCATGGACTATGGGACGTCCTGGCGTATCCTGCGGCCGGCATCTATGACCGATCAGCTGTACATCAAGGCCAAGCGTATCCGGAGTATCGAGGAAAAACAGCAGCAAAAAGTGGAAGACCGGGTGGAAGACGACTATCGAGGGCTGATCAACTACAGTATTATGGCGCTGATTCAGCTGGAGCTGCCGGAGGACGCCCCGATAGAGCTGCCTTCCGAAGAGGCGGTTGCCCGTTACGATGCCAAGGTGGCCCTGACGCGGGAACTGCTCGAAGCCAAAAATCACGACTACGGGGAAGCTTGGCGGGATATGCGCATTGCTTCCATGACGGATCTGATTTTGCAAAAGCTCCTGCGGGTCCGGCAGATTGAAGATAATGCTGGTCAGACCCTGGTTTCAGAAGGGTTGGATGCCAATTATCTGGACATCATCAATTATGCTATTTTTGCACTCATCAAACTGAACGAACAAAACGCTTCATCATGACTATAGGCACTCTGGTACTTTCTGTTGCAGCCGTGGCGCTGCTGCTGACCCTGATTATCGGGTTGACGACCAAGCGCATTGAAAACTGGATCATCAGCTTCCTGCAGAACTTCTGCGGTGCGCTGTTTATTTTTTCGGGCTGGGTAAAAGCGGTGGATCCCCTGGGTACGGCTTACAAAATGGAGCAGTACTTCGCGGAGTTTGAGTCCACTTTTTCCGGCACCTGGTTTTCCTTCCTGGCGCCGATGTTTCCGCAGCTGGCGGAATGGGCGATCGGCTTTTCCGTATTCATGATCGTCTTTGAGATCGTGCTCGGCATCATGTTGCTCATTGGTTCTTCCCGGAAGCTGACAGCCTGGGCTTTCTTCCTGCTCGTGGCTTTCTTTACCGTGCTGACGGGCTTTACCTTCCTGACCGGCTATGTACCTGCGGGCGTTAATTTCTTCCAGTTTGGACAGTGGGGCCCCTACGTGGAAACCAATATGAAAGTGACCGACTGCGGCTGCTTTGGAGACTTCATCAAGCTGGCACCATTTACCTCTTTCATGAAGGATGTGTTTCTCCTTGTGCCTTCCATTTTGTTCCTGATTTTCCATGGGAAAATGCATCAGCTCATGGGCGCAGGTGGCCGTACCGCAGCGGTTATTTTGGGCACCGCAGCACTGACACTTTACTGCTTCAGCAACTATATGTGGGACATCCCGCACACCGATTTCCGCCCCTTCCACAACGAAGCCAATATTCGCCTGGAGAAGGAACTGGAAGACCTTGCCGAAAACAATGCGGAAGTCATTGCTTACAAGGTGACCAACAAGGAAACCGGAGAAACTGCGCAGTTCCCCATCGATGAATACCTGAAAAAATACAAGGATTACCCAAAGGAAGAGTGGGACCTCGAACAGATCAAGGCCAAACCCGTGGTTAAAGTGGTGAAAACCGCTGACGGCTACGGCATCCCAAGCGCAGAAGGCGAATCTTATGAAGCGGAGCTGGCGAGTTATCTGGCACAGCAGTGGGAATTGGAAGGCGATACGACTGCCAAAGTGGTAGAGCGCAGCAAAATCAGTGATTTTGAACTGTCAGGCGGGCCGGAAGGCGGCGATATGACCTACGAAATCCTCAATAACCCGGACTACAGCTTTATGGTGGTTGCCTATAAATTGTACACGGAGAAGGAAGCGGTCACCACGCAGATGCTCCGTGACACCGTTTACAAAGTAGACACCGTGGCCGTGGAAGACACCATCAAGCTCGTGCGCAGTATTGACCGGATCGACAAGCGGCAGGTAGAGCAAACCACTTACCACTTTGGCAAGGGCTACCTCAATCCCTGGACGGACATCGTGAATCCGGTACTTGCAGAGGCGCAGCAGGAAGGGTTTAAGGTGTTCGGGGCAACCAGCTTTGCATCACCCGAAAAGCTCGAACAGTTTCAGGCGGCTTCCAATAGCAATTATCCATTCTACACGGGTGATGACATTCTGCTGAAAACCATTGTCCGGTCTAATCCGGGCGTGGTACTGCTGAAGAACGGAAAAGTTATTGGTAAGTGGCACTACAAAAAACTGCCGACCTACGAAGCGCTAAAAGCCAGCTACATGCAATAAAGTAGAAGGTGGGGCAGGGCGCAAATAGCCCGGGCTGAAGACGGGATTTTACCTGGTCAGCCCGGGCTTTTTTTGTTTAAAAGGCAAATTGATTGGTCTCAATGTCGCAAACCAACAATCAGAGTGTATATTTGCGACGACTTTAACCGGGAATATTGAAATATGCTGAGTAGAAGGAATATCCGCATTAAAGTAATGCAGATGCTTTATTCCATGAGCCAGGATCATTCGCTTGGGCTTGACGACACCGTCAGGCGATACCGGGCGAACGTACAGCGCTCCTTTGATTTGTACCTCTTCACGCTTTGGGCGCTGGTGCGTACATCAGAGTATGCCATTCAGGACAAAGCCAAGAAATTGGAAAAACTCCTGCCCTCCGATTCGGATAAGCAGTTTACAGCTGTACTGGCTGAGAATGAACTGCTTCAGTCATTGGTGCGCAATGATGGCTTTCAGGAATTGCTGCGCCGCCGCAAGCTTAAAAACCGTATCGACCTGGACAACATCCGGACCTTCTATCAGGACTTTGCCAAAACAGAAGAGTACCTGACCTATAGCCGGCAGGCTTCCCACACCAATGAGGAGCACACCGAAATGTTGCTGTCCCTCTTCAAGCACCTGGTCAACAACGAGCCCTTTAACGATTTTCTGGAAGACCATTATCCCAACTGGGTGGACGATGAGTCCCTCGTGGTGGGAGCAGTGAAGAAAACCATCAAGGCACTGCCAGTGGAGGGCGACTTTTTTGAGGAGCACCGCCCGCAGGGTGAAGCTGTGGATGACTTCGGCGAGCGTCTGCTGCGGCAGGTGATCGAAGAAGGGGACGATTTACTTTCCGTGATTGAGCCCACGCTGCGCAACTGGGATGCCGACCGGGTGGCCGTCATTGATATGATCCTGTTGAAGATGGCCCTGAGCGAGCTGACTTCCTTCCCGTCTATCCCTACTAAGGTCACACTCAACGAGTTCGTGGAAATTTCCAAGCAGTACAGCACCGACAAAAGCAAGGACTTCATCAATGGTATCCTTGACCGCCTGATGAAGCAGCTTAATAAGGAGGGCAAAATCCGCAAACAGGGGCGTGGCTTGCAGGAGTAAGGTTTAATGTACATAGCCCCTGCCATTCCACTACCGGCAAAGGGCTGTAATGATGGGAGAAAATCCTATCTTCGCGCCATGACAGAAAAAATCCTCATCCTCGACTTCGGCTCGCAGTATACGCAGCTCATTGCGCGGCGTATCCGGGAGCTTAACGTCTACAGCGAGATCGTGCCTTTCAATAAGGTACCTGAGCTGGACGATACCATCAAAGGCATCATTTTATCGGGAAGCCCTTTTTCCGTTGCCGACGAAAATGCATTACATACTGACCTGGACCAACTCATTGGGCAGCGCCCGGTACTGGGTATCTGCTATGGTGCGCAGTACATCGCCAAACAAATGGGCGGCAAGGTGGAGCGTTCCCTGAAGAGAGAGTATGGCAAAGCTGAACTGAGCCGCATGTATCAGGCGGATCCCTTCCTGGCGGACGTGCCCGAGGGCTCTCAGGTGTGGATGTCGCACGGAGATACGATCATGGAAATCCCTGATCAGTTTGAACTCCTGGCGGGTACCGCACATGTGGATGTTGCGGCTTATAAATCTAAAGCCGGTGCTTTTGCCCAACCGGTTTACTGTATACAGTTCCACCCGGAAGTTTCGCATAGCCTGGATGGCATGACTGTCCTTAAGAATTTTGTAAAAGACATCGCTGGCTGTCATGCTGAGTGGACCCCGGCTGCCTTCGTAGAAGAAACGGTGCAGTCCCTGCGTGACCAACTCGGGGGCGACCACGTCTTAATGGGGCTGTCGGGTGGTGTGGATTCCACCGTAGCGGCCTCATTGCTGCACGAAGCGATTGGTGACAACCTGGTCTGTATTTTTGTGGATAACGGGTTGCTGCGCAAGGATGAATTCGAGGAGGTGCTCCATTCTTATAAGGATATGGGGCTGCGTGTGGTTGGTGTAGATGCTAAAGAGGAATTTTATAAAGAATTGAAAGGCGTCTCTGATCCAGAGCAAAAGCGTAAAGTAATTGGCCGCGTCTTCATTGAGGTTTTTGAAAAAGAGGCACTGAAGCTGGAAGAAGAAGACCGGGCGATTAAGTGGCTGGGGCAGGGTACGATTTATCCGGATGTGATCGAGTCTGTATCCGTGCACGGCCCATCTGTTACCATAAAATCGCACCATAATGTAGGCGGTTTGCCCGAAATGCTCAACCTCAAAATTGTGGAGCCGCTGCGCATGTTGTTCAAGGATGAAGTGCGGTTGGTGGGCGCAGAATTAGAGGTTCCGCAGGCGATTGTGAGCCGGCATCCCTTCCCCGGTCCGGGCCTGGGTATCCGGATTTTAGGAGATATTACACCGGAAAAGGTGCGTATGCTGCAGGAGGCAGATGCGATTTATATCAACAATCTTCGTAAATTCGGCTTGTACGATGAAGTTTGGCAAGCGGGTACCATTCTCCTGCCGGTGCAATCGGTGGGTGTGATGGGCGATGAACGGACCTATGAAAAGACCGTTGCCCTGCGGGCAGTGAACTCCCGGGATGGGATGACTGCCGAATGGAGCCGCCTGCCGCACGATTTCCTGGCCACTGTGTCCAGCGAGATCATCAATAATGTAAAAGGAATAAACCGTGTCGTTTATGATATCAGCACTAAGCCGCCTTCCACAATTGAATGGGAATAGACTGTTGATAGCCCTTTTTCTGGGGCTTACTGTCTCTTCCTGTGCCTTATTCCGGAAAGCCGAAACTGACGAGGAGCCTAAAGAGATTGGTGAGGAACTTGACCCGCTGCCGGGCAAAAAAATCTACGATCCTGAAACCGGCCAGTTGGTTATCGTAGACGAAACACCGGTGGAAACCATGGACACCATCAAATGGAAAGTGATTTCCACGGATAGCATCCCGCCGATTCAGTCCGGAGAAGGCATGGCGCAGGAAGAAGTGATGGGCAATCCTTCCAAGCTTATTGAGCGGGGAGACTTCGGTACAGAGTTTTATACCTCCTATAATGTGACGGTGCTGCTACCTTTCCTTTCGGACCGCTTCAACCCGGAAAGCAACGAGATTTTCCGCAATTCCACCTGGGCCCTCAACTACTATGGGGGCATGCAGATGGCTTTGGATGAGCTCGATGAGCAGGGCGTGAAGCTGAATGTCCGTATTATGGACAGCAAGGCACAGGAAGCAGTAGTGGGGCGGTTGCTCAGCACCCGGTCTGAGTTGTATAATTCTCACCTGATTATTGGCCCGTACCGGAGTGATAATGTAGAGATGGTCGCCGAATTTGCCCGCCGTAATAATAAGACCTACGTTTCACCACACAGCGCTTCCGCAAATATTGCCACGGCCAATCCGAATTACATACAGGTAAGCCCTACCTTGCAGTCGCACTGCCAGGCGATCACAAAGCACGCCTACGAGAACTATGGGCGTAAGAAAATCGTCCTGGTCTCCAGAGACAAAGAGGTAGAGCGGGCGCGGTTCAACTATTTTCAGGAAGAGATTTTCCGGCTTGAGGGGCGTATTGAGGACTCTCTGCGGTTGCGGGAGTACGTGGTGGAAGTAGACAATAACGATGAAGAACGTTTTGGCAATATTGATTTGTCGTCTTTTATGACACCAGGAGATACAACTGTCTTTATCGTGCCTTCCTGGTCTAACGAAACCTTTGTGTATTCTTTCCTCAGTCAGGCAAAGCTGGCTAAGAACCCGATGAACTCAGGCCGGGAGCCCGGTCAGGCTCAGGCAGCGCCCATGCATGTGGTCGTCTATGGCATGCCGCAGTGGCAGGAATACGAGCGGATCGATTTTGACTTATACGAAAGCCTGAACGTACACATCAGCAGCGATGCCTACCTGGACAATTATTCTGATGATATCCGGTTCTTTAAACGTAAGTTCTACAACCGGTTTGGTGTGACACCCGGGGAGGAGGCTTTTCTCGCCTATGATGTGACTCGCTACTTTGGCCGCATGCTCAATGATTATGGTACCAAGTTTCAGTATCAGCTGGAGCAGGAACCGGAGCAGATGCTGCATACCCGGTTCGACTTTGAGCGGGTGGTCCGGCCTACCACTACTGGTATGGAGAACCCACCGATACAAAAGTTCGAAAATAAGCATGTCAATATCCTGAAGTTTCAGGACTACCAGTTTCAGTCAGCGAATTTGAGATAAATTGAGAGCAGAAAGAAAGGAAAGGTTAGCTTCGGTTGCCGCCCGCCGGCAGCCCAACCTCACTGTGGTGCTGGAGAATGTGCACGATCCACATAACATCGGTGCTGTCCTGCGTTCCTGTGATTCGGTGGGTATCCGGGAAATCTTCGTATTGTACACCGAGCCGAGCCTTGATCAGGAACGCATTGAAATTGGAAAAAATGCCAGTTCCGGTGCGCGGAAGTGGATTGATATTCACCTTTACCACGATGTAGCTGCCTGTTTTGCCCATGTGCAGCAAAAATATGACCACATCTGGGCGACCCACCTGGGCGAACAGGCCGTAGACCTTTACGAGATTGACTTCACCCAATCGGTCGCCCTGCTGTTTGGCAATGAGCATGATGGCGTCTCCGAAGCCTCATTACAATTCGCTACCGGCAATTTCCTGATCCCTCAAATGGGTATGGTACAAAGCCTGAACATCTCCGTGGCCTGCGCGGTCACGCTTTACGAAGCCCTCCGCCAACGCCGGGCAGCCGATATGTACCAAACCAATAACCCCATGTCCCCCGCTGAACGGGAGGCCCTCATTGAAGCTTACCTCGACCGGCACGACCGGAAGAACTACAATAAGTTTGTCCACAAAAAGGGGTAACGGCCCCCTTTTTAAAGGGTTATAAATCCCTGGCCTCCTGTACGATCAGGCTCAGCTGCTGCGCCTCCTCCTCCTCGGCCCAGTCTTCTTCCCCAAGCTGCTCCACCTGTTTGATCAGGCTCCGGAGCTGCTCCAGCCGTTCCCATCCTTTAGGCCAGTTGGGTTCGCCCTCAATCGCCTGCAGTTGCCGGAACCAGCGGCGCCTGAGCTGTTCGGCCTCCTGTAGTAGCGTCTTTCGGTCCATTGTCATTAGCCAATGATTTGCAGCTTGGCAAACTTCAGCATGATCTTGCGCTGCTGAGGGTCGCTGGCGTTTTTGAAGAATATGGTGGCGATGCGGTTGGCACTGCCGCCATCGATGCTCAGGACTTTACCCTCTCCAAACTTGAGGTGGAGCACTTTCATGCCGGCCTGTATTTCCGTAGGGGCATTGGGTTTGAATTCCTTGGGGTCGATGCCAAGGCTAACCGCGCGGTCAGGCTTTTTGAAGTTACCAGATACCCTGGCACCACTGCTGCCGTTGCTATTGCCGTTATCGGTATTGCGGTCCATAAAGCCAGGCCGGTTGCTGCCAAAGGACGAACGCGCACCGCTGATTTCCTCCAGGCGCTCCAGAGGTACTTCCTGCAGGAAGCGGCTGGGCTCATTGTACCGCATCTGGCCATAGCGGTAGCGGCTGTTGGCGTAAGAAAGCGTGAGGAACTGCTCTGCCCGGGTGATGGCCACATAAAACAGGCGGCGTTCTTCGTCAATGCCATCCTGGGACTCCAGGGACATGAAGGAAGGGAACAGCTTCTCTTCCATCCCCACCACAAAGACGGATTTAAACTCCAATCCCTTCGCGGCGTGAACCGACATCAGAGTGACGTACTCGCTGTTCTCGTCTTCTTTGGTGTCCAAATCGGTGAGCAAAGCGATATTTTGCAGGTAGCTGGCCAGCGATTTATCGGCAATCGTCTCCGTATCAATAATGGTATCGTCCTCCACAAAGGCTTTGACACCATCGAGGAGGGCATTTACATTCTCCATGCGGTTGATACCCTCCACAGAGTTGTCAGCTTTGAGCTCATCCATTATGCCGGAGCGCTTGGCGATGTAGCTGGCAGCCTCGTAGGCGTTTTCTCCCTCTGCCTTCTTCTGGAAGGACTTGATCATGGCTACAAAATCGGCGATAGCACCTGATGCACGCTTGCTCAGTTGTACCCGGCCCAGGCACTCCCAGAGGGGTTTATCGAGCTGCGCCGCCACTGTGCTGATCTTATCCAGGGTGGTTTTGCCAATGCCGCGTTTGGGGTAGTTGATGACCCGGCGCAGGGCTTCCTCATCCATAGTATTGACGGCCAGGCGAAGGTAGGCGACCATATCCTTTACTTCCTTACGCTGGTAGAACGACAGCCCGCCGAAGATTTTGTAGGCGATGTTGTACCGGCGCAGGTATTCTTCAAAAACGCGGGATTGCGCATTGGTCCGGTACAAAATAGCAATCTCGCTGTTGCGCAAATGGTGGCGGTTCTTTTGCTCTAGGATGTTATCCGCAATGCGCTGTCCCTCTTCTCCATCGGTCATGGCTTTGATGAGCTTGATCTTGTGCCCATCGCCTTTATCGGACCAAATGGTCTTTTTGATTTGCCGGCGGTTGTAGCCGATTACCTCGTTGGCGGTCTGCACGATGTGCTCGGTAGACCGGTAGTTTTGCTCCAGCTTGAAGACTTTGATCCCGTGCTTTTCGAAGTCTTTCTCAAAGTCCAGGATATTCTGAATAGTAGCCCCCCGGAAGGCATAGATACTCTGTGCATCATCGCCTACCACGCAGATGTTGCGGTCGCTTTTATCGTACTGTATAAACTTCCGGATGATGGAGTACTGCAGGTGGTTGGTATCCTGAAACTCATCCACGAGCACGTATTTAAATTTCTCCCGGTACTTGTCGAGCACATTGTCCGGGTTTTTCTGGAAGAGCTCGTACAGACGGTACAGCAGGTCGTCGAAGTCCATCGCTCCGGAGCGCTTACAGCGGGCCGTGTACTTTTTGTAAATGGCATGCAGGTGCGGGCGTTTGGCCATGCGGTCCTGCTCCCGTAGCTCCTCATCTTTTTCGTAGAGTTTTGGGGTGATGAGGCTACTCTTGGCGGAGGAAATGCGCGACAGGATGGCGTTGGGGTTGTAATGGTCCTTATTCAGGTTCATTTCCTGAATGATGGAGCGGATCACACTCTTGGAGTCATCCGTATCGTAGATGGTGAAGTTGGACGGATAGCCAATCTTTTCGGCTTCCACCCGGAGGATACGTGCGAAGATAGAGTGGAAAGTACCTGCCCACACGCGGTTGGCTCTCGGGCCGACCACCTTTCCGATCCGCTCCTTCATTTCGCGGGCCGCTTTGTTGGTAAAGGTCAGGGCGAGAATTTCCCAGGGCGCCGTCCCTTTCTCAATCAGGTGAGCGATGCGGTAAGTCAGCACCCGGGTCTTACCGGAGCCTGGCCCGGCGACTACCAGTACGGGGCCATCTGTATTCGTCACCGCCTGCCGCTGTACGTCGTTCAATTCGTCTAAATAGCTCATGCTTGTCTTCCGTTTCTTAAGACCGTGTTCTACAAATTCCTATGCTTCTTCCAAAGCTTCCCAGTACTCCACCGCCCGGCGCGTATGCGGGATGCAGATAGAGCCTCCAACGAGATTGGCGATGGCGAAGACCTCAAAGACCTCCGCTTTGGTCACGCCCTGCTCATGGCATTTGCCCAGGTGATAGCGGATACAGTCGTCGCACCGCAGTACCATAGAGGCCACGAGGCCCAGTAATTCTTTGGTTTTGGAAGAAAGTGCACCCTCTTGATACGCATTTGTATCGAGATTGAAAAAGCGCTTCAAAACTTTATTATCCTCCGCCAAAATTTTCTCATTCATCTTAGCCCGGTAGTCGTTGAATTCTTGTACTTGTGACATATTGGATGGTATTTTGCCGAAAGGCAAAAGTAGGGATTCTGCCCCGGCGAGCGAATTGGAGGCGCAACTAAAATTTCTTATCTTTCGTTAAGCAGAAAAATGATGATATATCTAGACAACAACGCCACCACCCCCTGCGACCCCAAGGTCGTGGAAGCCATGCTGCCCTACTTTTACGAACAGCCGGGCAATGCAGCCAGCCGGAATCATGCTCTGGGCTGGCTGGCAGAAGATGCCGTCAAGTCGGCACGCAAGCAGGTTGCCAACCTGATCGGCGCAGAAGCTAAAGAGGTCATCTTTACTTCCGGCGCTACCGAGTCTGACAATCTGGCTATCCTGGGCATACTGGAGCAATACCGCCGTAAAGGCAGCCACATCATTACCCTAAAAACGGAGCACAAAGCCGTGCTTGATGCCTGCGCCCGGGCCGAGCAGCTGGGGGCTGAGGTCACTTACCTGGATGTGCAATCTGACGGGCTCGTTGATTTATCGGAGTTGGAAGCTGCTATTCGCCCGGATACCGTACTGGTGTCTGTTATGTGGGGCAATAACGAGACCGGCGTGCTGCAGCCCATGCAGGAGATTGGAGCTCTTTGCGACAAGCATGGCACCTTGCTAATGAGCGATGCCACTCAGGTGGTAGGCAAATTACCCTGCCATCCGCGGGAAGCCGGGGTGCACCTGATGGCTTTTTCTGCCCACAAGATGTATGGCCCGAAAGGAGTGGGGGGGCTCTATGTGAGCCGCCGGCAGCCCAAGGTGAGCGTGGCTGCTCAGGTACACGGTGGCGGGCACGAGCAGGGCTTGCGGTCGGGTACGCTTAATGTGCCGGGCATCGTCGGGTTTGGTAAGGCGGCTGCTCTGGCAAAAGCGCAAATGGAAGCTGACGCTCAGCGCCTGCGACCTCTGCGCGACCAACTGGAACAACAACTGCTCAGGGAAGTGCCCCGGGCTTTTCTCAACGGGCACCCGGAGCATCGTTTGCCGCATGTCTCAAATATCGCTTTCCCCTTCACCGAATCCGATACCGTTATGATGCGTTTTGCGCAGGAACTGGCGCTGTCCTCCGGCTCTGCCTGTACCTCTGCATCCGTAGAGCCTTCCCATGTTTTACGGGCGATGGGACTAACGGCAGAAGAGGCGCACAGCTCCCTGCGGTTTAGCCTGGGGCGTTTTACCCGTGCGGAAGATATTGAGCGGGCGGTGGATTTGGTTAGGAATGCCGTTGCGGCAGTACGGGCAGGAAGTCCGGTCTGGGAAGCGCAACAGCCGTAACCGGTTCAGCCATTCGCAGCAAAACAAAATGCCCCGGCGGAACAAGTGTCCACCGGGGCATTCTTTATTGAGTTATGATAATCTCAATTAGTGCTGTACAGCAACGGGCAGGGTACGGATACCTTGCTCGGTCTGCAGGCGCAGGTAGTAGTTGCCAGCGGGCAGGTTGCTGACGTTGTAGTCCAGCGTCGTCTGCTGAATATTGCTCAGGTTGCGGGTTTCCACCACTTGACCGTTCGCGCTGAACAGTGTAGCCGTTACCTCCTGTGCAGGTGTTTCCAGGTTTACAATTGCCTGGAACTGTGTATTGGCAGGAGAAGGCATAATTTCAAGGCTGTTTTCCGGCAGTTGAGCAACGGTGTTGTTTGTTGCTGAACCAATAGAAAGGCGTACAGCCGGGATGTTATCCAAACCAAAACCAATCAGTGAAAACTCACCTACGTTACCTACGTCAAGAGCAACATATGGAAGTGCTTTGTTGCCTACTGAGTCTTGATAGAATTCAGTTGCTGAATAATCAATATTTGAAGTAGTGCTCAGGAATAAATCTGAATCATCATCATCTGGTGCAAACTGTACCACAATGATGTAGTACGTATCGTCCTGTAGAGCTGGGAAGTTTCCATCAATATCGACAGGAATAGTAACAAAGTCGCTTTCTTCCGTGCCGTCAACTGCATAACTATTGAAAGCAATAGGACCGGTCAACTCATCACCGGCGGCAAGACCGTCTCCGTTAAGGTCACCAGTCCACTCATAGAGCAAAGTAGATACTGCGAAGCCTGCTGCAGAATTAATATCGCTAATGCCGAAGGTAACGTGGCGTGCAAAGAGGTTGTCACCGTTAGTTACGTAGTATACGTTACCGTAGCTGAAGTCGTTATCATCTGCCGGGCGTGTACCGCCAAACCCTTCTCCGCTATCACGCTGGAAAAGCGTATCCGAGATGATAAAAGAGAAGTCCTGAATATTGTTGTCAGGGTTAGCATCGTCGCCACTAAGTGTTAGTTCATATTGTCCAGTATAGGCTCCTGGCATCATATCAGGAACGAATTCTTCTTCGAAGAAAACGTTCTCAGCAACGGAATCCGTGCCTACCATGGAATATACCAATTGATCAGAGAAAACCTCACCGCTTGCACCACTGATGGATACGCTAAGGGTAGCATCACTCTGGGGCTGAGCACCCAGGTTCTCGATGTCGGCAATGAAACCAAAAGGTGTCACTTGAGAAGCTGGTGTTACCCGGTTAGGAGGCAGTGCGAAGAACGTATTCACACGCATATCATTATCCGGACGAGGATCGAAATCAAGGACCTCCACATCATCTACCTGCCAGGCATAGCCGCAGCCAGTTAAGCTCCCACCATTAGCCGTTTCAGAAGTGGAGAGAAACTGAAAGGCGAAGTAAAATTCAGATTCCCCCGCAGCAAATTCTGAAAGGTTAAATAGAAGCTGATCGGGGTTAAGGTCAATGAAATCATTCGCTCCAATACCTGGGAAAACTTCAATAGTGCCCCAGGAAGCTAAGTCTTCAAGATCTGTACCTACGCGAATTTGAGGACGGTCGTTAAATGAGCGATAAAACGTTTCAAAACGGAGCCATACGTCACTGAGACCGCTCCCATCAATGGCAGGGGAAATTAGCCATGCATCTTGTCCTGCAGGATCGTTGCAGTTTAGATCAGAGTCGAACAAAACCCAGCCGTTGTCAGCTGTTGTAGATTCAATTGGGGCAGTTGCGAAGGCTCCCTGTGGCCCCTCTGTAGAGTAAACCCAAACCGAGCTGGGCTGACCATTTCCAAGAACTTCCACATTTGACCAATCAGCAGGAATGCCATTGGCAAAGTCTTCTGAAAAAATAGTGTTTTGACCTGTCAGCACAGCAGTGCCGAGTAAGGTGAACACCAAAAGAAAAGTAGATAACTTCATAAATCTATGTATTTGATTTTTAATTGCCACGATATTTTGATCTGGGGAAGTTTTTAATGCTGTATAACCAAGGGCTTAGTGAGAACGCCTTCTGCTGTTTCAAGCCGGACGGTATACCAACCGGAAGGCAACTGACGAGCGGCAAATGTAAAGCTTTTATTAAGAGAATCCTTAATTTTCCGGTCAAGAACTGTCTTGCCCGAGGCATCTGTAACCCTTAATCTGGCTTCTTTCGCAACAAAATCCCCCTTCAAATGGACCTCGAAAGCCTCATTAGCAGGATTTGGGCTAATGCTGACCGCTACTGCCGAGGGTTCCGTTTCCGCAGTTTGGGTCAAAATGGGCGATTCACCAATGTGCAGCCTTACTACCGGCACGATATCGTACCCAAAACCCAACATGCTGAATGCCCCTTCATTGCCAACGTCTAATGCACTGGCGTACTGTGGAACAAGCCCGGGCGTGGAATTGTGCGCAGCAACCGTTGCGGTATAATCAATTGTGTCACTGGCTAGCATAAAAAGCAGAGGGGGCGTAGGGTCATTGTACCGTACGCTGATGATGTAGTAGGTGCTGTCTTTCAAGGGTATGCCTTCACCTTCAAAGGACACCGGAAGCGTGATCATGCCCAGCCCCTCTGTCCCGTTAAAGGGGTATAGATTTATACCTACCTCCTGCAGCTCTTCAGCATCTGCCTCATTATTGTTGTTCAGGTCGCCTGCCCACTCGTGCAGGACTACATTGACCGCCCGGCTGAAATTGGCGAGCGGCACCGGATTGCTTACGGCAAATGAAACATAGCGGGCGTACAACCCATCACCATTGGGGATGAAAAAGCAATTGCCGTAGCTGTAGTCTACCTGTTGCACCGGAGCAATATCGCGGGTAAACCCTGCCTCTTTGGCAAATGTGGAATCGGTGATTTGAAAACTCCAGCTGACGTTGTCATTTTCCGGCCGTTGGTCCGGCTCTATATGGCTGGCCCCGTAAGTGCCCCGGTACATGCCGGTACCAGAAATAACTGATGAGGGCATGGGTTCCTCAAAGGGCAGGTTTTCGTAAAGCTCGTTGACGGCCAGTACTTCGGCCACTGGTTCTTCCGTTGAGAATAGAACCTCTTCGTTGTCCGCCGTATTGGTCAACTGGAAACTACGGGAAACAACAGTAGCGTTCGCGCTTCCAATATTTTGCAGATCAGATTGGAGCGGGATATCCGTAAGCTGGCCTACCGGCGTTTGCATATTGGGGAAGCGGGCGAAGAAGTTAGGGTTCGTCCTCAAGTCGCTGTCGGGGCGCTCTTCCAGCGCAATATCGTCGAGTGCCCAAAAGTAAAAGTCGCCCGCCCAGGTGAATTTGATCCGAAACTCATTGACGCCGTCCAGGCTGGGCAATGGGAAATACTCTCTGTTGTCATAGGGCGGAAGCTGATCGCCGTTAGCGCTTGTTACCGGGGTGAGGTAGGGGTTGACGCCTTGCGGTGCGCTCCAGGTAGTGCCTCCGTTGGTACTGTACGAAAAGGAAGTGATAAACCGGGTGCCCTCAGAAGAGGGGGCGTTGAAGGCGGTATTGCCCAGCCAGGCTAATTGGTGAAAAGATAATGCCAGGGGTTTACTGGCTTGTGTAAGGTCAATGACTGGCGAAATCAGCTCGCAAATGTGGAACTGCTGTCCGGGCTCGTCTCCTAGTGTGGTGTAATAGTCCCCGTCGAAGAGCATCGCGCCATCCACCGCTGTTTCGGAATGAATGAAGAAATCCGGCCCTAACGCACTTTGATCGGCGCCCAGCCCACGGCTGGCGTCCCCTCCACTGCGCCATTGCCAAATGGAATCGCTTTCACTATAGAACAGGACATTAGAGGTCCAGCCATTGTCCCCAAACTCGAAAGGTTCGAAAAAGACCGCATTATCGGGAGCAGCAGGGTGATTTTCGGTAAGGATGACATCATCAATCATCCAGGCGAATTCATAATTAGCAGCCCATTCCCATTCCAGCTCTACTGAACTTTGCCCGGCAGCCAGGTTGGTGATGTCGAAAGTCACAACGTAGGGGCGGCCCGGGGCAATGTCAGGGTTAGGCGCCAGTTGCTGTGCATTGCGCCTCAGGGTGGGGAAGGGGCGGAAGGTGGATTCGCCAAGCGGGGTGATGACCCTTAGCACGGCTTTCTGAAATGCTGCTTCGTTATCGGTGGCGATACTGGTTTGGAATTGCACAAAGACCCGTTCGTGCCCGGAGCAATCAATGTTATTGCTCCGCAACCGGCTGATGTGGCCGTTGCCAGGTAAGGGGCCCGCCGCACCGGAATTGAGCAGCATAAAACCATTGTCAGCCGATTCAGCGTAAAAGCCTTCGATTGGGCCCTGATCAGACAGGCACTCCGCAAAGTCATTGCAGTAGGTCCACAATACATCCCGACCGGAAGCATCGGTTGAGGACCACCCGTTAGGCAGGCCCGCCTCAAAGTGGACTTCCCAAAAAGGAATAGCTCCGGAAGCAGAATATACGCACAGCGTGCAAAACAGGAAAAGGGTAAACGTTTTTTTCATAGCTTAATCCAGGGTTTTGATTTAGAATAGAGTGGGAGGTAGCTCCCGGGCGCAAAATGCACTAATAAAGAATACATCAATTTAGCGAAAAACCGGTCTCTGGTCCAGCGAAAGAAAGCCTTTAGCAATCCAGGTTACGAAATCTCTCCTTCGCTAAGGAGCTGCTGGTATTCTTTTTCCAGTTGCTCCCGGTTTACAGGGACCACGCCTACCCGTTCGCATACCTGCCCGCCTGCCAGATTGGACAAACGCGCAATTTCCTCCAGCGGCATGCCCAGGGAAAGGCCAAGCCCGGCAACTGCAAAAACCGTGTCACCGGCACCACAAACATCCGTAATGGACCTTGGGTGGGTGGGAATGGTCTGCCCTTCTCCCCGGTTGTTGAGGTAAATGCCTTTTTCCGAAAGGGTGACCAGGCTGTAGGGGTTGCCCAGTTTGCTGCGCAGGTGATTAGCCGCTTTATTCAGGTCCTCCAGGGTAGGTTGCACCTCAAAGGGTATTTGTGCCCGGATTTCTTTTAGATTGGGCTTAAAGAGCGTGACGCGTTTGTAAGACCAGAAGTTGTCAAATTTAGGGTCCACAGCGGTAGGAATGTCCCGCTTGATGGCCTCCAGGATAACCGCCCGGATAACCGGATAGGAAAGCACGCCCTTGTTGTAGTCCTGAAAAAGGATGGCGTGGATTTCTTTTTGCTCGAGCAGGTCCACCACGAGGTGCAGCAGGTTTTCCTGTTCGGTGTCCGAGAGGGGGTGCGTATCTTCGGCATCAACCCGGAGCAGGTGCTGATTGCCTGCAATGACTCTTGATTTGACAGTGGTGCGGCGCTCTTTCGATTGCAGGAGCCCACGGTCAGAAAGATGTACGCCCGGCAGCAGGTTGCGTAAACCAGAGCCATTCTCATCGGCTCCAATTACAGAGCACAGATAGGGCGTTGCCCCGAGTGCTTTGAGATTGAGGGCAACATTAGCAGCACCGCCCAGGCGGTCTTCCTGGCCCGTGAGCCGGACTACGGGCACCGGCGCTTCTGGCGAGATGCGGTCCACACTGCCATTCAGGTAGCGGTCGATCATCACATCGCCAATGATCAGGATGTTCTGCTGTTCAAATGCCGGGAAAGCCTTCAGGTTAGAAGTCATAATCTATAATAGGTCAATGGAATTTTGAGTCGCTGACAGTGCCGTTTAACCGAACAGCAAATATAGAAATATGCCGTAAAAATGCTAAAGCTGAAAAGGTCTACAAACCGGCACTTTCTATCCAGTGCAGTACTTTTTGGGTTGCGCCCTGATTTTGGGTGATGTACCGGAGTGCCTGGCTTGCTGCTTCCTGATAGGCTTTGGGCTCCTGAAGCCTCCGCAGGGCATCAGAAAGGGTTTGTGCATCCTCAATCACAAATCCGCCTCCTTCTTCCACCAGGTAGCGGGCCTCTTCAAATTTGTGGTAGTGGGGGCCAAAAAGCACCGGCAGCCCAAATGCAATAGGTTCCAGCGTGTTGTGCAGCCCGGTTTTAAACCCACCCCCGATGTAGGCAATCCGCCCGTACTGATACAGCGCAGAAAGCATGCCGATATTGTCAATAAGCAGCACCCTTGTACGGTCAAGCTTTTCCAGGTTGTTCCCGGCTGCGCTAAACCGAATACAGGGCAAGGCAAGTTGCTGCTCAATGTTTTTTAGGTGGCTTTCCGATATTTCGTGGGGCGCAATGATGACTTTCCAGTCCACGGGAAGCTCTTTATTCAAATAGGGCAAGAGATAAGCTTCGTCTTCCGGCCAGGAGCTGCCCACCACAATAACTGGTGCAGATTGACAAAATGCAGCCGCGACTGTTATGCGGGGCGCTTGAGCGGCAATGGACTGAACCCGGTCAATGCGGTTATCTCCCGCTACGGTACAACACGAAATGCCTGCTTTGGACAGCTGCTCACCAGAGGCTTCGTTTTGGACAAAAAGATGGCTGAAACCCTTTAGGATGCGGCGGAACGGCCCGCCGTAAAATTTGAAAAACAGTTGGTCTGGCCGGAAAAGGCCGGAAATCAGTAGGGTCGGGACGTTCCGCTTTTGCAGTTGCTGCAAAATATTGAACCAGAATTCATACTTAACGAAAACCGCAAGCTGTGGCTGCCAGAGGGTTACAAAAGCCCTGGCCTGTGCAGGTGTATCCAGTGGGAGGTAGGCCACCACGTCCGCCTGCGGGTACTTTTTGCGGACTTCGTACCCGGAAGGAGAATAAAAGGTAAGCAGAATAAGTGGTGGCTGCTCGCGTGCGCTAAGCTTTTCAATTAGCGGCCGCCCTTGTTCAAACTCTCCCAGGGAGGCACAATGAAACCAAAACAGCGGCCGTCCTTTCGGCAGTGCGGCCTTTAATTGCCGGTGCCGGCTCTTCCAGTTTTGCCGCCCCTTTACCCATTTGCGGGCTTTGGGGTGAAACAAAGCCGCCAGTTGCATCGCTAGCCCGTAAAGGTAAATCCCCAGGGTATACCCAAACATCAATAGTAAATTTCTTCAGAAGCCCGCTCTCCAACGTAGAATGGCAAAATCCAGCCCACCCGAAAGCCGACATTCAGGTCCACACGCTCTGTAGTGTCCTGCTGCCGGCTGGCAAAGTCAAATGCCCTGCGGCTCATCGTAAAGCCCTGCGTGAATTCCACACCGGCAAAAAAGTTGATCAGTTTGTTGGTACTTAGTATCTGATAGCCAATAAACTCTGTGAAGGCCAGCCCATTGCTCAGGCGGTCGTACCCCTTTTTGTATTGGTCGTCAAGCTGAGGCACAAAATTGAGCGGGTCATCCTGTATCCGGATTTTATGCTGTAGCAAGCCCGCACTGGCTGTCACCCGCAGCCCGGAGCGTGGGTTCCTGGAAAAGCCCAGCGGGATAAGCTTCCCCACGTGCCCTCCTAAGTAGTAGCCGCGCATTCTAAGCTGTATATCGGCATAGCCTCGGTTGTTGCCAATAATGCCCCCCTGATCGTTAAGCAGCCCTAGAATCGGATTTTCTGCGACCTGATTGCCAAAGTAGTAGTTCATGCCCAGCCCGAACAGCCAGTTGCCCTTGTCGGTAATAAACTCTAAACCGGAGCCCACACTGAAATGATCGCCGAAGCGTTTGCCCAGGTCCCCGCCCGGAGAATGGTAGGCGTAACTGACGTTGAAAAGAATGCCATTGCCCCGGTTGAGGTCAAACTCCCCATATTCCTGGGCAGTAGATAGAAGCGGCAGCAACAAAAAGAGCCAAAAGTACGTACGCATAGGTAGAGTGATTCTGGTTTCCTGCAAAGGTAGGAAAATCACTCGCATCAGGACTGGCAACAGCCACCGGAATTCGTTAGCTTTGTCGTCCAACGTCCACAAACACACCGAACCACTGTACCGCAAATCAAAACCAGAGAACATGTCTAAGCCAACCACAATCCTTATTACCGGTGGTGCCGGGTTTATTGGGTCGCATCTTGTCCGCCTGATGGTCAGCAAATACCCCGATTATCACATCGTTAACCTCGATGCCCTGACCTACGCAGGCAACCTGGAGAACCTCAAGGATATCGAAAACGCTGCCAACTACACTTTCGTCAAAGCGGATATTACGGACGCTGCTGCCATGCAGGAGCTCTTTGCTGCCCATGATTTCGACGGCGTCATCCACCTGGCTGCGGAGTCCCACGTGGACCGCTCGATTGCCAATCCGATGAGCTTTATCGAAACCAATATCGTGGGCACCGTGGTCCTGCTTAATGCCGCTAAGCAGCACTGGGGGGATTTTTCCGGCAAGCGCTTCTACCACGTTTCCACAGATGAGGTGTACGGCACCCTGGGTGAAACCGGATTTTTTACCGAAGAAACAGCCTATGATCCCCGTTCGCCCTATTCAGCCTCCAAAGCGAGTTCTGACCACCTCGTCCGGGCTTATTACCATACCTACGGGCTGCCCATTGTCATTTCCAACTGTTCGAACAATTACGGCCCCTATCAGTTTCCAGAAAAGTTGCTGCCGCTGATGATCAACAACATCCGTCACAATAAGCCACTACCGGTTTACGGCGACGGCCAGTACACCCGAGACTGGCTCTGGGTGGAAGACCATGCTGCCGCCATCGACCTCATCTACCATGAAGGCAAAAATGGCGAGACGTACAATATCGGTGGCAATAACGAATGGAAAAACATTGATTTGGTCCATCAGCTTTGTGATGTTATGGACGATTTGCTGGGGCGTGATCAGGGCACTTCCCGGGCGTTGATCACTTTCGTGAAAGACCGGCCCGGGCACGACCGCCGCTATGCCATTGATGCCACCAAGCTGATGAATGAGCTCAACTGGGCACCCAGTATTCAAGCCGAAGAAGGATTGCGCAAGACCGCCGAGTGGTACCTTGGCAATACAGAATGGCTGGAGCGGGTGACCTCCGGGGCTTACCAGGCCTATTACGAAAAACAATACCAGACGAACGTATAGCGCATGATTGAACCTTCCGAAGAAGTACGCAGGCGGTCCCGCCGGTTCATGCGGATTTTTAACCGCCTGCGCCGATTTTTCGCAACCACTTTTATTGGGGGGCTGGTGGTGATACTGCCCCTCACCCTGTTCTTTTTCCTGGTCCGGATACTGATCAACTTCATGACGAATTTGGTCTCCCCGGTCCGGGCGCTGTTGCCTTTTTCAGAGGAGCTGCCTTCGTGGTTTCTGGATTTTCTTGCACTGGCAATTGTCCTCACGTTCTTTTTTGCGCTCGGGCTGGTAGTGCGGACCAGTTCGGGCAGTAAAATGTTTGCCAGCTTCGAGCAGCGGTGGTTGATGAACCTGCCATTTTACGGCGTGCTACGGGAAACTGTCCGTCAATTCCTGGGCCGGAAGAAAGTGCCTTTTTCGCAGGTGGTCCTCGTAGACCCCTTCGGCAGCGGCACCCTGATGACCGGTTTTGTAACCGATGATGAGCTGGGCAACGGCTACGTCACCGTCTTCGTCCCTACCGGCCCTAACCCCACCAACGGCTTCGTATTTCATATGAAGGAAGGGGATGTGAAATACGTCAAAACCCGCCCGGAAGACGCGATGCGGTCTATTATCAGCGTTGGGGCGGGGTCTTCGAGCCTTTTCGATTTGCCGGAAGCTGGGAAAGCGGTGGAGGGAGATACAGAAAAAGAATTACCTTCGTCCCATAATTAGCCAGCGTTATGCAAGGACTACAAGTACTTTTTGAGGACAACCATTTGATTGCGGTCAACAAGCCTGCGGGCATGCTCGTGCAGGGGGACATTACAGAAGACAAGCCCATGAGCGAGTTTGTGAAGCAATACATTGCCGACCGCTACAACAAGCCGGGTGCCGTTTTCCTGGGCACCATCCACCGCCTCGACCGTCCGGTGAGCGGGGTCGTGATTTACGCCCGCACCAGCAAGGCACTCGCTCGTATGAACGCCCTTTTCCAGAAGCGCGAAATCCAAAAGACCTACTGGGCGATTACCGAAGAGCGCCCGGACCCCTTATCCGGTCACCTGGTCCACTACATCGACAAAGACCGCACCCGCAACGTCGCCCACGCCTCCGTTCGCCCCCGCAACAAAGACGCTAAGAAATCCGAGCTTGATTACGAACTGATCGCGGAAGTGGGCAACCACCACTTGCTTAAGGTCAACCCACTGACCGGCCGCCCCCACCAAATCCGCGTACAGCTGGCCCGCATTGGCTGCTCTATTCGGGGGGATGTGAAATACGGCGCGCCTGCCCCAAACAAGGACGGCTCCATTCACCTGCACTGCCGGTCCATGTCCTTCGTACATCCAGTGCGCAATGAGCCGGTCACCATTACCGCCAATCCGGTGAATAAGGATGAGGTATGGCAGATGTTTGCCAATCAGTGGCGGGACCGGTAGGCAATATGGTCATGCCCCGCCTTGCGTATTGTCGTGCAGTGCATTTTCTTTTTCGGGAAGCCCTTACCCTGCTAAACCCAAATAAACGATGAACAAACTCCAGTTAGCAGTATTAGGCCTGTTTTTGATTTCAGGGCTTCATGCCCAGTATGCGCCCGCTATTGATCTCTTTGATGAAGTAGGGAACGTACAGTTCAGCATAGGCTCAGATGTAAATGGCGACGGCCGCACCGATGTTATTTGTGCTACAGATAAGCGCCTGTTTTGGCTCCCGCAGCTTGAGGATGGCACCTTTGGCCATCAAAACCCCATTGACTTTACGGACCGGCTTTACCGCTCCCTGTCCGGCTTCGATATGGATAGCGACGGGGACGAAGACTTGCTTTTTGCTTCCTACCAGGCCGGTTTCGGGATTCACTTCAATAATGGTGATGGCACCTTCGGGCCGCCCACGATCATTTATAACGCCGGGCTTGTGACAGACCTTTTCCTTGCCGACCTCAATGGTGACGGGCAAACCGATGCCCTTGTCGGAGAATCTCAGGGCGTATCCTGGCTGCCCGGACAGGGTGACGGCACCTTCGGCGATGCTCAGCTCCTTAGCGCTGATCATAATAGTGCCAATAGCGTGCATGCAGAAGACCTGGATGGGGATGGTGATCAGGACGTTGTGGTTGCCGCTCATTCCGACCATCGCCTCTGCTGGCATGAGAACCTGGGCAATGGCACTTTTGCTGATTTTCAGGTCATCAATGATATTCATTTGGGCCCTAATTCGGTCGTTACCGGAGACTTTGATGGGGATGGCCTGCCAGACATCGTTTGTTCCAACCGCATTGAAGACGAAGGTGGTGCCGGGCTAACCCTTTTCCGCAATCTGGGCGGCGGTGCCTTTTCCACACCTGATACCCTGCTGCCCGCCTACGGTAGCTACTATGTGCAGACTGCGGATATGGATGGTGACGGCGACCTTGACCTTGCTTCCTGCCACCGTTACGGAGAAGTGGGGTGGCTCCAAAACGATGGTACCGGTCATTTCGGGCCGGACATCAAGTTGCAGGATTATGCCGCTTATCAGCGCTTTCTTGACCTGCCCGACCTCAATGGAGATGGTTTCCCGGACATCCTTTATGGAATTAACAGCTCGGCCCCTCCGAAGGAAGCCCTGCTCTGGCTGGCTTCTGAAGGCAATGGAGCGTTTGCCCCGCCCGCGCTTGTAGAACTTGGTGTATACCAGGTCGGTATCCCTGTAGTTGCTGATTTTGACCAGGATGGCCGGCCGGATATTGCCGTGGGCTCCGGTGGCAGCGATGCCCTGGTTTGGGTTAGAAATGAGGGGCAGGGGTATTCGCAGCCCAGGCTGATTGCAAGGAGGCATAATTTTGAACCTGCCAGTATTGCCGTGTTTGATTACAACAACGATGGCTGGCCGGATGTCCTCGCAGGCAGTGTGCAGGACAATGCGACCAACCAAAGCATCTATTGCGTTTACCTCAACAATACCGATGGTACCTTTACCGAAACACCCCCTTTCGAGAGCGGCTATTTTTTCAAGCGGGACCTTCAGATGGCAGATATGGACGGTGACGGTGATCTCGATATGCTATGGGCCTCTCCGAGCCACAACGGGCAGCCTACCGGTTACGTAGGCTGGGTGCCGAATAATGGCAGTAGTTGGGGCGGCCACATCTTTCTTTGGGAAGAAGTGGAAGGAGTACTGGATGTCCTCCCTACGGACCTAAATGGCGACGGCCTTACCGATATCGTTGTTTGCAAAGGCGATTACCCGGTGATCGATTACCGGATTAATTTGGGAGGAGGGGATTTTTATAACCTTCATACCCTGACCACGAACATAACAACGGCGCTCTATGCACAGGCCGCTGATTTGAACGAGGACGGCTTAATGGATATCATCGTTTCTGCGGATAACAGCTTTGGGGGAGAAGACCGGATCGCCTGGTGGCCAGGTACAGGGGGCGGCTATTTGGGGGCGCAGCAAGATATTTACGTTGGTGGCCCGGCTATGGAAAAATTCACACTAACGGATTACGATGGTGACGGGGTGCAGGATATTGTCACTTCGGGGTATCAGGACTTTCCCATGCAGTGGTTGAAAGGGCAGGGCAACGGTGATTTTCTGCCTCCTTTGCCCATCCCAAATGCAGCTATTGCGGTGCGGGGCTTCGAACTGGCAGATATGGATGGCGATGGCGACCTGGATATGGTAGGTAATGCTGAGACCCCTCCGAATGGAGGTATCGACCGTATCATTGTCTCTTATAATCTGGCCAACGACGTGGGCGTTTCCGGGCAGGTTTTCTTTGATATCAATGCCAATGGACAGCGCGACACACAGGAGGTCCTCCTCGACCGTTTTCCAATCACGATAGAGCCTGAGGCACTGGCGGTCTTCACAGATGAGGAAGGGCGGTTTACCGTATACGGGGCAGAAGGCACCTACAACATCAGCCCCCAGCTCGAAGCATGCTGGGCCCTGACTACCACCCCCGAGAGCTACGAAATCACCTTCGATGGCACGCCCATTGACAGCCTGGAATTTGGTGTAAGCCCGAATACCGAGGAGCCCGAAGCAGGCATTACCCTGGCTTCTGCGCCCACCCGCTGCGGCTTTACCGTGCCCTTTTGGCTCAATTACACCAATGATGGCTGCTGGCCCTTCGACGGGCAGGCCTACCTGGTCCTCAATGAGCTGGCCGAATTGGTGGAAGCGACGCCCGTGCCGGCTCAGGTGTCAGGCGATACCCTGTTCTGGGACTTTGAAGGGCTGCAGCCGGGAGAGAGCCGCTCCGTAGCGTTGAGCATGGTCATTGCCGGGGTGGAATTTATCGGTTCGCCCATGGATATTCAGGTGGGCGTAGTGCCCTACAATGCCATAGGGCAACCCCTGCCCGCAGCGACCTTTGGCTTCACTTCCATCATCAACTGTGCGTATGATCCCAATGACAAGCAGGTGCACCCGGCGCGTTCGGAACAACCGCCTTTTACTCAAAACTATACCCTGTTTGAGGAGCCCCTGCTGTACACCATCCGTTTTCAGAATACGGGCACCGATACCGCCTTCAATGTGGTTCTGCGCGATCAGCTATCGGAAGACCTCGACTGGGCCACCTTTGCGCCAGGCAGCAGCAGCCATCCCTACGAGGCCGTACTGTACGAAGATGGCCGACTGGAATTCCACTTCCGGGACATCCTGTTGCCCGACAGCACCACCAATGAGCCGGAAAGCCACGGTTTTGTGCAATTCGAAATCGAAACCCTGCCCGGGCTGGACGAAAATACCCTCGTTGAAAATACCGCTGGCATTTACTTCGACTTCAATCCGCCTATCATCACCAACACCGTTCAAAATGTGATGGTATCCGAACTGCCCGACTTCACGCCCGCGGCCGCTTTTGCCTACGAAACGGCTGATTTACAGGCCGTCTTTACGGATATCTCCACCAATACCCCCACTAGCTGGGTTTGGGACTTCGGCGATGGGCAAGGCAGTACGGCGCAGCACCCGGAGCACATCTATTCAGCATCCGGCACTTACACGGTTTGCCTCACGGCAGCTAATGACTGGGGTGGGAATACCTATTGTGAGGAGGTGGTACTGATCAGCAGTGGGTCAACAAGTCTTTCCTTTGGCAATAAAATTTCCCTGTTTCCTAATCCGGCCCGCGATCGTATTTGGATTAGGTCCTACGGGCAATCATTGCCACAGCGTTTGCAATTGTACAATGCCGCAGGGCAATGGCTTCAAACTATAGCATTGGATGCCAAGGTGACCTCTGTGGATGTCAATGCGTTGCCCGCAGGCCGGTACTGGATGCGTACTGAGACTGGAGAGGTACTTCCGGTGACGATTGTGCGGTAACCAAACTCTACCGCCCCACTATTACCCTTCTTTGAGCTATGCCTGCTTCGGTAAACACCCGGAGCAGGTACAGCCCCGTGCTGCTGCCCGACAGGTCAACGGCATAGGGCGGTTGCCAGTTGTCGCCGATTTCCACGCGCCGGACCAACTGCCCGGAAGCAGTGTACACCTCCAGGTGAGTGACGGGAGCGGGTAAATCCTCCGCATCTACGTAGAAGAGGCCGCGGTTCGGGTTGGGATAAACGTTGATGCGGGCATGCATAGGCTCCGAAAGGGTGGTCGAAGGCGTACCCAGTTCTATGTCGCCTGAGCTGAAGGTGCAGCCATTGGCATCCGTGAGGTGCAATTGGTAAACGCCCGCACTTAGGTTTTGCGGATTGGCGGCATCGGAAACGAACTCGCCATCCAATGACCACTCGTACAGATAAGGCGGGGTGCCGCCGCTAACGGCCACCGAAATGCTGCCATCCATACCGCCGGAGGAGGGCGGGCTGAGTTCCAGGACCTCCACGGCAATTGGTGCAATCGCTCCTATTTCGTAGGCCGCTATGGCCGAGCAGTTGTTGGCCAGGTCGGTGACCGTCACCCGGTAGCTGCCGTTCATAGCCTGAGTGAGCAGAGGGCCGTCATATCCGTTTTGCCAGGTATAACGCAGGCTGTCGGAACCGCCCAATGCTGCCACTTGCAGGACAGCGTTGAAGTCGTTGGGGCAGTCATTTTCTTCCAAAATTTCTATCTCCACATCCAGAGGGCAGGTAGCAGGGCAGTTGATCGTACCGGAAATCACAGCATTGCACCCGGCTTCATCCGTTACCTCCGCGAAGTAAGCCATGCCATCGTCAAGCAGGCTGCCATCGGATACGCCGGCAAAGGTGTAAGCGCCGGAGCCACCGGTAGCTTCCAGCAACAGGAGGGCACGCCCGTTGCCAAAGCATTCCAGGTTGGCGAAAATAGACAGGGGAGCGGCCTCAGGAGCCCCGCTTGCTTCGTCCACCCGCAGACAAGCTGTACCCGCTCCCGCCCAGCCTGTGAGGCTGCTATTGACCCCGAGGCGCAGGAAGTACTGCTGACCGGGTGTCAGTCCGGTAAGGCGATTGGTATGGGTGCAGGCATCGGGGGCCGTGGCGCAGAAAATTTCTTCGAGGTTGGTACAGCTGCCGCTGAAAACGCTTAGTGTAGCCACAAAATCGCTTTCCAGGTCAAAAGCCACCGAGCCAGTGCCCGGTGTGGTGAAGGTATACCAAACGGCATCAGACTGCCCGAGTGCGCAGGAGGATAACGGTCCGGAAAAGCCTGCCCCGGTGGGTTGTACAGTGGTGCAGTCATCGCCCAGCTCCAGTTCAATGGCGGTGCTGCATAGCACATTCAAAGGTGGTGCGGGAGTGGCAGCTTCGATTTTTACGCAGCAGGTGCCTTCCAATGTGGCAAAGAACCCGCTGAGCTGCAGGTAATAGGCCGTACCGGGTTCGGGGGCTTCGAGGTAGAGTTCCTGCCCCAGTTCATTGCAGGCGACCTCTTCCAGCGCTCCGCAACTGCCCCGGTAGACGGTGAGCACATCGGCAAAATCGGCTTGTGAGTTGATGCGCAGCGGCGTTCCATCTTCCGGGGTAAAGCGGAACCAGATGTCAGCCTGTGCTTTGTTGTTTCTGCTTGGGACGGGCCCTTCAAAGGTGGCGTGGTAATTATTGCCGGCCACACAATCGCCATCGACTTCGAGCGGCAGCGCATTGGCGCAGCCATCATTAGCCGGAGGGGGCGGGGGAGGGCCATCGCCACTCAGTTGGATGCAGTGCGGGCCGCGGGGCACTCCAAACTCCGCGCGCTGACCGTGCACCCGGATAAAGTAAGTGGTGCCTGCTGTGGCTTCAAAGTACAAGTCTTCCCCGGTAAAACCATGCACGTCGTAATCGGTGCAGGTGAGTACTTCCGGGGAGGTGCAATCACCGGTGAAGATGGTGACCGCATCGTTGTACCCGGCAAAGGTGCGCAGATGCACCCACTGACTGCCCGCTGCGTGGTATTGGTACCACAGGCTGCCTGCGCCGGGCGGTGTGCAGGCGTCAGGTCCGGTGTAGACGCTGCCCTGATTGTTGCCGGCCGTGCAGGGGGCGTCAAGTTCCAATACAATGGCGTTCTCGCAAAGGTCATTGGTACTGCCATCGCCAATCAGCTTGATATTATCCAGCGCGGCCCACCAGCCCCAGCCGTTGCCATCGTCGTAGAGGAAGGCCAGGCGCATCTGTGGGCTACGGTATTCAGACAGGTCGACCACCAGCTGAACGGAATTGTCGAACAGCGGCCCGCCCTGATCTTCGAGATAGGCTTGTGCCCAGGCTGTCTCGCCGGTCGCTTCATCTCTTAGGCCCACCGAAAGGCTTTCCAGGTCCGTGTATTGCCGGATGACGGCATCGAATTCGAGGCGGTACTCTGAGAATTCCAGCCCGTTAATGACCGGGCTTAGCAGAAGGGCTTTGGAAAAGGGGGCATCTTCGCCCAGTCCATCGTCATCAAAGAATGCCATGCAGGAGCCGTTGATGCTGTTGTTGGCGCCGGCATTTTCGTTATCCACCATTCCAAATGACCATCCCGCCGGGCCACTTAGGGTTTCATTGAGCCAGCCATCGGGCAGGGCGCATTCGTTGAAGGTTTCCAGAAGGACAGGGGTGCCGCTGCCAGTGCCTTCCACCCGGATATTGTCGATGCCGGCCCACCAGCCCCAGGTGCCCCCATCGTCGTAGCGGACGGCAATTTGCAAAGTCTCGTGGGCAAAGAAAGTGAGGTCGATTTCAACTGGCAGGAATGCTGAAAATTGCGTCCCGGTCTGCCCTTCCACGCCCTGAAAGCGGCGGAGCAATTGCCATTCATTGCCATCGAAAGCCAGGAGGTCAAAAGCATCGAGCCCGTCGTAATTCCGGAAGTGGACATCGGCGTAGAGGGTTACCCGCGACCAGCCGGTGGCATCGAAAGTCGGGGATTCCAGTTGCAGCGTCCAGGCGGGGCTGTTCTCACCCGTCGCATCATCATCCATGATCAGCATGCAGCTGCCGTCGATAGCGCTGCCATCGCTGTTTTCATTTTCGGGCAGTCCAACGGACCAGGCCGCATCCGGGTTGCCGGTGAGGTTGACCGTCCAGTTGCTGCTCAGGCCACAGCTATTGAAGTCTTCTTCAAAAAGCAGCTCCTGAGCGGTGGTTGCTACAGTGGAAAGCAGCAATAGGAATAAAGGTAAGATGTATGTCTTCAAGGTTCAGATGCTTTGCTCCATGAAAGTTACAAAATAATCGTTGGGTTTTTGCTAATTTTAGGAATTGCGATTCAATACCAGCCACTATGCCAGATTCATTAGCGCCCTATCAGCCGAGTGCGGAAAAGCCCTGGAACGAACAACGGGTGCAGCATCTATATGCCCGCCTTGGTTTCGGAGCCGCTCATAACACCGTCAGTGCCGGGCTGTCCCTTTCGCCTCAGGCGCTGGCCGACCAACTGCTCGATGGGGCCTCCAACCTGCCTGCTCCCGATGCCCCGTACTGGGCCAACTGGGCTTACGACGATTACCCGGATGACGATATGCAGACTTATTTTGAAGTCAAGAGCGCCTTCTTCCGCCGTTGGATCCGGGAAATGGCTACCGAGAGCGCACGGTCCAAGCTGGCACTGTTCTGGCACAACCACTTTGTGACCCGGGAAAATGACTACGCCTGCAACTCCTTCATGTGGCATTATTACGACCTGCTGCACCGGCGGGCATTTGGCAATTTCCGCACTTTCGTGGAAGAAATGGGCGTCAACCCAGCCATGCTCACCTTTCTCAATGGGAATCAAAACATCGCAGCGCAGCCCAACGAAAACTACGCCCGCGAACTCATGGAGCTCTTCACGATGGGGGAGGGCAATGGCTACACCCAAAACGATATCGTGGAAGTGGCCCGCGCCCTGACCGGCTGGCGGGTGAATATGTACTCCTGTGATCCCACCGTCACCTTTGACCCTAACCTGTACGACAATACCTCCAAAACGATTTTTGGGCATGCGGGCAATTGGGGGTACGATGATGTGCACGACCTCATTTTTACGCTGCGGTCGCAGGAGGTGGCTAACTACATCTGCAGCAAGCTCTATCGCTTTTATGTCTATGAAGCGCCCGACCCGGTCATTGTGGAGGGCATGGCGCAAACTTTCCGGGACAACAACTGGGAGATCATGCCCGTGCTGCGGCAGCTTTTCCACAGCGAGCACTTCTACGAGCAGCGCTTCATCAATGCCCGGGTGCGCAGCCCGCTGGAAGCCCTGGTTGGCGTCATTCGCAGGACGGGCGGCATTTGGGAAGAAGATTACAATGAGGACCTCATTGGCTACCTCACCTACCTGGCGGGCAATCTCGGACAGGAAGTCTTCAACCCGGCGGATGTGGCGGGCTGGCCGGAGCACCACAGCTGGCTAACGGAAAATACGCTTACCGCGCGATGGTCAGGGTGTGAGAATGTGCTGTACAGCATGACCGGTTCACAGGCGTTTCTCGACCGCCTGCGCGATATGGCTATCGAACGGGTGGGGCTGGAGGAAACCGACCCGGCGGTCATCACACAATCACTTGCCACCTTATTTCTCAACCGCCCGCTCGAAGACCGACTGCTGGAAGTGGCTACGCTGCACTTCAAGGGCGATGTGCCTGACAATTACTTTGAGGACGGCACCTGGAGCCTCTACTACGGCGGTGTGCCCTGGCAGATTGTCAACCTATTTGTTCACCTGGTCCGCCTCCCGGAATGGCAGCTCAACTAACCTCTGAATAATGGCAAAGCACGATCACCAGGATACCTACCACCCCAAGGCCAAACGCTACCTGGAGCGCAAAAAAGGCACCCGTTTGCAGGATGGCGAAGCCCACGAAAATATGCATCAGGAATGGGGCCGGCGGGATTTCCTGAAAATGACCGGCCTGGCTGCGCTGGGCGGTGCCCTGACGCTGAGTGGTTACCCGGTGAGCGCCTTTGCACCGGGGCCTATGCTGGCGGGACTGTCGAATACGAACTGCGGCGACCGTGTGCTGGTGCTGTTGCGCCTCAAAGGGGGCAACGATGGGCTGAATACGGTCATCCTCCGTGGCAATGACACCTATTACAACATCCGGCCTACCCTTGCCGTACCCGAAAATGGACTTTGGGCGCTGTCCGATGATTACGGCATGCCGAACGAACTGCTCGGGCTGCAGCCCTTTTGGGAAGAGGGGCGCATGAAGGTGGTGCACAACGTCAGCTATCCTCAGCAAAATTATTCCCACTTCCGCTCCTCCGATATCTGGGCTTCCGCCTCCGATAGCAGCGAGGTGGTCAATACCGGCTGGATGGGGCGCTGGCTGGAACAGGACCTGCCTGCCTTTCTGAGCGCGCCGCCGGTTATCCCGCCTGCCCTGCAGATTGGGGTGCAGCCTAATATGATCTTCCGCAGCGACTCTGCCAATTATGCCCTGGCGATCAGCAATCCGGCGGAGTTTTATCAGATTGCACAAACCGGCACGCTTTACGAGTCGGGCAACCTGGGCAATCAGCCTTTCGAGCGCGAACTGCGGTACGTGCGGCAGGTGGCCAATAGCGCCTTCCGTTATTCGGAGTCTATTCAGCGGGCCTACAACGATGGCAGCAATCAGGTGGCCTATCCTGACAACTACCTCGCCGAACAAATGGCGATCGTTGCCCGCATGATCAAAGGCAGTCTGGGCACCAAGGTCTTTATGGTAAGCATCGACGGCTTTGATACCCACAGCAATCAGGCGAATTTCCACCCCAATCTGCTGGACTGGGTGGGCAGCAGCGTGGAAGCTTTTTATGCTGACCTGGCGGCCTCCGGGCATAGCGAAAACGTCCTGACGATGAGTTTCTCTGAGTTTGGCCGTACCATCTATGAGAACGGCTCAGCCGGGACAGACCACGGTACCGGTGCGCCCATGCTGCTCTTTGGCGAGGGGCTGGGCAGTGAATTCCTGGGCGAAGCCCCTGATCTGGACAATACCGATCAGTACGGTGATCCTTTCTTTTCGGTGGACTTTCGTTCGGTTTACGCCAGCGTTATGCAAAACTGGCTGTGCACGCCCCCGGAAGTCACGGAGCACCTTCTGGACAGTGAAGGGCTACAGCCACTCGATGGATTGCTGCCCCCTTCTGACCTGCCAATCGGTGCCAACGAAGTGGGAATGCTGCTGGGCCACGAGCCTTCCCCGGATGGAGGACTGGCTTTTGATATCCACTATGCGGTCCGGCAGCCCGGCCCCGTGCGTATTGTGCTGCTTTACGAAAACGGCACTACTGCCCGCACCCTTTGGAACCACTATCAGGAAGCGGGCAGTCACCGGCTTCGTTTTGTACCTTCTGAGTTCTTCCTTAGCCCCGGCCGGTATTTCTATCGGCTGGAAGCCGGTGGGCGAGCGTTTACAAGGCTTATCAGCTGGTAAAGACTGGAATTTCATATTTTTATTTTATTTTTTTCTTTTACTCATTCATAGTTTTCTTGCTTGTTTTAAAATAAAAAGCCCAGTCGGGTACTCAGCCAAAAATAAACACCAAACAGAGCATCATTTTAAAAACCTATGCCATGAAAGTCACCCTAATCAGCATCCCCGTCCGGGACCAGGAAAAAGCCCTGCAATTTTATACCGATAAATTAGGTTTCATCAAAAAGAAGGATGAGCCCTTAGGTGGCGGCAACAGGTGGCTGACGCTGGTCTCAAAAGATTGGCCCGACGGCCCGGAACTGCTGCTGGAGCCTGCACCCAATCATTTTGAACCCTCAAAAGTCTACCAAAATGCCCTAAAGGATGCCGGGATGCCCTGGACGCAATTCGACGTCGATGACGTGGAGGCTGAGTATGAGCGGCTGACGGGCCTCGATGTGGAATTTAGCGTTAAGCCCACGGAAATGGGGTCGGTGAAATTTGCCATTTTGGATGATACCTGCGGCAATTACATTCAATTGGTACAGACGCTGTAGTAAAAGGTGGGAGGTGCTTTCCACCTGTTTTGGAATGGCGCAAAGTCCCTGTAGGGACCAAATGTGGGTAACCTCCAATGTGTTGCTGCCCCCCGCGCCGTAGGTGCGGCAGGTGCCGCCTCCCAAAGATTGAAGCTAAGCCTGAGCCGCGCGGAAAAACGATAAAGCGTAGTCGTCTCATCGGGGTCCGTTGCTCACCTTCCGCAACCTAACGGCGCGGAACCAAAGCGTAGGCTGTGGGTTACCGACCTATTGCCCTAAAGGGGCATCGGCTCTGCATCAATGGTCTGCAGCCACAGACTGCTCAACGCACCAACGATACATCGCCAGATACTACGCGGCGCTCACCATCCCGAATGCTCCTGTATTCATAGGACCAGACGTACACGCCTACAGGCACCTGTTTCCCTTTAAAAGTAGCATCCCAGCGTGCAAATGGCTGCGTACTATTGTACTCCCGGCTCATCAGCTGATTGCCCCAGCGGTCAAATATCATGAGTCGGCCTTCAAAAGCATAATCGGACTTAAAGAAAAAAAACAGCTCGTCATTGATGCCATCTCCGTTCGGGCTGAAGGCATTAGGTACAAAGGAATTGATAGAACAATCTGTTTCCGACACTTGGTAAAAAAGCTGTCGTTCACCGCATTCGCTCAGTAGATCGGCAATGTACAAGCCCGGACGGGAAACCGTGTAGACCGTGCTCGTATCTCCACCGGGCCACACAGCCGGCACAGGCACCTGTAGGCTAAGAGTACTGCCCCTGCACAACTCAGCAGCTACTTCACGGCTTTCATCCGGTATACGGACCACTATGGTCTGATCCATTAGCAGGCATTCGCCAGCATCGGCGGTAACGGTATAAGGTCCTTCCCTCGTAAACGCCCGCAGGCCACCCTGCCAGCCATCGCTCCAGGCTATTGGCAAATCGTAAAAAGCGGCATCCACTACTGCTGAGTCAGCTCCGCAGAGCATTATTGTATCCGGTACCACATCAAAAGGAGCAACCACAACATCATCAATGTAGAAATAAGCAGAGTTGAAGTCGGGCTGGATATAATCGCAATCCCGTATTTCTTCGGCGGCCGTTTTAACGTTGCCCAATAGTACGAGCGCTTCCCGGCCCGTGCTCTGGTAGCAAGTGCTCATCGTCGTCCAGTCTTCTGTATAATCGAGTAAAGTATCGGACTCCAGCACAACCTGTTGCCACTGCATTTCTATATCGGTAAAAGAAAGGCCATTGGTATTGGAATAGCAAAAAGTTTCGAACTCATCTCCGCATTTCTGCCGGGGGTGAAAGGAAAAAGCCACGTAAATATCTGTCTCAGGAGGCAGGGGCGCTGTCAGGCGGGCGTAGATACGCTCTTCCACGCTCATCTGTGCCAGGCCTGCCATACCTTCGCCGGTGTGGGGGAAGACTCCAAAACACCCACTCGGCGGCACGAAAAAACCGCTTTCAGAACAGAAGTGAAACAAATCAGGGGTAGCCAATGGAGGATTGACGACCTGCCAGGGCACTGCTTTGTCTGCCCGGCCGTAATCTAGCGCACAGTCGCTCAGTCCTTCGAAGCCGGGGTTTGGCACCAAGTTGACTTGTGCGCCAATAGTGGTGGCATACAACAGCAAGCCCGGGATGAGGAGCCGGAAAAATTTTGCTTTTGCTTTGACGGCAAAGGATAGTCTGGGAGAACCCATAAGCGGTAGGTATTGGTCTATTCTAAAATACGGAATTTTGGCGATGGTAACTAATGATTGACCTTGATTTCAAAAAATTGAAGCTAAGCCGAATCAGCGCGGGGAAACGATAAAGCGTAGTCGTCTCATCGGGGTCCGTTGCTCACCTTCCGCAACCTAACGGCGCGGAACCGAAGTGTTGGCTGTGGGTTACCGACCTGTTGGCATTAAAGGGGCATCGGTATCGTGCAAAGCATTAGGCAGGCTGTGCTTTACGTGCGTTTTGACTTCAGGCAAATCACTCGCTAATGGACAGGGGCAATCCGCTCTGGGCCAACTGGACCTCGGCGGGGCTAAGGTTGGGCTCTATGGTCAATCCTCCTAATTGGGATATTTTTTGAAACGCAATCTCATATACCCTAAATCAGGTATTTTTGAGTTTTTAATACGCATTGAGCAACATTGTTTTTTGGTTGTCGTAAATTTGAAATGTTAACGCAGTTGGTCGTAAAAGCGACAAATTATCTGTTGAAAGCAGACCCGGCTGCCAATGATCCCAAAAAACACCTGTTACTATGCAATCCATTACCTTTTACTTCCTTGCAAATATCCATTCTGTTTACCGTTTTGGCCTTCAAACCAGGTAAAGAGAAAGCAAAGCCCTTTCCGTTTTCATCTACCTTTTCTTCAATACGCACGGTTACCTTGTTTGTCCGCGGTTTTCGCCCTGAGCGCCATATGCCAGGAAGTGAAAAACGCTTCAGAAAAACGGGGCAATCGAAAGCATAGCACCCTCCGTTTAGTACTGAGTTTTTAAGACCGTCTAATTTCCAGCTTAACAGTCTCTGCCTTACTGTCTGTTCGCACAGTTGGGCTCAACTCCTTTTGAGCATACTCCCCCCTATGCCGTGGATAGCGTTTTTGAAGTTGAACCGTACTCCGGTTCACCCTTTACCAGCGCTGGTACAGAGGAGAGCTATTTCTTGGTTATTCATAGCTTGATGGCAAGCCTGAGGTTTGCTTTAACATACGATATTATTACTTAAACCATCGAAACCCATTATTTATGAGACCGATTTTTCTTTTACTGTTATTCGGATTATGTACTATGGCGGCATACGGCCAGGAGCAAAAATCCACCTTCGACTTATTTGGTGACGGTAAGCCCAAACCCGCTGAAGAAACCTATGAACAGGTTACGGGCGGCACCCTGCTCACCATTGATTTGGAGGAATTGAAAGCTCTGCGGGAAGCAGCCCCAAACCATTTCAGCATAGATCTGCCCCAAGCCGATGGCAGCAGCCTGGAATTGCACCTGGGCAAGGTCAATATTTTTGCTGAAGATTTCAAAGTAGAAACCAGTTTCGGCAGCCGGACAGAAGAGGTTGACCTTGGAGTCCACTACAAAGGGATTGTTGCTGGGCATTCTTCTTCACTGGTAACGGTCAGCGTCTATGAGCAGCAACTTGTAGCCCTGTTCAGTGATGGCCGACACAATTATGAGCTTGCCAAGCTAAAAAGCGAAGCGGATCGCTATATCCTTTTCAGGACCGCTGACCTAAAAGAGCGGCTTAAGGAACAGTTGCTACAGTTCAATTGCCACATCGAAACGGAGGGGAGAGACCTGCCGGAGTATACCGAAGATCAACTCTTTGGTGTGAGCGACTCCAGAGGCGGTTGCCAGGTGATACAGGTCTACCTGGTGGCAGATTTTTCCTACTACACCGTTTGTGGCTCAGACCTCACCGAAACAGCGAACCGCCTGACTGCTGTTTTTGCGCAGACGATGAATATTTACAATGCGGAGAACATCAATATGGTGATGTCCGGAATGTTTATTTGGACATCCGACGATAATGCCTTCGAAGAAGATTCGAGTGCAGCATTTCAGCGCAATCAGTTCAGGGATTATTACAACACCACAGGTGCCGGTTGGCCGGGTGACCTGGCACAGCTGATTTCCGGAACCTCGACATTTGGTACCGGGGCAAGTGGTATTGCTTTTTTTGATGGCCTCTGTACTTCAGATTCCTATGCGTTGACCAGAGCCGGTGGCAATTCGCCCATTGTTGACTGGACGATGTACTCTCGCTTTGTAAAGGTCTTGACTCACGAAATTGGCCACAACCTGGATTCCCGCCACACCCATGCCTGCGTTTGGAATGGCGATGGCACCACGATAGACGATTATGGTAATGTGGACCCTATGGGCGTGGTTGTGGATGAGCCTGAAGGAGAATCTTGTCTGGACACACCCTACAAACTTGGTGTTTTCCCAACAATTATGAGCTACTTCGATAGCTTTGGGCACGGTACATTCAATATGACAAACGGCATGGGGACACAGCCCGGCAACGTGATGCGCAATTACGTAATGAATGCCGGTTGCCTGGATGATGGCAGCAACGTCCCTCCCGTAGCCCGTTGTCAGGATGTCACCGTACAGCTCAATTCCAGCGGCAATGGCTCCACTACTGCAGCAGCAGTTGATGATGGCTCCTACGATGCTTGCGGCAGCTTGCAGCCTTTGGTGCTCAGCCAGACCAGCTTTACCTGTGCTGATGTGGGGGAGAATACGGAGTTCCTGACAGTTACCGATCTTGATGGTAATATCAGCTTTTGCTTTCTTACCGTCACAGTGGAAGACAATGTCGCCCCATCCGCAGAATGTCAGAATGTAACGGTACAGCTTAATGCTAATGGTGATGGGTCTACTTCGTTGGCTGCTGTAAATGACGGCTCCAGCGATGCCTGTGGCATTCAATCTTTGGTACTCAGCCAGGTCAATTTTAATTGCAGTAATGTAGGGAACAACGCTGAGACGCTTACGGTAACAGATGTCAATGGCAACAGCGATATTTGCAACTTTACCGTTGCGGTTGAAGACAACGTAGCTCCTGAAGCCCTTTGCCAGGATGTGACCTTGCAACTTGATGCCAACGGGGATGCCTCCACCTCGGTAGCAGCGGTAGATATTGGCTCCAATGATGCCTGTGGTATCAATTCTTTGGTGCTTAGCCAGGCAGGCTTCGACTGCGATGAAGTCGGGGGTAATTCGGAAACACTCACCGTCACCGATGTCAATGGTAATGTGAGTGTTTGCAATTTCACCGTTACCGTGGAAGACAATATCAAGCCAACTGCAGTTTGCTTCAATCCAACTGTAGCATTGCAGCCTGATGGGTTATACACCCTCCAGTTAAGCGATATCTTTGATGATGTCAACAGCAGCGATAATTGCAGTATTAGCTCGGCAGATTTCCCCGGCGTAACTTATACCTGTGATGATGCCTATTTGACTTTCCCAGTGGTGCTCACCGTTGAAGACCCGAGTGGCAATACAGATGATTGCACCGCTATGGTTACCGTGGAAATTGGCACCGCCTTACCTCCACAGTGGACCGCCAACGACATTGGCGATCAGGGCGATGGCAGTTTTTATGAATATGATCCTTGTATCAATGACAACCCTGATCTTGGCGACTTCACCATTGGCACCGGAGGCTATAACCTTATTCCTCAAAATTCTGATAATCTGGCTTTTGCCAGCGTTCCTCTTTGCGGCAACGGCGGCATTCAGGCCCGCATCCGGGACGTGGTTGGCGGCTACGCCGGGCTGATGATCCGGGAGAGCAGTGACCCGGGCTCCAAAATGTATGCCGTTTATTCGAACCTGACGAATCTGTTGCGGCGGGAAATTCGGTATACCCAGAACGGCCCACGGAGCAGCAATAATTTTTACGCATCCTTCCCCGAGTGGCTGCGCCTGACCCGTCAGGGCGACCTCCTACGGGCATTTTACCGCAATACCAGCGGTGGTGGCTGGGTGCTCTTCCATCAGGCATACCTGCCGATGTCGAACTGTGTGGAAATGGGGCTGGCGGTTTTCTCAACCGACCCGTTCGGAGATGCCACTGCCGTTATTGGCGAAGTGCGCTACCTGAGTCAGGGCGGCAGCCTTGCTGTGCCCAACACGATGGAATGGACGGCGGAATCGGCTCCGGTTATCAAAGCGGGTATTCTGCCTAATCCGGTCCGGGATGCGTTCACGCTACAATTCAGCCAACCTCTTGCAGCGGAAGGGCAGGCGACCCTGCTCAACGAGTTTGGTCAACGGATTACCCAGCAGCCTTTAATGGAGGGGGAGACGGAGCTGGACTGGAGCGCTGCCTCCCTGCCTGCCGGGCTTTACTTTCTGGAGGTCTTCACAGAAGATGGCTACCGGGAAGTGCTGAAGGTGGTGCGTCAGTAGACTGAGTTTTGTTATTTAGGTTGGAACTGCAGTTTGGGCTTGGCCCGGGCTGCAGTTTTTTTTGCTGGAGCAAAGGGGCGGGGCGGGCAGAGCCGTTAGGGTATACTTTAAGTGTAGGCTGCCCCAGGGAGTATGCCCTAACTTACGGTTGGGATAGGTGCGAC
>NZ_JALEGS010000057.1 GCF_022763345.1 Phaeodactylibacter sp.
GATTCCAGACGATGAATGTCTGGACTGTAAGCCCGACATTTATCGTTCCCCGTGCTGGCCGTCAGCGCCAGTAGGTGACCACTTCGTATTGCGTATAGTTGAAAGCTATTCTAACCCTGTAACGACCTATCAGTTGACAGACGGTTGATCTTGAAAAACTGACTAAAATTAAAAAACCGGCGGAAGCAATTTCCTGCGTTTCTGCCGGTTTTTTTTATAACGAAAAAGTGATTTGCCACGGCAAACCGACTTGATGCCTGCTTGCGTGTCGAGACTTCGGCAGGCAGGTCGGCATAAACGCTGGAAAGCGGTCTGCTCCGATGTCGCAAACCATTTTTTTAAGCGTATATACCTGGACGCTTAAAATATTACAAACAAAAATGACTCTGTTGCAGAGTACCCGAAATACTGTGAGAAAATGTCTATACCAAAGGGCGTTTTACCCATTTTTTTAGCGGGCTCCATGCTGTTGAGCTGTACCAAACCACTTGACCTGCCGCTTGATGAGGAGAACGCGCAGGAGTTGATTCTGTCTTGCTTCTTTACTTCTGATGAGTTTGAAGCACATTTGACCAAATTCCGATCCGTTCTGCAATCCGAAGTTGTCCCTGAAGAAGAGGCCATAATTGAATTATGGCGCCAGGATCAACTTATGGATACCTTGTCCTATCAGGGTATTGGTCGTTATCGGTACACCGGTTCCAACCTGGTTTCCGGCGAGCTATACCGGCTTTTAGTAAAAACGGATTACCATGAAGTTCAGGCTTCTGCCATATTGCCCCCTGCAAAAGTAGAGATTGATGACGCAACGTACTTTTTTGTGGAAAGTGCAGATGGAAACGAATACATAGATATTAATCTGCATTTTTTCGATCCCGATAGCGAGAAGAATTATTACGAATTCGTGATTCTACATCCTTTCTATGATGAATTGAAAGACTCCACTTATCTAAGCTATTTGAATGACATAGCTATTCCTGATGCTGTCTTAAATAGAGAAGGGGATTTAGTATACGCCCCATCTTCCTTTGTGTTTAGCGATGAGCTGATAAATGGAGGGCCTTATGAAATGCAATTGAGATTTGAACATAGTTCGGTTAGCGGTAATCGCTGGATTAAAGGTAAATACCGTAATAACCAGTCCGAATATTATCTCATTTTCCGTACGGTCAGCGAAGATTATTACCGCTTTCGAAAATCGTGGTTCAGACATCGGCACAATCAATCGACGGATAACCAGTTTGACAATGAACTGCAATTGTTATTTGGTGCGGAGCCTTTCACTTTATTTTCAAATGTATCTAATGGTTTTGGCATTTTCGCTGGCTACCACGAAGGCATTTTTCCAATACATGAACAATGAAAGCAAGTATTTTCCGCTTATTCATTGCACTAATATTTGTTTTTGCAGCCTGCTTGGCATTTGCCCAAACGATCCATGTATCAGGAATCGTGACCGACTCAGGTAGCGGGGAATCCCTTATCGGCGCATTGGTGAGCGATCAAGATAAAACACTCGTTGAAGTGACCAATTCTAAAGGTTATTTTAACTTATTGCTGCCTGCCAGGGACACACTCGTTTTGCAAGTCCAGTACGTTGGTTACGAAACAGCATCCCTGGTGATAGAAGCTACAAAGGATACCGTTTTGAACATAGGCCTCCGTGCAGGAGTGTCCTTACAGATCGTTGAAGTAATGTCCCGCTCAACACGGAATCAGCTTGAATTAGGTATGGCCACCCTTAGCCCTTCCGAAATAGAACGTATTCCTACCTTGTTTGGAGAAGCCGATGTACTAAAAGCACTACAGGTTCTGCCTGGAATTTCAGGAGGCAAGGAGGGGACCAGCCTTTTGTATGTAAGAGGGGGCACACCAGACCAAAATATTATTCTCCTTGATGATATTCCTATTTATTTCCCTGCACACCTGGGCGGGTTTTTATCTGTTTTTGAGCCCCGGTCTATCCAACAGCTGAAAGTGTATAAAGGAGGCTTTCCTGCTCGCTACGGAGGGCGTGTTTCCGGGGTGGTTGACATACAAATGAAAGATGGCAACCATAAGGAAGTCAAAAAAGAAATAGGCCTGGGCTTACTCTCTTCAAAGCTCTTTATAGAAGGGCCCCTCAAAAAGGAAAAGACGAGCTTTCACTTTTCTGCACGGCGCAGCTTTTTAGATTTACTTTACAGTAGTGCTCAACTCATCATCAATAGCCAGGATGAAAGAGTGAGTTACGGCATTTTAGATGCTAATCTCAAAATAAAGCATAAACTGGATAATAACAATCAGTTATACTTCTCTTACTACGGCGGTGGAGACAACATTCGGCTCAAATTCAGGGGAAGCAACCCACAGTATACCTCCAGAGAGACCACCAGGATCAGGTGGGGAAACCAACTGGCCGGTTTAAGGTGGCGCCATCTGCGCAAAAAATGGGTATGGAATAACGCTGTATCCTTCACGTCGTTTGGTTATGGTACCCGGTCAGAATTTGAACGTAAAGAAATATTAACTGGAGACAAGACAAACGAAATCAATCAATTCCAATCGAAAATCGTTGATTTTATTTTTCACTCCAGTGCAGATTTTTCCTTAAGCAACCAAGTAAACGTAGTTTCCGGAATAAGGGCTACCAGGCACAACTTCCAACCCAGCATAGAGCGCTTCAAGGGGAGTATAGAAGGCAATAGTGTTGATACCTCTGTTTCGGTTAGCAACACGGTTAATCACGAGCTGAGTTTTTATACAGAAGCCAATATCCAGTTGCCCCGGAACTGGTCTGCTAATGTTGGGGCGCATGCAAATTGGTTTGTTTCCGACGTCCGCAGGGAAGACTATCAGTTCCTTTCTGTCCAACCGCGTTTGCTGTTAAATTACCAGCCATCTCCCACTTGGAAACACAGCCTCTCGATAAGCCAAATGGTACAACCCCTGCACCTGCTTTCTAATAGTGGTGGCGGATTGCCCGTAGACATTTGGGTGCCCGCATCCTCGGTTGCACCTGTAGAGCAATCATGGCTGTATGCCGCAGGAACAGGGTTTTACCATAAGGGATGGGAAATACAGCTGGAAGCGTACTACAAAACACTCACCAACTTAATTGCCTTTCAGGAGGGAACTTCTTTCTTTAGAGGGGCTACAGACTGGGAGTCCAAAATTGTTGCGGAAGGCAAGGGCGTGAGTTATGGATTGGAGTCTTTCATTAAAAGGCATTGGACTAAATGGGATTTGATGATTTCCTATACGCTATCAAGGCACCAGCGGACATTTCCACAGCTCAACAATGGCCTTTCCTTTCCTTATCGTTACGATCGAAGGCATGATTTAGCACTCAGCATTTCCTTCAAGCCCAAAGATAACCAAAGGCTCTCTTTTCTATGGGTCTACCACTCAGGCGACGCCCTTTCGTTGGCCCAGGGGGGCTTTGATATTCGTACGCTGGGTTTTGGGAGTAGCCCCGGCAGCGGTTTTCATTTGTCGGAAGATTATCACGAAGCCCATTACTACGGGAGCCGGAATAGCTTTAGAATGCCAGATTACCATCGCCTTGATTTAAGCTGGCAGGTAGAGAAAACAATGAAAAAAGGCATACGTAAATGGATAGTTGGGCTGTATAACTCTTATAACCGGATCAATCCGTACTATATTTATTTTGATGAAAATGAGAGAGGGGAAAGACAGCTTTACCAGTTTGGGCTTTTCCCGGTATTACCTGCAGTCTCGTGGGTGAGAAGCTGGTGATCACTGCATAGCTGCGTCGATGCTGTTTATTAACGCTTGCTGCTTATGCCACGCGCCCCTTAACTTGCCCAACCTTCGTTTAGCGACCCAAAAATTGGTTATCTTACGGTAGGTTGAAGCATCCCCCGGCGCACGCACTGTCCGACATAGTTATACAACGAAGTCGGTACTTTCGCCGGGGGGGCTCGCCCGAGCAAAGCGCACCGGGTGAATGCCTCGGTAACGCCCAGGGTTAGTGCACCCGGTGAGAACGCCCCCCGCTACAATTCCTTCGCCGGGGGTACTCTGGTTTGACAAATGCAATCTGCTGTACATATTCATCACATTGTCAGGCGCTCAAAGCCCTCAATGTTCATTATTTTGCTAAAAATTACCCTATGCCACTAAGAATACTCCTGATTTTATTGGTCC
>NZ_JALEGS010000058.1 GCF_022763345.1 Phaeodactylibacter sp.
CGGCATATACGCCTTGAAGCGGTATGCCCTGGAATAGCATACCACTTCGTAATGCGTATACTTGAACAAAAAATATAACCGCCCTGCTAAAGCCTTGAGCTATAGCAGTACCGTTGGCATTGGCATTAAACAGATATGCCTGGGACAGCCGGTAGCTGAATCCCATGTCTGTGCTATACTCCGCTGGGCGCTTCCGGCAGCGCAACTGGCTACAGCGCCGGGACACGGGGTGCCCGAAGGGCGGGGGTGGATCCAAGTCAATTCCTATTTTTTAACACATAAAAACCTTTCACCTATGAAAAACAAATTCCTGCTCCTCACCTTGCTGCTTGCTCTGCCCGTGCTGTGGGGCGGGTGCGACAAGCTTTTTACCACACCTGATGCAGCTTCTATTGCGCAACCAGATGAACTTCCACCAATTACTACCACTGGCGAGGGTGTTTTCGCCTGCAAAATCAATGGCGTAAACTGGCAGCGCTGTGGGGGCGGTTTTTTTGAGCCCAGCAGCCTTAAAGGTGAATGGCACTCAGTCCTTAAGATTTTTTATTTGATTGCTATGAGGTCCTGTGGAGACTTTGATGACTCCATGAGTATCCATGCTACCATTGATTCAGTAGGAGTTTATCCACTAGAACGTGCGACTTACGGTAACTTTGATATAGAATGCCAGGATGTTGCAGACCCCTACATCTTGCTGGATGGGGCTGACAATCGGATAGAAATACTCAATTTGGACACTGTTAAGACCATTGTGTCCGGGACTTTTCAGTGCACGCTGGTGCATGAAAAGTGCGGGGATACTCTGTTTATCACCGATGGAAGGTTTGACTTTTAATCTGCCTGGAAATAAGTTGCCTTGCCAGCATAGCATATAGATTGACAACTTTTCTTGAATTCTTCAGAGGGCGGCGATTTTCTTAGTGCCATCACTCTGACATAAATCATTGCGCATTTTCCTCCACTGGATTACCTTAAACCTTCACGAAACCGAATCACAATGAAAGCCTTAGTCTGGTACGATTCTTTCTTTGGTAATACCCAGCAAATTGCAGAAGCGGTAGCAGAAGCCATCCGCCCCTATGTGCGAGTGGTAGAGCTGCAGCGTATTCAAAATGCTTCGCCTGAGGATTTGGAGCAGGCTGATATACTGATTGTCGGGTCGCCTACCCGGGGATTCCAGCCTTCTGAGGACACTAAAGCCCTCCTGCGTCAACTGCCGCGCCATGCGCTAAGAGGGGTGTGGGTAGCCGCCTTTGACACCCGGATTGCCCTGCATACCATCGAAAATGGCTTCTTCCGGTGGATTGTCAAAACCGGGGGCTATGCCGCAAGCACCATTCATAAAAGCCTGCTGCGCCATGAGGGACAAGCGGTTATCGCGCCGGATGGCTTTTGCGTGACAGATAAGGAAGGACCATTGATGGAAGGCGAGCTGCAGCGTGCCCGGGCCTGGGGCAACACCATCGGGCAGATCGTGGGAGAAGAAATGGTGGTGGTGTAAATTATTTCTTCTGCATGCGGAACTCAACCGGCCCCCCATCCAGCGTGAAGTTTTGGCTCAGGGTCAGGTAGCCTTCTTTTTGGCCACTAATGGAATAGTTTAGTCGCTGCATGTCCAATGGGATCGTTACTTCAAATTTCCCAAATTCGTCGGTAGTGTCCCTTTGGTTCAGAATAAGCAGGCTGACGCCGGGTAATGGCTCTGTCCCATCCTCATTCAGGATTTGCCCGGATACCTTTTCCAGGCTTCCATCCGGTAGCACTTTAAGGGGAGTGCTCTTCCCGTTGAGGGTCAATGAATTTTCCTGAAGCTTCTAGTAATTTGCATTCAGCCGTATCCGGACGGTGTTGCCTCGCAGGGATTTGAAATCTGCCAGTCCATCTGCATCAATCCGGACGCTTTCTCACTTATTATCAACGAGTAATGGTACGAAGACCCATCTTTCAGTTCTGGGTTAAAGTCCAGCTCCGGATACCCTGGACGTCAGGATAATGGTACATTCAAAAGGGGCACAAACATAGGGAAGGCGGTATTTATAGCAAGATAGCGAAGAATTCCAAATGGTCTGCCTTGCTTTACCATTCCCCACCTGCACCACCGCCACCGGTGAGGCCGCCTCCAAAGCCACCGAAGTCGCCCCAGTCTCCACCGCCGCCGCCGGACCAGCCACCTCCACCACCTCCAGACCAGCCACCGCCGCCGCCAATCCAAGGGAAGGGGAAGATCATCCAGCCACCACCGCGCCGGCCTCGTCGCCTGCGGTCCATATCGTAGCGCCCGCCGCGGTAATAGCCGCCATCGTCATCATCGTCTCCACCACCGCCCATACGGCTGAGCACTACGATGAGAATAATTACAAAGAGGATGACCAGAATGGCCGGAATACCACCTTTGGCCTCTTGTTTGCCATCAGCCTGCTGTGGGGTATCATTGGTGTATTCGCCCTGCGCCAGTTCCATAATGGCACTTGTCGCCCGGTCGAGCCCGCGGTAGTAGCGGCCCTCCCGGAAATTGGGCGTGATGATTTCGTCAATAATCCGTTTGGCAAGAGCATCCGGCAGAAAGCCTTCAGCGCCGTAGCCCGTCATGATGCGAACCTTGCGGTCATCACGGGCTACGTAAATCAGTGCGCCATTGCTCTGCTCCCGGCTGCCGCCAATGCCCCAGGCCTCGTAGTATTCGAGTGCCCGGTTGAACGGGTCACCGCCCTCAAGCGAAGGTTCCGTTACGATAACGATCTGCGTGGAAGTCTGCCGGGCATACGCTGCCAGCTTTCGGGTCAGCTGTTCATTCTCCTGCCGGGACAACAACCCCGCATAATCATTGACTACCTCATTGGTGGGCGCAGGTACCGGCTGCTGAGCGCCAAGCGGTAGGGCAATTAGTGTGAAAAGGGCAAAAATCCAGGTCTGTAATCTCAATGTCTTAGTTTTAACTATAGGAAATATCATCGGGCAGCTCGTTTTCATCATCGGACTGATAGGGGAAGAAGTCCTTCAATTTAGCGCCGACCTGCTGTACAGCCGCACAAACCCCATCAGCGTAATTGCCGCATTTAAAGTGGGCGAGCATAATGTCCCGTTCTTCCGACCAGAAATCCTTTGGCACTTTCTCATTAATGCCCTTATCGCCGAGGATCGCAAGCTTGCGCTGTTCTGGTGCGATGAAGATGAGTACGCCATTGCGGGCCTCTGTTTTATGCATTTCCAGTTTCAGGAAAGTCTTTTGGGCCGCCTGAAGTACATCGCCTTTCAGGTTATCCTCCAGGTGCACCCTGATCTCGCCTGAGGTGTTAAGCTCGGCTTCCTGAATGGCATCAATAATACGGTCTTCTTCTTCGGGTTGGAAAAAGCGGATCATACAATTAGGCTTTGCCGGGCAGCTCGATTGAGTCGTTTGACGGAAATAAGCTAGGCCGTTTTCTTTTTAGGCTTTTGCGGTATTCCTACAGCAACTTCCAAGTTTTCAGCTGCTTACGAAATACCGCAAAACCTTAAACGGATTAGCTTATTTTGTTACCGTCTCTTTGAACCGCCCGGTTTAAAGAAATGCTAGAATTCTACTTTTGGCGCATTTTGCGCGCTGGCCTCAGCCTCAAACTGAGCTCTCTGATCGAAGCCAAACAGGCCAGCAAAGAGGCTGCCCGGGAAGCGGCGTACCTTCTTATTGTATTCCGTCACCACATCATTGAAGCGGTCGCGCTCCACCTTAATGCGGTTTTCGGTGCCCTCCAGCTGCGCCTGCAGCTCGCGGAAGTTTTGGTTGGCCTGTAGTTGGGGATAACGCTCGGACACGACAAGCAGACGCCCCAGTGACTGTGACAGTGCGCCCTGCGCCTGCTGGAACTCTTGCAGTTTCTCCGCGCTGAGGTTGGAAGGGTCGATATTGACACTCGTTGCCCGGGAGCGTGCCTGCGTCACTTCGGTCAGGGTACTTTTCTCAAACTCCGCCACTCCTTTTACGGTGTTGACAAGGTTTGGGATCAGGTCGGCGCGGCGCTGATAGGCACTCTGTACTTTTGACCAGGCATTTTCCACATCCTCATCCATTTCGACGAAACCGTTGTAGCTGTTACAACCACTTACAAAAAGTACCAGCCCCAGGCCGATCAGGATAATTGGAAGAAGTAATGATCTCATTGGTGTTTTGAATTTTAGAGTCTAAAGTTGATTGAAAAGCAGTTGGGATTCCATTCGGTTCGCCAGGACTGCCAAATTGTTAGACGAACGCAGGCCGGGAAGTCATTTTTGTTCCCGGAAAGCCTGAAGCAGGGCCTCGGCGGCATGAAAGGAGGACTGCTGCCCGTTCATCACCTGCCGTTCCACCTCTTCAAGCTGACTGCGTACGGTTTCATGATTGAAAAACAACTGTCTCAGCTCCCGGTTTATGGTTTCGTGCAGCCAGTAGCGGGACTGGGCGCGACGATTGTGCTCAAAGTAGCCATTGGTGCGGGTTTGTTCCTGATAAGCCTGAATGTCTTTCCAGACCTCCGGGATGCCCATTCCGGTGGTGGCGGAACAGATTTCCACCCGGGTCACCCATTCACTTTCCTTGGGTGGGAATAAGTGCATGGCATTGCGATACTCCTGTTTGGCTTGTTTGGCAAGCGGCAGGCGTTCCCCATCTGCCTTGTTGACCACGGCGAGATCCGCCATTTCCACAATGCCCCGCTTGATGCCCTGTAGTTCATCACCCGCACCGGGCAATAGGAGCAACAGAAAGAAATCCGTCATGGAATGCACCGCTGTTTCTGACTGCCCCACGCCCACGGTTTCAATCAGGATCGTATCGTAGCCTGCCGCTTCACACAATATGATTGCCTCCCGTGTCTTCCGGGCCACCCCGCCCAGCGATTCTCCTGCAGGTGAGGGGCGAATAAAGGCATTCTCCTGATGTGCCAGCTGCTCCATACGGGTTTTGTCTCCCAGGATACTGCCCTGTGTCACCTGGCTTGTAGGGTCTACAGCGAGCACAGCGAGTTTTCGACCCTCTTTCAGCACATGCAGCCCAAAAGCTTCAATAAAGGTACTTTTGCCCACGCCCGGCGTCCCCGTAATGCCAATCCGGACAGACTGTCCGCTCATCGGCAGGCAGGCTTCAATGATCTGCTGTGACAATGCCTGATGCTCCCGCCGGGTGCTCTCTACAAGTGTGATGGCTTTAGCCAGTGTTACCCGGTCTCCCTTTTGGATGCCGGAGGTATAATCCTCCAGCCTCCACGGCTTTTTCCGGATACGCCTGAGATTAGGGTTGAGGCTGCCGGGGGAGACAACGCCTTTTTGGGTATGCCGGCCAGTGGGACTTTGATCATCAGGCATATTGGGTTCGGATATTTGGTACAGCAGCTAACTTAAGGAATCCATTCGGTAATTAATAGCCTGGCCTATTGCCGCTCTTTCCACTTGTCCATCACCTTATCAAAGCGGCTGTCCATACAAGCGCTAAGGTCAGTCGTTACAAACTGCCCATCCAGAAAAAGGCTGAAAATGCTTGCAGGGCTGGGAGCGGATTGAGCTTGCTCCAGGGTTTCCAGCTTAATAAGTTTTAGTGGCAGCCCCCGCTTTTCTGCCGTTTCCGAAAGGGATTGTTCTGCATGAAAAGGCGCAAATGGGCAACGGTTGGAATAATAGGCGGTCAAGCCTATAGGATTCGGGCACGTACCCGACCGTACGGAATCTTTAAAACCCGGGTTTTGCTCATCGGGGGTTAACTTTTTAACCAGCAGGCTAAACCCGCTGCTGATGCGGTCTGCTTCTTCAAAGCCCTGCCGCAGCAGCCATTTGGTATCCGACATGAAATGAAACTTCCGGGTGCCCACTACAGTGACCAGCCCCTTTTTGCCCTGTGCCTGAGCATCCTCCCATGCAGATTGCAGCAGAAGCTTGCCATAGCCTTGTTTCTTGTATTTTCCTGAGACCCAAAAGCAGTTGATGTTTAAATATCCTGGTGCAGAAATAGGTAGCCATGCGGTCTCAGCAGGCCCATACTCTATGAATACCTTCGCCCGGGCATCAAGCCTGCGAAAGACATAGCCACCTTCCAGCTCCCTTCGCAGCCAGGCTTTTTTTTCATTGTATCCTTCGATGCACTTTTTGTCGGATATCGCACAGCAAATATGCTCCTCTGCCAGATTTTCAGGTGTGAGATTTATAAGTTCAGCCATGTTGGAATCTATCTGGTTAAATCAAAAACAAAATAGATACCTCCAACTCTGCCTGTCAATGTGAATAGTCACCCTTTGGAATATTTTTGAAAACAAGGCAAAACATACAAACAGCTACAGAAATAACCGGAAAGAGCGCCAAACAGCCTCCCCAACATTTCCCTTACACCTGTTAAAGTTCTTAATGACTTGATATTAAGAAATTAACAATTCTTATATCGTTCTGGATATCAGTACGTTGAGGCGTGTCCTTTATTTAACGCTTACAGTAAGAGCCCGGCATTTCCGTTAAACTCTCCTAAGAAGCAGTGACAGCAGTTTCTGGCTATTGACCTGCCCGTTTATTCTATGCTTCTTTGTGATGTACCGATTGAAAACAATCCACACACCTAAAAACCCTGAACCCTGTTTTGTAAAGCTGTGAAATTAATTGAAGCCCCAATTGACAAGAAGGGGAGCCTTTCCGGTTCCCCTTTTTACTACCCAGAAGACGCCGCCCCTGCAGCAACTATCGCATTTATTCCTTAACAGGTGAATTGCCGGTAGCGCTCAACCCGCTGTGGGGGCTTTATTGCTCCACCTGTGAAGCCACTTCCACACTCCATGCTTCAGGCTTGCCGCCAAATAGGACTTTGGTTTTTGCCCAGGTCCGCTTGAATAATTCTGAATGCCGGTATTGGTCCAACGCTGCCTCATTCTCCCAGTAACTGTAGGTGAAGAAAACTTCCGGCTGATTCCTGTCGCGCCAAAGCTCCAGGTGATGGCAGCCGGGGAAGCCCCGGATCAGCACTTTGCTGGATTCAAAAATACCTTGAAAATCTGCCGTTTTTTCAGGCTGGAAAGTCAGTTTGACGATTCGTTTGATCATGAGCGGAATTCGATTTGAACGGTATCTTCTACATTAATCCCTAACAGGCTGCTGGCTTTACCCATATTGATGGCAATTTCCAGTAAATCGGAGGAGTTGAACAGGCAAAGCGGCTCACCAATCTCCACTTCGTGGTATTGCCGGCATAGGGTTCGGATAGGGTCGTTACGTTTGAAATAGAGAGCAAAGGACCGGTCAGCACCCACCTGTTCAAACAAGGAGCGATTGATATTGGTGATCGCATTATCAAAGCTGTCCACGAATATTACGGACCCCCTGATTTGGGAAGGCCCTATGACCGGCTGCAGGGTGATGCGCTGCATAACTTCGGTCGTGGCTGTTCCAAGCTCAATAAGCGGCCGCCCCTGCGCTAAGTGCCCGACGGCCCGGGCATAGATGCGTTCCAGTGACATGAGCTCTTCCGGCGCGTACTCCAACAGATGGTATTGGTTGGGTGCATCCTCCGGAAAAATGAGCGAGAACAGGCCGTTGTCTGGTGCAACAAAGTAGTGCCCGCGATGAGCAGCAGCCAAAAACCGGGGCTTGTCTGAGGGATAATCGTTCACACTGATCAGGTGAAGCGTGCCTTTAGGGAAGCTGCGCCAGGCATTCCGGAACAGAAAAGCGGCCTGCACAATATCGTAATTGCTCACCTGATGCGTGAGGTCAATCAGCTGTGCGGAGGGAGCAGCAGTCAACAGCGCGCCTTTCAACTTGGGGAGGTCAAAGCCTTTGTCGCCGAAATCAGTGGTAAGCGTTACAATTGCCATAGGCTATAGATGGAAGTGAATCGCTAAAATTAAAGGTAATGCGCTACTTATCCGAATTTTCCGGTCACACTCCTAAATTATTCAGGCTGGGGCAAAATTAACGTAATCTTGAAGCAAGAGGCGGCCCAGGGTTGAACTTTTATGAATATATTAGAGTTCTGAAAGCATTAATTCGAACTTGGCTAGGTTGCCTCCTTATAGAGCGTAACGGGCAAGTTCTTCACCAAAAGGGATACCATTATATTGAGTGAGATCATTTTAACTGTGGAAAGTGTCGACCTCGTCGAGCTGTACGGTGAAAACAACAAAAAGCTGAATCTGCTTCGGGAAGCCTTCCCTTCTGTCACCATTACCTCCCGCGGCAGTAGCGTCAAGATGGCAGGCGACAAGAAAGATACGCAGAAAGCCAAGTCGAAATTTGAAATGATGGTCCGCCTGTTGCGAGAGCACAAAGAGCTGCCTATGCAAATGGTGCAGGACCTGATCAACGGCAACAACCCATTTGAAGCACGGATCAGCAAGGAGAGCACATCGAATAAAACGATCCTTCATGGCCGTAACGGGCGGCAGATCAAAGCCAAGACGCACAACCAAAAGCGGCTCATTGAGGCGAGCGAAACGAATGATGTGGTTTTTGCTGTCGGTCCTGCCGGTACGGGCAAAACCTACACCGCAGTAGCTCTGGCTGTAAAGGCACTTAAAAACCGAATGGTCAAGAAGATCATCCTGACCAGACCGGCCGTCGAAGCTGGGGAAAGCCTGGGCTTCCTTCCCGGCGATCTCAAGGAGAAGGTGGACCCTTATCTCCGGCCCCTTTACGATGCCCTGGACGATATGCTGCCCGCCGAAAAGCTGCAGCAGTTCATGGCCAACCGGATTATTGAAATCGCGCCCCTGGCATTTATGCGTGGGCGTACGCTGGACAATGCCTTCATTATCCTGGATGAAGCGCAGAACTGTTCGACTGCTCAGCTCAAAATGTTCCTGACCCGTCTGGGCCCTTCGGCGAAGTGTATTATCACTGGAGACCTTTCTCAGGTAGATTTGCCCTTTCATCAGAAATCGGGCCTGCGCCGCTCCATTGATCTGCTGGCAGGGCTAACCGGAATTGCCGCGATCAAATTGGATGCGGACGATGTGGTCCGCCACCGCCTGGTCAAGGAAATCATCCTGGCCTACGAACGGTCCGACGAAGAAATGCGCAAACGCCGCGAACAGCGTGAGAGCGACAAAAAGAAAGAAGCGGAAAAAGAATCGGCCCAATCAAAGGCGGCTGCTCAAGAAGAATAACTGCATACAACAATGAATTACCGAGTTCGCATCAATAAAAAGAAAGAGGCTGCATTCCATAAAATGCTCAGTGCACTGGAAGCCCTGGGGGTAATCCTGGAGTACGAGCGCCTGGATAAAGATGCCGATGAAGACAGGAAAGATAAAGCTGAGGAAGTCGCAGATCAGTACCGCGATTTGGTAGATTAGCGCTTCTAAATTCTGAGGTTTTCAGGTTTTTTCTCATTTTGTCGCCCTTTAGAGTTTATCCTGACTATGACACTTATTTTAAGCAGGCCTGAGGGCACATTATCCGGGGAAATCACCCTGGCCGGTTCTAAAAGCATTAGCAACCGTGCACTGATTATCAGAGCGCTGAGTGGCGCCGATTTTCCAATTCACAAATTGGCGAATGCCAAGGATACCGTACTGTTGGAGGCTTTATTGCAAACCACCGATGATACCCGTGATGCCGGTGCCGCCGGAACGACTTTCCGGTTCCTTACAGCTTATTTGTCTATGCAGCCCGGTGAGCAGGTGCTTACCGGTACTGAACGGATGAAACAACGGCCTATCGGAGTTTTGGTGGATGCGCTGCGGAAGCTCGGCGCCAAAATTGACTACCTTGAGCAACAAGGTTACCCACCCCTGAGGATAGGCGCTCCCGACGGGTTCGGCAAAACGAACACCCTGTCAATCGCCGCGAATACCAGCAGTCAGTACATTTCTGCTTTGCTCATGCTGGCACCAACCCTTCCGGAAGGGCTCCGGCTGCAACTCGAGGGTGAGATCGTCTCCCGCCCCTATATCGAAATGACCCTTTCCTTAATGAGCTACTTTGGCGTAAGCCATCAGTGGGAGGAGCAAACCATCATCGTGCCGCCTCAGTCCTATGTGGGCAAGCCATTCACCGTGGAAGCAGACTGGTCGGCTGCCTCTTATTACTACGCTATGGCTGCTATTGCGCCGGAAGCTGATCTCCGTCTCAATGGTCTGTTCCGGGAAAGTGTGCAGGGCGATGCCGTCCTTTCCGAAATGATGACCGAATTTGGGGTAGAAACCCACTTTGATGAGACCGGTGTCCAGCTGAAAAAGTCGGTAGATGCGGAGGTGCCGGACGAATTCACCTGGGATTTCCTGAAATGCCCCGACCTGGCACAAACGCTTGCCGTATGCTGTGCTGCAGTGGGTACAAGTGGTACGTTCTGTGGCTTAGAGACCCTTCGCATTAAAGAAACCGACCGCATTCTGGCCCTTCAGCAGGAACTGCAAAAGGTCAACGCCAACCTAATCGAGCTGCCACCTACCGGAGAGCGCACCTACTTTCAGACACAGGGCAAAACGCTTTTCGCCTCCACTCCGACCTTTGCTACCTATGAAGACCATCGGATGGCGATGGCTTTTGCGCCTTTGGCCATGCAGCATCCCATTGAAATTGAAGAACCGGAGGTAGTCGTCAAGTCTTACCCGGACTTTTGGAAAGATCTGCAGAAGATAGGTTTTGAAGTAGCCAAATGAAAAAAGGCCGGTTGAGTTACTCAACCGGCCTTTTTGTTAGCCATCAGAGGCAATATCCAGGATTTTAATCTCCACCCTTTGGTTCTGTTTTCGCCCGTAGGCGGTCTTATTAGAGGCGATCGGCTTGGTCTTCCCATAGCCTTTGTACTCGAGACGGTCGCGGTTGATGCCTCTGTTGATGAGGTATTCGGCAACTGATTTAGCCCGGGCAGTGGACAATTTAAAACAGTAATCATCTGGTGGAAGATCATTCGTATGCCCACCAATTTCGATGGCTACATCCTTATTAGTTTTGAGGAATTCAAATACTTCATTCAGTACTTCTCTGGAGTCACGGGTAATGCTGGAGCTGTCAGCGGGGAAGTACAGCTTGTCTAGCGTAATGATTTTCCCTTTCTCCATTTCGGAGCGCTTCACCCCCGCAATAGTGGGCTCTGGTTTGGGGGGCTTCACTTCCTGTGGTTGTGGTTTGGGATCTGGCTTATTAGCAGGCTCCGGGTCTGCTTCGGGAGTATTCGCCGGTATATTACTGGCTATTGGCTCCGTGGTTAAGACTTCCTCAGAGGGCTGCTCCACTTCCGGTAAGGCCTGAGGGGCCTCCGGGATATCTTCCGAACAAGGTATAGGAGTAATCGCAGAGGCGTTGTCTACCAAGACATTCCCGTTGTAGGGGAAAAGGGTAGGGGTTTCATAGAAGGCCTCTATCAGAATGTGCGAGTAAGCCTGTTTAGGCTCGAACTTGAAGTTGTACTGCATCCACTGAGAGGCTTTGACCAGACCGGTTTCATCCAGCAGGACAGACCGGTCGCAATTGCTGCTGAACCCACCGTAAATCCGGAGCTTAACCGGCTGATTAAAGTTGGTGCGTTGCTCGGTCGTGCGGCTGATACTAACGTAGTAAGGCGAGCGGGCCAGGTGGAGGCTGAATTCGTAACAGATGCCCGGCTTCATGGGGCTGCTCAGCTTCTGGGTTACCGCTTCGTAAGTTTCATTATCGCGTACCACCATGCCCAGATAGGTCGACCCGTCCGTTGCCGGGTACGTCACGGCAAAATCACCGCTGGGCTGAGTATCAGGAGCGGACTCCCCTGGGAAACCACAATCCTGCCATCCGGTTGGTGGATGACTGTGCCGGGGAAAGTCTTCAAAGGAAGGGTTGTTGAGATAAATAGCTCCCTGGCTCGTTCCTAAAACGACCGAACTGAGCAGCAGGGCGAAGGACAGAAAATGTTGTTTCCTCATGTGATGAATTTTGTCTTAAGCTGTCGGGCAGATTCCTAAACGTTGCGTGTTGATCTGGTAATGGAGTAAAAATAAGGGAATCTGTCAATTGTTGCACTTAAATCCGAAATATGGCAACATATGCTCCGCGAATAACGAATGAAAACAGATTTTTAGCATAAATGTGCCCGAAAATCGCTTGCTGAGGCGGTCACTGCGAAGGGAGGAAGCCGGCAGCAATGCCAATGGCGCTGCTGCCGGCCGTTCATTTTAGCTAAAGGCATTCAGGCCGGTAACATCATGGCCGGTGATGAGCAGGTGAATGTCATGGGTGCCTTCGTAGGTCAGCACTGTCTCCAGGTTCATCATGTGGCGCATGACCGGGTACTCGTTGGTGATACCCATGCCACCGTGGATTTGTCGGGCCTCCCGTGCCACTTCCAGCGCCATATGTACGTTGTTGCGCTTGGCCATCGAAATCTGCGCCGGGGTCACTTTGCCCTCATTGGCAAGGGTGCCTAAACGCCAGGCCAGCAACTGCGCTTTGGTGATTTCGGTAATCATTTCCGCCAGTTTCTTTTGCGTCAGCTGGAAGCCGCCAATTGGCCGGCCAAATTGTTCCCGCTCCAGGGAGTAGCGCAACGCAGAATCATAACAGTCCATCGCCGCTCCGATAGCGCCCCAGGCAATACCAAAGCGAGCCTTAGACAGGCAGGACAGCGGGCCGCGCAGGCCTTTAATATCCGGGAAAACATTAGCCTTGGGCACCCGTACGTCTTCAAACACCAGCTCACCGGTGATGGAAGCCCGCAGGGACCATTTGCCATGGATTTCAGGCGCAGAGAAACCCGGCATGTCTTTCTCAACGACCATGCCGCGGATTTTGCCTTCTTCATCTTTTGCCCACACCACTGCGATATCAGCCACCGGAGAGTTGGTAATCCACATTTTGGCTCCATTCAGGATGTAGGCATCGCCATCATCCTTGATATTGGTCACCATCCCGCCCGGGTTAGAGCCATGGTCGGGCTCTGTCAGGCCGAAGCAGCCGATAAATTCACCATTGCCCAATTTAGGGAGGTACTTGCGCTTTTGCTCCTCAGAGGCATACTTCCAAATCGGGTACATCACGAGCGAACCCTGTACAGATGCCATAGAACGAATACCAGAGTCGCCCCGCTCCAGCTCCTGCATGATCAGGCCGTAGGCGATTTCATCCATTCCGCCACCGCCGTACTCTGCCGGGATATTGGGCCCGAAAGCACCGATTTCTGCCAGGCCTTTGTAGAGGTATTGGGGGCATTCTGCCCGTTCTGCGTACTCCTCGATGATGGGGCTGACTTCCTGTTTTACCCAGGTGCGCACCGCATCGCGCGCCAGGAGGTGGTCATCCTTTAGCAAATCATCCAGCATGTAGTAATCATGGCCCTGGAAGCGGTCTTCCCGGGCTTTTTTTTCTATAGTGCCGTTAGGGGCATGTCCATTGCTATGCATAAAAAGTTCTTTTATTTGGCTAAGTAGCCTCAAAGGTAATCATTTAGGGGTTTCTGCACCACCATCGTACCTAGTTGCTACGTTTTTTTGACAACTGAGGTTCGCCCAATTGTAATTTGAGGGCGCAGGTGCCTATTTTTGACAAAAATGCATCACCATGGCTACTATTGCACTCGAAGGCGTACGATTTTTTGCCCGGCACGGATACTACGAAGAGGAACAGGTGCTAGGCAATACCTTTGTGCTCGACGTGATTGTCAATGCTGATATCGAACTGGCTGCCGCGACCGACGAGCTATATGAGGAAATGGAGGAAGACGAAATAGAGGAGGATGAACCGGCTGCTACTACTGTTAATTACGAATTGCTTTACTTCATTTGCCAGCTGGAGATGAAAACGCCCGCCAAACTCCTGGAGACGGTAGTTGATCGCATTGTCGATCGCATTGTAGCTTTTGATAATGTAACCGGGTATCTTGTCCGGCTCCGGAAATTAAACCCTCCGCTCGGTGGACGGGTGGATGGAGCCTGGGTGATGGTTAATGGTGGCAATATGGACCTTTCGTACCTGCAACTGGTAAAAAAACTAAAATGACCAAACTTAACAGCAGGGTGATGCCGTTACTTTTTGGACAACCCTTTCGTCACAAGTCAAAAAATAACAATGAACCGGAATACTATTGTGCGACAATTAACTGTAATGCTCCTCGGGGCCTCTCTTTTCATCGGTTGTACCAGCCAGCAAATTCAATCTACGCTGGAAACCATTGCAAATGCCGGTGAAGCTGGCCTGACCAATGAAGAAATCGGCAAAGGCCTAAAGCAAGCCCTTGAATTCGGTATTTCCGAAGGTGCGCAGCGCCTGTCTCAGGAAAACGGCTACTACAAGAGTCCCTACAAAATACTGTTGCCGGAAGAAGCCCGAAAAGTAGCGGACCGCCTTCAGAATGTGCCCGGCTTTAATCAGGTGGAAGAAATCATTCTTGAAAAAATCAACCGCGGCGCTGAAGATGCCGCTGCCAAAGCCAAGCCTATCTTTGTGGATGCCATCCGCAGCATGACTTTCCGCGATGCGCTTGACATTCTTACCGGTAATGATGACGCGGCCACTGCTTACCTCAACCGGGTGACTTACACCAAGCTGTATGACGAGTTCAACCCTGTGATCGTGAACTCCCTGGACAAGTTTAATGCCCGTCAATATTGGGGAGACGCTGTGAATGCCTACAATAAAATCCCATTTGTAGACAAAGCAGACCCTGATTTGGATGACTACGTGACGCGTCAGGCCCTGTCGGGATTGTTTGATATGGTGGAGAAAAAGGAGCGGGAAATACGCAATAATGTGAGTGCCCGTACCACCGATTTGCTAAAGCGGGTCTTCGCGCGGCAGGATGGATAGGAATAAAAAAAGCCCGCCAATCTTGGCGGGCTCCACTGGCATAAAAGCCAGCTCTGGATTCGAGATTAGGACAAATTAATGTCCCGAAACTAATGGCAAGCCCATCCGTACGGATGGGCTGTACAAACCAAAACTATTCAAATCTGTATATCGCGTTGGCGCTTGCTGTAGGGACAGGCATCTCTTCGGCATCGAGCCAGTAGACTCGCCCGCCATTGAGATGTGTCTGAACAGCTGCCAAATCAAGCAAATCACGATATTCATCACGCTTACCTAGCGTAAGCTCGTTTTTGTCATAATCAAATTGCCCCATCAAGTGCTCCCCTTTCTTAATGAACAGCGTATCCACCTTTTCATAGGCTGCGGCAGGCACGATTTGCTGAGGCGCTGCTGATGCCCGGTCTTTTGCCATCGCCGCCTGAAATCGGTTCAGGTCTTCCGCCTGCTGCGATTCAAAGTGCCGGCTGATGATGTTCCAGGCTTTTTCGTGCAGCATGGCCGGATTCAGCTGTTCCGGATTGCCGCTAATGTTTTCTGTAAATAAGTTGCCATACTCGTTAACTGACTGATAAATTGGCAGCAGGAAGTCTACACAGGCAACAACCATAGGTGGCTTTTCGTCATAGAGCATTTCCATAAGCCCTTTATTGACCTCGCGAAAGTAGGCTTCAATATCCTTTTTCTTGTCATCCTGCCCGATACCTTGTCCATGGTAGATGGCATTTTCACCACCGTCACGTCCACTGCTGTGATGCTGCAGCGCATCGTGTGAATCGGACAGTACAAAAGCATCTTTCATACCACCGGTAGGTACCAAATCATCAATCTTTACCGGGGTAATGCTATACTGGTCGCCTTCGAAGAAACGTACTTCATTCTGACTAAGCGCGAGCAGAAAAAACCGGCTGCTTCCACCCAGTACCGGCAGCATAGGGCTTAGGTGAAAGGTTTCTCCGACAAATACATAAGTATCGAACGTAACAGGCAGGATTTCGTAGTGGAAGAAATTATCTGGCCCAATAAAAACAGCTAAGCCATCAGAAAGATAGGACCAGAAACGTTCTTGTTCCAGCAATTCCCGGGCTGGCCGGAGTAAATGATCGGCATCCTTTTCGCTAATGCCTCTTTGCGTTAACTGACCCTGTGCAGCTTTCAAGGCATTTTTGTACCGTATTTGATCTTCCTGGCTATGGTTGGCACGATAGGTGGGAATGTATATGGAAAGCAAATTTGAGCCTTTCATCTTCGCCAGCGTATTAAATTGCTTTTCGTCAATCATATTATAGATTTGGTTTGGTTTAATTTTTCAAACTGAGGGCTAGTCTCTTTTGACTTTAATCAGGTATACTTCTCTTGCTTTTTGCGCATTCGGAGCACGATCAGCACGATCAGCAGCAGCACGAGAGCTATCCATACTGAAGGCGTTTCATACCAGGCCGGATCATCCGGTGTCGCGAATCTTTGATCGCTGTAAGGGCTATCACTGGAAGCAGGTGCCTGCGCTACCAGGCTGTTCGTAAAGACCAAAGCCGAGAAGAATGCATAAAGCAGCTTATTCAAAAGGTTTGTCATAAGTTATTTGTAATGAGTTGTTTATAGATAGAACGAGGCGGGTGGTAGCATGTTCGAAGCTGAACACTTGGTAGTTCCTGGCGTTCTGAAAAAAAGAAAATACAGCAGAATATGCCAGTTCAGTTCGAAGGATTACAGTCTGATCACATCAAAGCCTGCTTTCTGAAAGCGTTTCAGGCATTCCCTGAACTGCACCGCCAAAAAATCGTCGTCAGGCAACGCAAAATGGCTAAAACAACTATGAATGCCCAGCCCATACTCAACTGGGCATTTTTCTCCCCTTCCAGACGGTCCTATCTCATCAACGTTACCGACAACATGCATGTGGAAGACCGAATTGCTATCCACGAACTACCCGAAAAAGTGCTGGTCGGTTGGTTTGCCCATGAGCTAGGGCATATCTGTGATTACCTCCACAGAGGCCTGTTGAGAATGGTGCAATTTGGCCTGGGGTACCTCCTGCTGACCAATTACAGGGCTGGCGCAGAGCGTATTGCTGACATTTTTGCCGTGGAGCACGGTTTTGCAGAATCGATCATCGCGACCAAAAAGTACATTTTAGACCACTCAGGCTTATCTCCTTCCTACAAACGCCGCATCGAGTTGTACTACCTGTCGCCTGACGAGGTCGCGATGATCGCTCAGGGGTCACCTGCCAATGCATTGACTATTGATCAGTTGCTTTAGATGGTCACGGCCTTACGGCTAAAGTCCAGCAGGTCCTGCATTTGTTCAGTTTTTAGCACGCGGGGCATTTTCATCTGTCCTCCTTTTTTCTTTCGTTGTTCCAGCCAATCGTATATGGCAGACTCAGCTAAAGCGGTAAGCTTTACTGACTTGAGCCCTTTACTGCGGGCTACTGCGTAATTTTTATTCCTGGACTTCAATGCTTCGTCGAGGCACACCGCAGCCTCCACCTCATCAACGTCCTCAGAAGCAGCAATAACCCACTGATGAATAAAATCGCCCTCTTCATTCTTCATGGCCGCCACAGCAAACTCATTAACCGGCATGCCCAGACCTTCGCTCAGCTCCTGAATAGCGGCATTCATCTTTTCTTCTGACAGTTGCGAACCTACCACATTGAGAAAGTATTTGGTCCGCCCGGAAATTTTGATTTCCAACTGATCCAGGTCTGTAAACTTAATGGTGTCACCAATCATGTAGCGGTATGCGCCGGCAGGGGTGGAAACCAAAAGTGCATAGTCTACGCCTTCCTCAACATCCTGCAGGGTGAAAACTTCAGGGTTGTCGAGCAGGTGGCCCATTTCATCAAAGCCGCGTTCATCAAAGGGGATAAATTCGTAAAAGATGCCATGGCTTACAGCAAGCCGCATATTCATAGTGCCGGGGCGGGCATTGTAGGCGAAGAAACCCTCTGATGCCAGATAGGTATCAAGGTAGACCAACGGCCGTGCCAGCAGTTTTTCCAGACTTTTACGGTAAGGCTCGAATGCCACCCCGCCCGTAGCGTAAAGAGAAAGGCTTGGCCAAATTTCATGGATATTATCCAGTTTGTGGTAATTGACAATCTCCTGCAGCATCAGTTGTATCCATGAGGGGATGCCAGCGAGTGCTCCAATGTCCCAGTCCGGAGCTGCTTCCGCGATGGCCCTCACCCGGTCATCCCAGCTGTCGATTTGAGCAATTTCAATCCCCGGACGGTAGAAGCCACTAAACCACCCAGGTATGTTGTTGGTGTTGATGCCGCTAATCTCTCCTTCCAGATGCCCGTTGGGGTGCTGCTGCAGCTGTGCAGAACTACTGAGCATTAGGATTTCTTTTTCAAATAGCTCGGGAGGCAGGTCAAATTGTGCCAGATGTTCCGCTTGTGCAATGCCCACCGACCTGATGGAGTCCAGCATGGCTTCTGTAACAGGAATGCGTTTGCTTTCCTTGCCAGTGGTTCCGGAACTGAGCGCAAAATATTCAGGCTTGCCTGGCCAAGTGATATCTGGTCGTTGCTGTTGCTTTGCCCACCAGGCGTTGTGCATCCGGTCATAGTCGAAAATTGGAACTTCCTGTTGATAAGCAGCTATCAGATCGTCAGCTTTACTAAGGGCTGAGAAGCCGTAGTAGATGCCAAAAGCAGTGGCGTTGGCGGTTTGTAGCAGCTTGAGAAGTTGCTCCTCCTGCTGTGTCACGGGGTTTTCCTTATCGGTGCTAAAATTGTGCTTTAAAGTAATTGCAGATTTGACAATGCTGCCTAGGATGGCCATTTACGTTTGGTTTGGTTCACTCGGGAAACGGCTTCCGTATAGCAGGTGTTCGCTCCTGTCCGTCCCTTGGAGCGATATACTGACGATTAAGTGGTTTGCCACAGCAAACCTACTCAATGCTTGCCCGTGTCCCGTCGCCTTTGGGCTTTGACTACCTTAAAGGCAGGAGGGTCAGCATTTACGCTGGGAAGTGGCTTGCGCTTGCCCTGACAAGCTACGCTTCGTCAGTGGCCGATGTCGCAAATCCAAGATCCCAGACGATGAATGTCTGGATCAGTGACCCAGACGATGAATGTCTGGACTGTAAGCCCGACATTTATCGTTCCCCGTGCTGGCCGTCAGCGCCAGTAGGTGACCACTTCGTGTTGCGTATAACAGAAGCAAAGTTTAAACAACCTTTCTTAAACCGATGTTAAGAAGCTGTCAAGAGATGACTTCTCCGGCTAATTTATCTTATTTTTGGTCGTAAATACCGTTGCTGTAGATTAAATCCTGCATTGCAGGTGTTTCATCCATGCATCCAACCATCGTCATCCTGTCAAAACCATAGTAAAAGCGTTAAAAAGTTACCGGCTTGATGAAACAGTACTTTCTCGACCGTCAGTTAAAAAGAATAGAGCGGGAAGCCAATGATGAGTTCCTGCAAATATTGTCTTTTGGGGCACAGTGTTATTCTACGCCCGAATTGCAGGACTTGCTTAGGCAGTTAGACATGAAAGTACAGTTGCATGCCTACTACAGGCGTATCGTATTCATCATCGGAGCTTCCACCACGCTTTGGATTGCCTTCTGTTTCTTATTTCAGAGCCTCGACTATTCTATTGGCGTGTATGCAACACTTGCTATGGTGCCTCTTTCGATTATTGGCTTTACGGCGGGCAACATATTCCTGAACAAAAAATACCGGGCAGTCCGGGATGCCAGCCTGGTGGAAAAAATCATCGTAGAAGAACTCGACCGCCGCCGAAAGGATGCTTCAATTTATTAGCATTTACCTCAAACTCAGTCGTGTGTAAGGTCTCCGTACGACTATAATGCGAAAATCTGTCGGGTATGCATTCGAGAAGTCATACCTTTTGAAGCCGTACGAAACGTGATTTTCTCAAGAAAACCCTTTATTCTTATTGTTTGAGTCAGGGTTTGTACGATCAACTACGGATCGGGAACATCTATTTCCCCTACCGCAGAAGCCAAGATTGCCAAAAAACCTGATTTACTGAAAAGTACCAACAGTGCCGTTCCTGCATCGCTTGAGGCAAGGGTTTACTTCCTATATTGCCTGAGTGGATCAAGGATGGCCTGTTCGTCATAAACACTCATACTGGAAACAGACAAACCTGACAATGATGAGCCGTTCGCTCTCCATGCCGGGGGGTTCCGAAATTAGAGCCTCGAACAATTTGGTCAATTACCAGAAAGTCTTAGAATCCTTTGGCTTTGGGACGCTAATCGTGTGCAAAGACGGCAGCATCCATCTAGCCTCTAACCGTGTGGCGCAGGAGCTGGGTTATGAAGCCCAACTGCTGTCCAATAAACGGATTTTTGAGATCAACCCTCACTTGAGCCTCATTCAGTGGCGGAAGAAATGGAAACAATTAGTGGAAGCTCGTCACCTGGAAATGGAGACAGAGTTCATGAATGCATCCGAGATGCTGTTCCCAGTCCAATTACGGCTGTCCCTCATTGAGCACGATGGGGAGCCCTATTGCCTGGTAAGTGTCAAAAACCTCCTCCATGCCAACCGTTACAAAAAACTGCTGCGCCTCACCACGGAGGTTAGTCAGGTAGGGGGCTGGGAATGGGACCTTGTGACCAACCGCATCATGCTGACCGAAGGCGTCTATGCCCTGTTGCGCATTCCCAACCAACATTTGGACAAGGAGCAGTGGACCGCGCTTCTGGAAGACCGGCTGCCGCCAGAAGACCACAAAGCCTTCGACCTGAATATCCGGAGCGCTATTGAGTCAGGCGAGCCTTGCCGTTTTGACCTGCAGGTACAACAGCCTGAAGGCCACTACAGCAAAATGTCGGTGACCATTGTTCCGGAGAAGTCTGAATTCCAAACCATCAAACTATACGGGGCCCTACAGGACATTACCGAGTTGAAATCCGGACAGGAAGGCCTGGAGCTCACCCAGTACACGCTGGACCACGCCCGGGAAATGATATTCTGGGAAACCGCCGATGGCTCATTTCTCTATGGTAACCTTGCGACGCGAGAAAAGCTGGGCTACACCAACGCTGAGCTCAAAGCGATGAAGGTGGACAAACTGGTGCACAACTTCTCCGCTGAAAACAGGGCCGAATCATGGGCTGCACTGCGGGAACACCGGGTGCTGGATTGGGAAGGGGAGCTGAAAGCAAAAGACGGGACGGTCATTCCGGTGTACTGTTCCATGAACCTCATCCGGTACAAAGACAAAGAGATCAACTGCGTCTTTGCCAAGGACTGGCGCCGCAAAAAAGCCCGGGATGAACGCCTTCGCCTTTCCCAGTTTACGCTGGATGAAGCGGTGGATATGATCTTCTGGGTGGACGACACCGGCGCTTTCAAATTCGTTAACCAAACCGCCTACAAAAACCTCGGCTACGAAGCCTTCGAGCTATGGGATGAGCTTTTCCATAAGGATGCAGCACTGGCTTTCCAGGATTTATGGAAGGCATTAGATGCCCAACGGGTGATTTACAAGGAAACAGAGGTGCGCAAGGCAAATGGGCAATGGTTGCCCGTTGAGGTATATATCAATTTCATCAGCTTTGAAGGCAAGGATTATGCCTGTGCTTTTTTAAGGGACATTTCTGCCAGAAAGGCAAAAAACGAAGAACTGGCTGCTGCCCTGGATAAAGTACAGGAGCTTTCCGACCGGCTGCAGACAGAAAATACCCTGCTCAAGGAAGAAATTAAGGTCAATTACAACTTCGAAAACATCATAAGCGAGAGCAAAGCTTACAAAACGGTTTTGCATCAGGTAGAGCAGGTAGCTGCTACGGAGGCTACCGTTTTGATCATTGGGGAGACAGGGACCGGCAAAGAATTGCTCGCCCGGTCTATTCACGCTCTAAGCAAGCGTAAGGATGAGCCGATGATCAAGGTCAATTGTGCAGCCCTGCCGGCGAATTTAATTGAAAGTGAGCTGTTTGGCCACGAGAAAGGTGCATTTACCAATGCTTATCAGCGCAAAAAAGGGCGTTTTGAACTGGCAGATGGCGGGACCATTTTCCTGGATGAGGTCGGTGAGCTTCCATTAGAGCTTCAGTCGAAGTTCCTCCGCGTACTACAGGAGGGCGAGTTCGAGCGGGTAGGGGGCACCGCCACCCTGAGCGCGGATGTCCGCGTAGTAGCCGCTACCAATCGAAACCTGGTGGACCTCGTTAATGAAGGCGCCTTCCGGGAAGACCTTTACTACCGGCTCAATGTGTTTCCGATTCAGAACCTGCCCTTACGGGAAAGGAGAGCGGATATTCCGTTGCTGGTCCGGCATTTTGTCAAAAAGTTTGCAGCCAAGCAAGGAAAAGAAATAGAGCACATCAGCCAAGCCGACCTGGACGAGTTGATGCGCTACGAATTTCCTGGGAACATTAGGGAGCTGGAGAATATGATTGAACGGGCTGTGATTATTTCCAAAGGCAAATCGCTTTCGCTTTCGGATGCCTATCACAAGTCTTCGAATCAGACTATAGGCAGAAAGAGTTATTCCCAGGTCTTTAAGCCATTCGAAGAAATGCAAAGGGACTACATTATTGAAGCCTTGCGCCGTTCCAACTGGCGTATCAGCGGGCCCAAAGGCGCCGCTACACTTCTGGAGTTGAACTCCCGGACCTTGGCCTCTAAAATGCGTAAGCTTGGGATCAACCGCAAGGACTTTATCGATAAATAATCAGATACAGGTTGTTTCGAACATGGACGGGGTGAAGTCGTTCTATAATTGAAAATAAAACTCGAAACAACTGAATATGAATTATTTAGGATTAGATCGTAAAGAAGTAGCAAAAACAGTAGACCGCTTAAATGACCTGCTGTCCAATTACCACATCTACTATCAAAACCTGCGGAATTTCCACTGGAATGTGGATGGCGAAAACTTTTTTGATTTACACGAAAAGTTCGAAGAGTTATATGACGATGCCCGGGAAAAGATTGATGAGATTGCGGAGCGCGTATTAACCCTGCGCTTGCGCCCCGTCAGTAAGTTGTCCTCTTATCTTGACCGCGCCGCCGTGAAGGAATCAGATATCCTGGAAGATGAGTTTGAAATGGTGGAAACCATTCTGGAGAACCACCGGATTATCATCGACAACATGCGTGAAATTATCCGCAGTGCTGATAAGGTGGAAGATGAAGGTACAATAGACATGATTGGTGGTTTCCTCGCAGATCTCGAGAAGTCCAGTTGGATGCTCGATGCCTGGAAAGCTAAGAAAGAAGCAAACGTCACTGCCTAAGAATCAACAAATAATGTATGCATTGCCGGAGGTTCTCTCTTCCGGCAATGCTTAACTATAAACACAAACAAAATACATTTTGAATCAGGTTCTGCTTTTATATGGTGAGACAATAGTCGTTTCCATTCATCCCCCATTGGATACCCTGATTAAATAGAAATGCATATGTGATGAAACTCAACCAATACACCTCTGTAGCACATGCTACGCAGGCACTACGCAAGCGAGGCTTCAAAGACGACTTTAAGTTAGAAGAGAAGAAGTGGATGCGCAATCTGAACAATAAGAAAAAGTACAAATCAGGTGATATGTCGATTGTTGAGTATCACCGGTTTGAGGGCATGTCCAACCCAAGCGACTTATCGATTTTATTTGCTGTTGAAACACACAGCGGAGATAAGGGAATAATCGTATCTTCTTATGGCATGTACGCAGACATGGACCTTGTCGAATTTATGGATAAGGTAAGAGTGAAAGAGCGTGCGAGCGCTTAAGAAACGGTCATACTTTAATTGAAGAAATAAGGGCTCCAAGGGATTCATTTCTGGTGGATTGAGCCGAAAGTGTTTGATAGCCTTGTAGGCTGTCGAATAATCCGGTCCAATCACGCTGTTGCTTCCCTTGGAGCCCTTTGCAATTTTGCGGTATTCCGAATACCTTGGGTATAAATTGTCCCTACTCACCTATTATTAACTAAAGACCTGTATGCAAAACGACACGTTAAACCTGCACCGATTATCCTCCCTGCTGATTATCTTATTTCTGGGCGGGTATATCACCATCATTGGTCAGAGTATTTTGTCCCCCATTGCTTTTGCAGCTTTGTTTTCCTTTCTTTTGCTGCCTATCTCAAGGTGGCTGGAGCGGTACATCTCCTACATACCACTAGCTATTTTTTTATCCATGATTATCGCTCTTTTGCCGCTCATAGGGCTGCTTGTGTTGTTTTCTGTGCAGTTTGCTACAGTGATCAACGATATTCCAGCAATTGGGCGGAAGCTGCGCAGTGGTTTGGAGCAGGTCATCGCCTTTGTGGAACAATACGTCAATCTGGATACCTTCAGCATAGAGGAATCGCTCAAGTCTAATTTTAGCCAGCTCATTGAGGCGCCGCTTCAGATTTTAGGGCAAAGCCTGAGCTCCGGCTCTAATATGCTGATTAGTATTTTGCTGACCGTGCTCTTCACTTTTTTCATTATGCTATACCGTACCTCCTTCAAAAACTTTTTCCTGATGCAGTTCAGCCGGTCCAAGCGGGATGAAGCGATGGTGATTATGGAACAGGTAGAGCGCGTTTTGAAGGAATATTTGACCGGGCTGTTAGCGGTGATCTTGATTCTGGGAGTTCTAAATAGTATTGGTTTATGGCTGATTGGCATCAACTATGCAGCTTTCTGGGGCTTTCTGGCGGCTTGCCTGGCGATCATACCCTACATAGGGACAACGCTGGGTGGCACCTTTCCCTTTGTCTATGCGCTAGCTACAACGGGTACGCTTTGGCAACCTGCGGCAGTGGTCCTGCTGTATATGAGCATTCAAACGCTGGAGGGCAATTTCATCACACCCAAAGTAGTAGGTAGCAGCGTAAGCATCAACCCCTTTGCCGCTATCGTATTCCTGTTTGTTGGTGGTATGATTTGGGGCGTATCAGGATTAATTCTGGCACTGCCTTTTGTAGCTGTGCTCAAGGTCGTCATGGAACATATTGCCCCACTACAGCCTGTCAGCGAGTTGCTGAGCAGCGATGTCTACAGCGATGCAGAAAAATTCCTCAATGAATACGACCATGCCCGATACCGTATTTCCAACTACTTCAACCGTAAATACAAGTCCTAAAAAAAGCCCTTCGGAGATATTCCGAAGGGCAGCTTAAATCTTGAGCTTTGGTTTACAAGGTTCAAATTTTAACGGGCAGGATGAGTTGTGCCTTTACCGCTGAACCATTAAAGGACGCTGGTTCCCACTTGGGCAGATTATCCAGGAAAGCCTGCGCTCTCGCCCTGCATTGGCTGCAGGCAGCATTATTGGCAGGTTGGATGTGATCTATTCTTTCCAGCTCCCCGTTTTCATTCACCGTGACATAGGCATAAACGGTCCGGTTTAGTGGCGTCGCCTGAGCCTCATTATAAGCGAGGTAAGCGGAATTAGAGCACTCCAATGGCACTTCCGCCCGGGCACAGGAGGTCTTAAAAAGCGGGGGCTGCCGGGTTTGCTGATTAAGGATCTCTACATCCACATCTTTATCTGGAATGAGATAGCGGAAGACATAGCGGTCCGGCGAAAAATCGAACACTGCTTCCCCCGGGTAATAAGCAGCATAGGTGTTTTCACCTTCCATGACGGCTTCCGGCACTGGGATCAGATCTTTATAAACCGTAGACATCTGTACTGTGTGGTAGCCTTGGACATTATCCGCACCATCAGTTTCGTCAGCTGGTGGGGAAATCGTATCGGCGGCTTCCGCTACCGTTTGGTTGGTTGTGCCTTCGTTGGCTTCGTATCCACAGTTGCTGAGGGTGGCTAGGAATAGGGTTGCAAACAGGCAGGTTAGGAGAAAATTTATGGTTTTCATATATAGATTTTGCATAAAAAAAAGAATGGGCACTGCCGAAGCAATGCCCATTTGTCATCATTGTGATCTTTCAAGGGTTAATTGGGGTTGTTTTTTGTCTTCATCGGTAAATGGGCATCATCAAGCATTAACCATTGTGGTCCGGACGGACACCGTAGCGCTCTTTAATCAAGTCTCTCAGCTTCTTCCGCGCCAGGAAGATGCGGCTTTTCACCGTGCCGATCGGAATTTCGAGGTGGCTGGCAATCTCTTTGTACTCATAGCCTTTGTAAAACATCAGGAATGGTACGCTATAGATATCGCCAATTTCACCAAAGATTGTTTTGTATTCTTTCATGCGGATGTTCATTTCACCACGATTGGGAATGACATTCTTATTCTCGACCGCAAACAGAAAGCTTTCAATCGGCTCATTCACATTGCGGCGCAATTTCTTCTTGCGGTACTGGTTGATAAAGGTATTGCGCATGATGGTAGAGCACCAGCTTTTAAAATTTGTGCCGACCGTAAACTTCTCGCGGTGCCTGTAGGCACGCATGGCGGTCTCTTGCATTAGGTCTTTTGCATCTTCCCGGTTGCGGGTCAGCTTCATTGCAAAAGAGAACAGGATACTTTCCAATCCATTAAATGCTTGACTGAATTCTAAGGTAGACATATATTTAGTTTGGTTAATGATCAATTGTTGATTAAATACACAAACAATAGTTCAAAAGCCGTGCCAAAGTCTACGATCCAGCGTTTTCAAGGATTTTGGTTAAAAAAAAGCACAAGGAGTGACTAAATAGGATTAAAGTGATTTTATTTAATCATTTTTTGTGAAAACAGGTACTACTCTTCAGCATCATTTTGCCTCAAAAGATCAATGAGCGACTCATTGAGGTTGATCATATGCCCAATCAAATCAAGGAAGTTGTCAATATCCACTGCACTGCCCGAGCTTTGGTCAGCAGCACTGGCTTCCTTTTTGTATTCATAAAATATCTTGAACCCTTCCAGCATCTTGCGCACGCTCAGGGACTGCTCCACAAAGCTGTCCAGCGCTTCGGCAGAAATCTGCCCGCTAAGGGCCGCAGAGAAAAGTGGCGGCGTATTATCGGGTTCCGGCTGCTGGAAGGCTTGGCGGACACCACCATTGAGGGCAATATCGGTATGTATCAGCTCAGCCATGTTGACGTCGAAAAGTTTAGCCATCCTTAATATAAGGCTTAGGCGGGGCTCCACGTTCTTACTTTCATACGCGGCAATATTGCTCCGCTTTATTTGCAGCTGATTGGCGAGCTCTTCCTGGCTCCAGTGGCGCGATTTACGAAGGAAGCGTATGTTCCTAGATAGGTGGTTTTCTATCTCCATTGAGCAAAATTTCTTATTCTGAAGACGAATTAAATCAAAAATGAAAAAATAATCCGCAAAATGTGTTTTTTTTTCTCATTTAGTTGGTAAAAAGTGAACGTGCGCTCGAATTTCGTTGTTTTAATAATGTAAAAAGAGTAAGACTAATTACAAACCAAAAAAATCTGTAAGATGGAAAAGTCAACTAAAGAAAAGATAGCATTAGGATTAGGATTGATCGCCGGCGGCGCACTCGGGTATTGGCTGAATAGCGACAAAGGGCGCGAAGTACGCTCTGAAGCAGCCGACAAAGCCAATGAATATGGCAAAAAAGCTAAAGAACAGGCTGATCATATTTCAGAAAATCTGAACCGTCAGGCAGGTGAGTTGTCTACTAAGTTGAATGATCAGGCTAACCGCTTATCTACCAACCTCAACCAAGCTTACGAGCAAAGCCGCGATTACATTAGCAAAACCGGCGATACGCTAAAGACCCAGTTCCAGCGCACCGCATCCAACGTCGAAGGCGCAAGCGAAGATTTCCAGGCTGGCATCAATTACGCTATTGATAACATACAGCGCAAAGCACGGGAGCTCAGCAAGCAAAACGGAAGCCGATAACGAATATGTTGAACAGGAATCACAATCTGTCCAGATTCGTGCTCCTGCATAACCTAACTACCTGATTGTCCGCTTCAAACCCTCAAGACTTCAGGTTACGCTACAAGCGTGCAAAAAGCATTAGTGAACAGAATGGGCAAATGGAATCGCTCCAGTTGCCCATTTTTTGTAAATTGGATACCTACACCATTGCACCTCATTAGCACAAAAACAATATGAAACCAACGGATTCCATTTCTGAGGCCGTGGGAGAAGTCTACGGTTATTCCAAAGCTTATTTTCAACAACAGCTGGAGTACTTCAAGCTGGACATGGCGGAACGGGTTTCCCGAAGCCTGTCTTTGGCCATTACCATTTTCGTGCTTGCACTGCTTTTCCTCATGATTTTGATGTTTGCCTCTCTGGCACTGGGCATCTACTGGGGCGAGCAGTGGGGATCTTACCCAAAGGCATTCCTCGCAGTGAGCGGAGGATATGCGGTGCTCACTTTGTTCTTACTGATTTTCCGCAGGATCATCATTACCAACCCCATTCTGAGCCGGATTATTAAAGTATTCTTCCAAAATGATTAGCCCTATGGAACACGACAAACCTAACCGCCAAATTCATAGCCTTTCGGACCTTCGCCGCCGGAAAGAACTTCTTAAACTGGAGATGAAAGTGACCCGTCAGGCCATTGGAGCGGGCTTCAAAAACACAGAGGCAACGGTCAAAAGCAATATCATCCGCAAGATTCTCATTCCGCTGGGGGCAGGGGGCTTAGCCTCAATGCTATACAAGGAAAGTGCAGCGAGCGCGGGGAAGCCCTCCTGGCTGCTGTTTCTGGAGCAAATGCTGGAAAAGGTAAATGAGCATTACACCCCGCCAACTGATGAAGCTGCCCCGGCAGAAGAACAACAACCACCATCATGAGCATAGACCAACTCAAATCAAAGGGTCAGTTTTACTTCCAAATTCTCAAAACCACCGTACAGCGTTTCTCAGAGCGGGAGGCTTTCACCTATGCAGCAAGCCTGTCTTACTACACTATTTTCTCTCTGCCGCCTATGCTGATGGTCATCATTTATTCCACAACGGTATTCTACGACCGCAACGCGATCCGGAAAACCATTTTTGGAGAAATTGCTGAGATTGTGGGGCAGGACAGTGCCGCGCAGCTGGCGACTACCTTAGATCAGATTGGGCTGTTTCAGGGAAGCTGGGGCACCTCCGCAGTGAGTATAGGAGCGTTGCTTTTTACCTCCACTACGGTTTTTGCCACGATTCAGCGCGCGCTCAACCGCATGTATGGGGTGCAGCCCAAGCCGGAAAAGGCAGGTCTCCTAAAGATGCTGTTTGACCGGTTAACCTCTTTTGCTTTACTGTTGAGCATTGGCTTTATACTATTGGTGTCATTGGTCATCGAAACCCTGCTGGACGCGCTGAGCGGTTACCTTGGGCGCTTTATCCCGGAAATTTCCCTGCTCATTACCAAGGTCGCTTCTGTCGCTCTGCCTATCGTAGTCGTCAGCGTTTTATTTACATTGCTGTTCCGCTACTTGCCCGATGCGCGATTGAAGTGGCAGGATACAATCGTCGGTGCCCTCTTGACCACCGTTCTTTTCGGCATCGGCCGCTATGGCATCAGTTTTTACATAGATCAATCTCAAACCACCGATCTCTACGACGCTGCCAGTTCCGTGATGGTGATTATGTTATGGGTTTTTTACGCGTCCTTAATCTTACTCTTTGGTGGGATATTCACTGCGGTTTATGCCGAAAAGAAACGTGGGAAACTCAGGACAACCGATTACGCCATACGTGTACGTTATGAGAAAATCGAAGAAGATTAGACCACTTCTGCCACCACAAAGATACTGCCGCCTACATAAATCAAATCTTCGGCACCTGCCTCATTGCGGGCTGCTTCCAGGGCTTCATTCACGCTCGGGTACACTAAGCCTTTAAGACTAAGGCGTCGAGCGACTTCCGCCAGTTTCGCTGCTTCCAGTCCACGTGGTATGTCAGGGCGCGCAAAATAATAGGTCGCTTCTCTGGGCAATAGCCGCAAGACTTTTTCGGGGTCTTTATCGCTGACCATGCCATAGACTATATGCAATTTCTCATAGGACAAGCGATCAAGTTCCTGCATAGCCATGGAAATTCCGGCTTCGTTATGTGCGCTATCGCAAAGTATTAGGGGCGTTTTGCCCAAAACCTGCCACCTGCCTATGAAGCGGGTGCTTGCCAGAAGCTCCCGGAGCCCGGCCCGAAGTTGGATTTCTGAAACCAGCTGTTTGGGGTGAAGCCACTCTATAGCCTGCAGCACGGCTTGTAAGTTTTTTCGCTGGTACTCGCCGTAGGCGTTTAACTCCAGTTGTTCCAGGTGTAGGGCACCCTTCCTATAAATATCGTAGTGACTTACTTCAAATCCGGATTGAACTAAACGTGCTTCGTACTGCTGGTCCGCAAAAATGATTGGCGCACTCTCCTCTGCGGCCTTTTTGAGAAAAACCTCCTGTGTCTCCTCCTGCGTCTCGCTAATCACTACCTGTATCCCCGGCTTGATAATGCCTGCCTTTTCTCCGGCAATTTCCGGCAGGGTCTCTCCAAGAAATTGCATGTGGTCGTAGCTGATATTCGTAATAACGCACAGCTCCGGCATCAGGATATTAGTAGAGTCCAAACGCCCACCCATGCCAACTTCCACCACAGCCCAGTCGACCTCTTTCTTCGCAAAATAGTCGAATGCCATAGCTACCGTAATTTCAAAAAAGGAAGGCTTGATGGTCTGAAAAAGCGTTTCATACTGTTCCACAAAATCCACCACTGCCTCTTCGGGCATCAGTTCCCCGTTAATTTTTATCCGCTCACGAAAATCGCGGTAGTGAGGGGAAGTATAAAGACCAACCTTGAGCCCTGCTGCCTGCAATACCGATGCCAGCATATGCGCAGTGGACCCCTTTCCGTTCGTGCCGGCGATGTGAATGGCCCGCAGTCGCTCATGTGGTTGCCCCAGGGCTTCACAAAGCGCCCTGATATTGGTCAGGTCTTTTTTGAAAGCCATAGGCCCCACCCGCTGGAACATGGGCAGTTGCTCAAAAAGAAAAGCTAAAGTTTCAGGGTAAGTCCGCTTTGCCATAAGAGTTGGATTAGGGGGGCAAAGCTACGAAGTAAAAGCAGCATTAAGCGCGCTCATCGCGGGAAGATTCAAGCTGTTGTTCATACTGCTCCTCAGGAGCATCATTACGGTCTTGCATAGCGCAAACATACATCGGCAGCAAAGAAAGCAAGACTAAGCATAACTGCCCGGCAATACCACGGATTTCACGATTGGTCATAAACAAGTGTCGTTTGATGATACCTCTTTATAACGCAGGGGGGCTTAGTGCGTCACAAAGTTTGGAGCACCTTGACATAAAATTAACGTGTAGCTTAACAAATACAATGCCCGGAATTCAACGAATTCCGGGCATTGTATTTGTTAAGTAAGCAGCTCTTACTGCGCCCTAAAATTATAAGTAATCGTACCACACTGCTTATCCACCTGGCCAGGCGCGAATTGCCAGCGCTTGGCTGAGCTGATCGCTAGGTTTTTGAGGCGGGAACTGGTCGCTGTAGACCCTTTTTGCGTAAAATCCGCTGAGATTACCTTTCCAGACCGGTCTACACAGACCTTCACCACTACCATTCCCTGTTCCTGTGAATTATCCTGTGGCTTGTGGGTGCGGGCTACACCGCGGCTGCCGAGTCCGCCACCAACGGTGCCAGAACCGGTGCTGATCCCCGTCAGGATATCAGAATTCGGATCTCCATTCGGGTCACCCTGATTACCTGCTGTACCGGTATTGCCTTTGCCGTCTCCATCACCAAACAGCCCGCCCAGGGATTCTTTCAGGTTAGCTGCCTCGGCTTCCTTCTGGCGCTGAGCCTCTTCCGCTTTGCGGCGGGCCTCTGCCTCGGCACGTTTGCGGGCTTCTTCCTGCTCGCGCTCCCTGCGTTCCTTGGCTTCCTGCTCCTTACGCTTGCGGTCTTTTTCCTTTTGGATGGCTACCTCGCTATCGTCAGCAGTGATAACCTCCCGCTCGGGCTCCGGCTCAGGCTCGGATTCAGCGGGTGGGGGAGGAGCGGTTTCCTCCTGAGGGATGTCCACCGGGTCTTCCTCTACCGCAGGTGCCGGGCCGGCGTTTTCACTGCCCTCGCCCACATCCGGTAAGCCAAGGTTGACCAAAATGCCTTCCTGCCCCGGAGGCGGGTCCGGGAAGGTCAACAGGGGCAAAACAGCCAGCATCAAAAGTACGACGTGCACGGCAACGCTGACAATCATGCCGCGTTTCTTATTCTGCTCGTCTTCCTGGGTTACTCGGGTATCTACTGCCATAGTATTTTTCTTTTAAGCATTGGCGTATACTCAACTTAACGCCTTTTCTGCACAAATCCTCTTCCGAAGGCCGGGATTCACATAAACTTAACGTCCGCCATCAGTCCTTTTCCGTAGCCAGCACGCCATTGACCTTGTAGCGCATCGCCAAATCCATGATAGCGACGACGTGCTCAGTTGGGGTGCCCTCCTCTGGAGAAATGGTGATGCTGGGCTTGCTGCTCCTGGAAATGCGGCGGATTTCTTTTTCCATGTCTCCCAGCGACCGGCGCCGGTTGTCCAGAAAGTAATTGCCCGAACGGCTGATGCGCACATCCTCAACCTGACTGCTGCTGGGGCTACTGCTCCGGGAGCTGCTCGGCAACTTCAAATTCAGGGCATTGGGTGCCACAAGAGAAGAAGTCAGCATAAAGAAAATCAACAACAGAAAAATAATATCCGTCAGAGAAGACATACTAAACTCCGCAGAAACTTTACTTCGTTTTTTAATGCCCATGCTTTAGTTTTTTAGCTTATGATCGAGGCTCGGTCGCAATAATCGCGTTAACCTTCAACCGGTTGGCGATTTCCATCACCTCTACAACCCGGTCAAAAGGGGTACCCATTTCCGCGACGATGGTGATGGCCGCATTGTCACGGTTGTCAGAGGTTCGGACTTCCATGCGCAGGGCACGTTCCAGATTGCGGGCAACCGTCTCATTATTGTTTACAGTGGTGCGCCCGTTCTTTTCCAGCGTCACCACAATAGAAGTGGAAGCTACCGTCTTAGAATCCGACTTCGGCAGCTCAAAGGGCTGAATGCGTACGAGCGTGGAAGTGAGCATGAAAAAGATCAGCAACAGAAAGATGATGTCCGTCAGAGACGACATACTGAATTCCGCGCTCACCTTGCTCCGCTTTTTTAGTCCCATGGTACGTTAATTTAGGCGGAAGGCTCCTGCAGCAGGTCCATAAACTCTACTGTGGTGCGCTCCATTTTAAAGACGACTTTCTCTACACTGGCCACCAGAAGGTTGTAACCAACGAAAGCCAGGATACCGATGAACAGCCCGAAAGCCGTGGTAATCAGGGCCTGATAGATACCGCCCGCCAGTACATCCGGCGTTACGTTCTGCTCGGTTGCCATTTTGTAGAAGGCCAGGATCATACCCGTCACCGTACCAAAGAAGCCGATCATAGGCGCGGCACCAGCAATACTGGCCAGGGTGGAAAGGTTCTTCTCCAGCTTGAAAATCTCAAGGTTGCCTACATTCTCAATAGCGGCGTCGATATCGCGAAGCGGCTTGCCGATGCGCTGCAGCCCCTTTTCCACCATGCGAGCCACGGGAGAATCAGTCGTCTGGCACAGTGCCTTCGCACCATTGATATTGCCCGATTGTACGTTAGCCCGGATGTTATTCATGAAGTTCTCATCGATCTTACCGGCCCGCTTAATGGTGAGGTAGCGCTCGACAAAGATGTAGATGGCCATAACTGAAAGTACCAACAGCACAAGTACGATGATAATTCCGAGCGGGCCGCCCTGAGTGATAATGTCAAAGAAACTCTGAGTACCAACGCCTTCGCCTTCCCGGTCGAGGCCCTCAGCAGTTTGAAACAACAATAGCGTGTGTTGCAGCATGATGTCTGATATGGTTTTTAGTTTTGATGGGTGCGTCTGTCCCCGGCAAGGAGTACAGCGGACACTTTTTGTAATGTAAAGCTCAACGCTTTCCAAGTACGCCAAATTATCAAAACAAATGGAAATTATTAGAATGTAGGCGCCTCAGATGTGATTATTTTGCCTTTCTAGCGAAAATTCGCTAATATTGGAGCACTAAAACGTATCCGGGTTGTTGTCTCAAAACAATCCCTTTAAAAATATCAAATCAAACCAATCATCACTCAATGAGCAGAAGAATCACTAAAGTAGCCGTACTGGGTTCCGGTGTTATGGGCTCTGGCATTGCCTGCCATTTTGCCAATATCGGCCTGGAGGTATTGATGCTGGATATCGTGCCCCGCGACTTGCCGGAGGATCAGCAGAAGGACCCGGCTGCCCGAAACAGTATCGTCAACGCCGCCCTGAAGAGCGCCATCAAGAGCAAACCTGCCGCGCTGTACCACAAAGATTTTGCCAGCCGGATCACGACCGGCAATTTTGAGGACGATTTCGCTAAGATCAAAGATTGCGACTGGGTCATTGAGGTGGTCGTAGAGCGCCTGGATATTAAGAAAAAGGTGTTCGACCAGGTGGAGCAGCACCGCAAGCCGGGCTCCCTCATCACGTCTAATACCTCGGGCATTCCCATACACATGATGCTGGAAGGGCGCAGCGATGACTTCAAAAAGCACTTCTGCGGCACCCACTTCTTCAACCCGCCCCGCTACATGCGCTTGCTGGAAATCATCCCCACCCCGGAAACGGACCCCGAAGTGGTGGATTTCTTCATGCACTACGGTGATGTCTATCTGGGCAAGCAAACCGTCCTCTGCAAAGATACGCCTGCCTTCATCGCCAACCGTGTGGGCGTGTACGCTATGGCAAAGATTTACCAACTTACCACTGAGCTGGGCCTGCGTATTGAAGAAGTCGATAAACTCACTGGCCCGACCATTGGCCGCCCCAAAACCGGCACCTTCCGCCTGGGCGACCTCGTAGGTCACGATACAGCGGCCAACGTCATCAACGGCCTGAAGCAAAACTGCCCCGATGATGAACAAGCCGCTACTTTCGAAATCCCAAAATACCTGCAGTTCCTGCTGGACAACAAATTCCTGGGCAACAAAACCGGACAGGGCTTCTATAAAAGAACCAAGGAAAAGGATGAGAATGGCCGCCGCGTCATCCTCGCCCTCAACCTGGAAACCCTCGAATACGAGCCCAGCCAGAAGCCGGACCTGCCCAGCCTGAAAATGGCCAAGCAGATTGACGATCAGGACAAGCGCATCGCTGCTATGTTTGACGCGGACGATAAGGGCGGAGAACTGGTGCGCAAATCTCTCCTGGGCCTTTTTGCCTACGTTTCCAACCGCATTCCGGAGATTTCAGATAACCTCTACAGCATCGATGATGCCATGAAAGCCGGGTACGCCTGGAACGTTGGCCCATTCGAATACTGGGACATTATTGGTATCGAGAAAGGTATCCAACTGGCAGAAGAACAGGGCGAAAAAATTGCGCCTTGGGTGAAAGACATGGTCGCTGCCGGACATACGCAGTTCTACAAGCGCGAAGGCGGGGTCAAGAAATTCTATGACCTCGAATCCAAGGGGTACAAAGTCGTGCCAGGCGCTGAGGAATTTATCATCCTCGACAACTACCGCGACCGTGCACCGGTGATGAAAAACAACGAAGTCGTCCTGCACGATATCGGCGACGGCGTTCTTTGCCTGGAATTCGTCAGCCCCCACAACTCCATAGGGGAGGGCGTACTCCGCGGTATGAACGAAGCCATCCAAATTGCCGAAGAAGGTGATTGGAAAGGCCTGGTCATTGGCAACAACGCCCAGCATTTCTCCGTAGGCGCCAACCTGATGATGATCGCCATGCTGGCCTATCAGCAGGAGTTCGACGAACTAAACATGGCCGTCAACCTCTTCCAGCAGACCACGATGCGCTGCCGGTACTCCTCCGTGCCTGTAGTAGCGGCCACACAGGGCTATGTCTTTGGCGGAGGTTGCGAAACCATCATGCACTGCGATGCCACCCTGGCTGCCGCAGAATCCTACGTCGGCCTGGTGGAAGTGGGCGTAGGCCTCATACCCGGTGGTGGTGGCACAAAGGAATTTGCCCTGCGCGCTTCCGACCGGTTCTTTGAAGGCGATGTGCAAATCCCGACCCTCATCGAGCAGTTCAAGACCATCGCGCTGGCCAATGTGGCGACTTCTGCCCATCAGGCCTACGACTATGGCTACCTGCTGCCGGAGAAAGACCACATCGTACTCAATACCGACCGCAACATCGCTCAGGCGAAAGCGAAAGTACTGGAACTTGCGGAAGGCTACACCAAGCCTATACAGCGCGAAGACATCACAGTACTGGGCCGTACAGGCCTTGCCGCCCTCTACGCTGCCGCCAACGAGTTGCGCCTGGGGCACTATGCCTCCGAGCATGACATCAAGATTGCCCACAAGGTAGCCTGGGTGCTTTGCGGTGGCGACCTCACCGGGCAGCAACAGGTGTCAGAGCAGTACCTCCTCGATATTGAGCGGGAAGCCTTCCTGAGCCTCTGCGGTGAGCAGAAGACCCTGGAGCGTATTCAGCACATGCTGCAGACGAATAAGCCGCTGAGGAATTAAGCTGAAAATTAGATTTTTGAATTTAAGCCTATTGCTATAGTTAAAAGCGATAGCTCAAAATAGAAATTATCATGGATGCATATATCGTAAAAGCCTACCGCTCCGCCGTAGGCAAAGCCAAGAAGGGCGGCTTCAAAAACTACCGCTCGGATGATCTGGCGGTGGATATCATTACCCATCTTTTGGAACAAACCCCGGAACTTGACCCTAAGCTGGTTGATGACGTCATCGTTGGCTGTGCAAACCCCGAGGGTGAGCAGGGACTGCAGATCGGACGGCAGATTTCCATGCGCGCCCTGGGCAAGGAAGTCCCCGGCGTGACTGTTAACCGCTACTGTGCTTCCGGCCTGGAGACCATCTCCATTGCGGTTGCCAAAATCCGCGCAGGCATGGGCGAAATCTACGTTGCCGGCGGTACCGAAAGCATGAGCTCTATCCCGATGACGGGCTACAAGCTCGCACCCAGCTACAAGGTCGCTTCCTCCACGCCTAATTACCTGGCGAGCATGGGCCTGACGGCCGAGGCCGTAGCCAACAAGTACAACATCAGCCGGGATCAATCCGATGAATTTGCCTACCGCTCGCACGTAAAGGCGGCTGAGGCCATCGACGGCGGGAAATTCAATGATGAAATTGTGCCGGTAAAAGTGGAAGATGTATTCGTAAAAGACGGCAAACGGGTGAGCAGTGAGCACACCGTAGGCATGGATGAAGGCGTACGCCGTTCCACCACGGTCGAAGCGCTTGGCAAGTTACGCCCGGTCTTTGCGCAGGGCGGCGTAGTGACTGCGGGCAACGCTTCCCAAACTTCCGATGGTGCGGCTTTCACCCTGGTGATGAGCGAAGAAATGGTCAAAAAGCTCAACCTCGAGCCGATTGCCCGCCTGGTCTCCTGCTCCGTAGCCGGTGTGGATCCCTTGTACATGGGCATTGGCCCCTGCGTCGCTATCCCTAAAGCGCTGAAGTACGCCGGGCTGAAACTCAACGATATCGACCTGATCGAGCTCAATGAAGCCTTTGCCGCCCAGGCCCTGGCCGTTATTCAGGAAGCCGGGCTCAACCCCGATATCGTAAACGTAAACGGAGGGGCTATTGCACTCGGCCACCCGCTGGGCTGTACCGGTGCGAAACTTTCCACCCAGCTCTTCAATGAGATGCGCCGCCGTGGCAATAAATACGGTATGGTGACCGCCTGTGTAGGTGGCGGGCAAGGTATCGCCGGCATCTACGAATTATTGAATTAAGAGGATCACAACTCAATTGGAATAGCAAAGCCCTCGTTTTACTTGCTGTAGAGCGGGGGCTTCCTATACCCGGGAAGAATCGCCCGGTTTCTTCCGTTCCAGTTTGATTTGCCCCAGCTTCCGTTCTACGGCAAACGGGGTAGGCGTAATCTCCTGCCAGAAACCATTGAGCGAAGACTCCCAGATGCTCCGCTTGAATTCAAACTGGTATTTACGGACATACTTGCCACCTTCCAGTACCTCAGGGTTGAGGTTGTCGATGCTGTATTCCCTGTCGGTCACTTCCCGCATGTAGATGGAGCGATCCTGGTACATCTTGCCAACCAGCTCCTGTGTGATCACGCTATCCTTAGTGACGTGGATATAAGACATCCCTTTGATGTAGCCTTTTTCAAGGGTAAGGTAGAGTTCGACCGGCAGCGTTTCTCCGGTGCTTTTCTCAATAATGGAACCCGTCCAGAGCCCTTCCAGTCCATTTTGGGCAGAGAGCGCACCCGCTGTGAGCAGCAGGCAGATTAAGATTTTGAATTTCATAGCTTGGTGTTCAAATCAATCAATCCGCTCAATATCGGTATAAATCTCCTGCTCTGCAAGGGCAAGAGGTCAAATGCCTTCTTAAATCAGACAAGACTGAAAAGCAGAAAATCTGTCAGATACTTTGCAAATGTTTATTTTTTGATATATTTGATTTTCAATAGAATGAATTTTTAAGTCCCCAGCACGCTTTTTGTTCCTTTCGCGTTTCCCTGGTTTTGCCATCTGTTCATTCGCAGGTTTGCGGGTGTGTACCGGAGGTTACCTGACACCAAAAGATCACCACTAAGAACAACCAAAGGATTTACCACTGCCTCACCGGGCAGGGTTGGTCATTCTTTTCCCAAAACTTAACATTAATTCAAAATTAGTATGAAAAAACTATTGACATTACTATTGACTGCAAGCACCCTGTTGCTATTTGCTCAATCTCAGCAACGGCCAGTTATCCCATTGGATTTGATTGAGTCCTATCAAGCTGAAAAAGCTGCTTTCCGGGATTACGCTCCCTTTAATGCTGCACCTGAACTGAAAGCCCGTGTTACGGAGCTCGATGCTTCCGTTACGGATTTCCAGGTACTCACATTTAATGCCTCTTTTCTGGAGGAGATCAAGGCAAGCAGCCCGGAGACGATGACGCTTCTGCTACCTGATGCCGGGCAAGGCGAACCATTGGAATTGTTAATCGCGCAGGCGCCTATCTTTACCTCTGATTTTAAACTGACCCTGGGCTCTGGCCGCGAAGTGACCGATGTCCCCCTGGGCATGCACTACCGTGGGATCATCAAAGGCGATCCCGAATCAGTAGTCGCCCTTTCTGTGCTTGAAGGCGAGGTGATGGGGCTGATTGCTTCTGATGCTGGCAACTTGGTCTTAGGTAAGCTGCAGGGCGCTGGCTTTACTGATGGGGAGCACATCCTTTACAACGACCTTAATGTACTGCACGATCTGCCGTTCGAGTGCGGCACGCCCGATGACGGCATCGGCTACAAGCGCAAGGACCTGGTCTTCTCCGGAGATACCCGTGCTGTAGGCGATTGCATCCGTTTGTATATGGAGGTAGACCACGACATCCACAACGGAAAAGGCGGCGTTACCGGTGCGGCCAACTGGACGACCGGCCTTATGAATGAGGTCATTACCCTTTATGCGAACGAAAGCATCTCTGCTGTGGTCTCTCAGATCGTAGTCTGGGATGTGCCCAGCCCTTATTCCAGCACATCAAGCAGTGGTATGCTGAGTGATTTCCAGGCCAACCTGGGGTCTTTCAATGGCGACCTTGCCCAGCTGATCTCCTATCAGGCGAGCGGAGGTATTGCAGCTGGATTCTCTGGCCTTTGCAACCCCAATCCTGATAACAGCATGAGCTTCAGTAATGTAAACTCGACCTATGCCCAAGTGCCGACCTACTCCTGGTCTGTAATGGTGGTGACCCATGAATTTGGGCACCTTTGGGGCTCCCGCCACACCCACGCCTGTGTCTGGAATGGGAACAATACTGCAATTGATGGTTGCTCTGGCAGCACTGAGGGCACCTGCCCACTGCCTGGAAACCCTTCCGTTGGAGGTACAATTATGTCTTATTGCCACCTGCAAAGCGTGGGTATCAACTTCAATGAAGGTTTTGGCCCGCAGCCCGGTAATGTCATTCGTAACAGCGTCGCCAATGCCACCTGCACAGTAGCTTGTGGGCCCCCTTCCTGTGAAGACGGCATTCAGAACGGTAATGAAACCGGTGTAGACTGTGGTGGCCCGGACTGCCCGGCCTGCCCAACCTGCGACGACGGTATTCAGAATGGCGATGAGCTGGGGGTAGATTGCGGTGGCCCTGACTGCGCTCCCTGCCCTTGTAATGGGCAGGATGTCACGCTAACCATCAATTTGGATAACTATCCCGGCGAAACGACCTGGACCATAACCTCCAATGGGCTGACCTACGCTTCCGGTGGGCCATACAGCGGTGCGGGTTCGACCGTGGTTGAAGTGAATTGTCTTAATGACGGTTGCTACGAGTTTAACATTTTTGACTCCTACGGCGACGGCATCTGCTGCGGGTTTGGTAATGGCTCTTACGTTTTGGAGGACGCTTCGGGCACAGTACTGGCTTCCGGCGGTTCTTTCCAGTCATCCGAAACTACCCCATTTTGCCTAAGCTCCACCCCTACGCTTGCAGCCAGCATATCAGGCACTACCGATGTTTCCTGCGCTGGAGGAAGTGATGGAAGTGCCACTGCTACGGCCACTGATGGTGTATCCCCCTATTCCTACCAATGGAGCAATGGAGCTACCGGCGCTACGGCTTCCGGCCTTTCCGCGGGAAGCTACACCGTGACGGTAACTGATAGTGAAGGCAGCACGGCAACTGCAACAGCAACAATCAGCCAGCCTTCGGCAGTTAGTGTTTCTGCGAGTGGTACCGATGCCAGTTGCACCGGTGCCAGTGATGGTTCTGCGTCTGCGTCTGCTTCTGGCGGAACGGGTAGTTACACTTACAGCTGGAGTAACGGTGGCTCAGGATCTGCCATCTCCGGACTGGGCGCCGGGACTTACACCGTAACCGCAACGGATGCGAACGGTTGTACTGCGACCAATACCGTTACGATTGCTGCACCTGCGCCAGGCGATGCCTGCGATGATGGGAATGCCTGTACCGTGAACGATGTACTCGATGCCAATTGCAATTGCGCCGGTACATTCCAGGATAGCGATGGCGATGGCGTTTGCGACGCAGATGATGCCTGCCCCGGTTTTGACGATAGCGCGGATACCGATGGAGACGGTATTCCGGATGGATGCGACAGCAATAACTGTGTGACGGTATCCAATAGCTTCCCGACCAATCCTCTTACGCATAGCGGTCCGGGTTCAGGCTCCACTACGCTGGATTTTGGTAGTGTTCATGAAGACATTAGCTTCACCGTTTCCAATATCAACGATAAGCCAAACGGCAACCCAAATACCCGGTATACTGAGGTGGTCACCGTGACCTACGTAGATGGTAACGGCAGCACTCAGACCTTCGGCACCTTTAGCGGTGTGAATGTGAGCAGTGTGAATGTAAGCATTGCCGCAGCTACTTCTGTCACTGTCTCCCTCTCAGATGGTTACGACGGCAATGCCTCCAATACCATGAGTGTAGACTTGAGCACGGTGACCTCATGTGGTGCCGGCGGCCCTTGCCCGGACGATGATGGTGATGGCGTTTGTAATGCTGATGATGTTTGCCCTGGCTTTGATGACACGATCGATTCTGATGGCGATGGTATCCCTGACGGTTGTGATACCGGAGGAGGATGTACAACTGCTACGGACAACTTCCCAACCAATCCACTGACCCATAGTGGTCCTGGAAGTTCGTCTACTTCAGTGAACTTTGGAGCAGGCCATTTCGACGTGAGCTTTACCGTTTCCAATATTAACGACAAGCCGAATGGTAACCCAACGACCCGTTATACCGAAATCGTGACTGTAACCTACGTGGATGGCAATGGTACCACACAAACGTACGGTACCTTCAGCGGTGTAAGTGTAAGCAGCGTGGACGTTTCTATCCCAGGTGATGTATCCTCTGTAACCGTATCACTGGAGGATGGTTATGATGGCAATGCGTCCAACACGATGAGCGTTGACCTCAGCACCGTGACCTCTTGTGTGGCGAGTGCGATGGCGCCGCCTTCCAGTGGCCTGGCAGTAGGCGACCTTGATACGGGTAAAGCACTGAAGCTGTTCCCGAACCCCGCTCAGGATCTGTTGCAATACACCTTCGAACTGCCGAAAGCAGCACAGGTCAGTGCCATAGTCGTAGACCTGAACGGTAAGGTTGTTCTGCGTCAGCAGCAGCAATTAGACCGCGGGCAGCAACAGGCACAGATCAATGTAGCACAGTTGCCAGCCGGAGTATACACCTTCCATTTAGTGTGGGAAGGGGAGCGTAAGAGCAAGAAATTTGTAATTATGCGTTAAAAAATTAGGCTGTCAATTCATTAACCTCAGAATAGGGCGTCCTGGTGTACATCAGGGCGCCCTATCTCATTTCCGGACGTATCGCCGCCGCATTCCGCGCAATGAAATACTGCCCCAGGAGGTACGTACTCATAATCAGCACCCGCGCATTGGGCACCGGCTGCCCGAATTTATTTGCTGCAATCAGGCTGTCGGATAGCACAAAAAGCAGCACCCCAGCCATCAGTCCCAGAAAGTGCTCCCGGCTCAGCCGACCCCGCAGGTTGAAGGCGCCCATTGCCATGGTGACGATCGCAGCAGCATAGACGGCAACCGGCACTTTCATGCCCGCAGGTATACCTGCCCAGAGCATACCTAATATTCCCACGAGGTAGAGCAGAAATGGCAGGGCAAGCCAGGGCTTCTGCCGTATGTCCCCGGATTTTGCACCCGGATAAGTCCAGAAAGCGACCGCATAACACACCTGTGCGACGAGAAAGCTGCCCAGCCCAAACAGGAAAAACTGCTCAGCCCGGGGCCCGTACTCCACAAACATCAGCAGGGTATCCCCACCTATGGAAAAGATCAGCCCGGCCAGTACCAACCCACTGAATCGGCTGCCCATTGGCCGGCATTCCAGGTAAAACCAAAGCGACAAGACCGTCAGCAAAAGTGGTTTCACAGCCAGAATAACCGGTTCGGTAAGCGTATGCTCCCCGTAGATTTCTATCAGTGCAAGGGTCCAATAAAGGGGGATCAGGTAGCGTGGCATCATCGGCAAATTGAATTTGAAGGTAATTAAATGTAATTTTGGGGCTTTCAGCCGTTGGGGCAACGAAGAAGTGCTCCAACATCGCAACGAAGTACCAACGCTTCAAATATTGGAGAAAATTACCAAAAACTGAACTATGCAACTCAAGAGCTCCATCCTTCTCCCCCTCATTTGCCTCTTTTCTATCGGCACCACAGCACAGATTACCCTCACTGCCGATGATATACCCGCCTTTGGTGAAGTTTACGCCAATGCCGTGGATACCTTCTTGACAAGTGTTGATGTAGGCCCGGCCAGCGCTGATGCTCAAACCTGGTCATTTCTCAATTTTGATGCCGATGAAGTATTCACCAATACAGTCGTCATGCCTTCCGAAACACCGGCTGCTGATCTTTTCCCTGCAGCCACTTTCGCCTTTGAAGGCAGCAATGGCCTGTACAGCTTTGCTGAAGTTACCCCTGATGCCTTGTTTGCTGCAGGCGGGTCGGCACCCGGCCCGGACGGTACAATTTACACGGTAGCCTTCGAAAATCAACAGCAATTGCTTCCCCTGCCCACTACTTACGGAGCGGTATTTGAAGATGAATTTAGTTACCAGCTGGAAATTGATGGAGGAACTTTTGGCGCTGACTCGGTCCGCCTGATTGGCGGCGGTACCGTGGATGCCGAGGTAGATGCCTTTGGTGAAATTACCGTTCCGGCGGGTACCTTTGAAGTACTGAGACAACGTAGTGTCATTACCACAGCCGACTCTATTTACGTGAAAATCTTCGGCAGTTTCATCCTGATCGATGTGCTCGAAAACACGACCGTCTCTTATGAATGGTGGGGCGCAGACGGGGTAGGCACCGTGTGCAGTGTTGACTTTGACGTGGATGGCAACCCCATCTCCGCCACTTATCTTGCCGCTATTAATCCAAGTGACGAACCCCCGGTCGCCGATTTTTCCGCAGAGCTGCTCAGTGAGGGACAGGTACAGTTTACTGATGCTTCCACCAATATGCCCCTCAGCTGGTCCTGGGACTTTGGCGATGGCAACACGGGTACGGAGCAAAATCCGCTGCATACCTATAGCGCACCCGGTACTTATACCGTTTGCCTGACTACCACTAATCTGGGAGGCAGCGATGTCAGTTGCCAGGAAGTTGTGGTCATACTGCCACCCACCGCCAGTTTCACTTTTGAAGACCAGGGAGAAGGTACGCTTGTGTTCACCGATGCTTCCGCCAATAACCCCACCGAGTGGTTCTGGGACTTTAGTGATGGCAATAGCAGCGCGGTACAAAACCCAACCCACACCTACATGGCAAATAACACCTACAACGTCTGCCTGACCGCCATAAACAGTGCAGGCAGCGATATAAGCTGTACCGAGATATCCGTTGTGGTGGTCAGTGCCAACGACCTGGCAACCGTAGCTTTCGCCAATGCCTTCCCGTCCCCGGCAGCAGACTGGCTGCGGATTGACTTCGGAGCATGGCAGGGCCGGCCTGTTACCCTGACTGCCTTTGGGGTAAACGGCCAGCAAATTTTCAGCCGTAACCTGAAACAAACTCCGGCTTCTTTTGAAGTGGATGTGACGGAGTGGGCGGCTGGTACGTATTATCTCCGCATACAAGGTGAGGGACAGGTGCAGACGTTACCGGTGACAGTGCGGTAGGGTATTGGACGCCCGTTGTCCCCCCCTACTGCTTAGCCATACGCATCTGTTCGCTATCCCACAGGTGGTCGTCCTCAAGGAGGCCCCTTCGCCGGTCTTCTTCCAACAGCTTCTCCTGCGCGGCGATTTCCTGCCGGGCCTTGAAGATATAGGCTGCTTCATTGCGGGGCTGTGAAGCCAGCCTTCTGAGGCTTTCCTCATCTGAGCGGATGAACTGCTGAGCCTGCCGGTGCAGGGTGTACTTTCGGAAGCCCATTTCGCTCAGCACATCACTGGCTAGCTTAACGGAGGTATCCAAAGATTCCCGGTATACATTTTCCACGCCTATGTTCAGCAATTCATAGGCATCGTACCGATTTTGGGCGCGGACCATCAGTTTGACGTGCGGATATTTTTTCCTGACCTGCTTCACGAGGTCCGCCGTGACACCCGGGTTGCCGATAGTGGTGATCAGGATATCCGCCTCTGCGATCCCGGCCGATTCCAGCAAATCCATCCGGCTGGCATCTCCGTAGAACACCTTGAAGCCCATTTTTCGCAAAAAGTCGACCCGGTTGGAGTCAAAGTCCAGTACGGTAGGCTCTACGCCAAACGCCCGGAGAAACCGGCCAACCGTATTTCCGAAGTGCCCAAAGCCCACGATAATGACTTTGCTGTGCTTTTCCACCTCGTCCATGGGGCGTTCCACCGACTCTTTGGTGCCAAAACGCGGCAGAACAAGGCGTTCATTCAGCATAGCGAGTATGGGCGTAAGGGTCATGGATATGGCCGTAACCACTAGCATCATATCGGTTACCGCTCTGCCCAGAATTTCCAGTTGGAAGGCGAAAGAGAAGAGCACAAAGGCAAATTCTCCAATTTGTGCCAGGCTGACGGTCATGAGCAGCCGCTGGTCCAGTTTCATTTTGAAGGCCGCGCCCACGATGAACAGGACCAGGGCTTTCAAAAGGATGATTCCAATGACCAGCCCGCTGATCATCAACGGGTTTTCACTCACCACCACGAAGTTAATTGACGCCCCAACCGCCATGAAGAACAAGCCTAGCAGTAGGTCTTTGAAAGGCTCCAGCGTGCTTTCCAACTCATGCTTGAACTCGCTAGTTGCCAACACCACGCCGCCCAAAAAAGCGCCCAGTGCCGGGCTGAGCCCTGCCAGCTCCATTAAAAAGGAAATCGCCAGGACGATGAGCAGAGCAGAAGCGATCAGCAGCTCCCTTACCCCGGTTTTAGCCACTAGTCTCAACATAGGTACGAACAGATAACGCCCCGCAAGCACCACCAGCGCTACCGAGGAAATAATGACAAGCGTCTGTAGCCCCAGGGGTAGATTCTCCAGCAAGTTGATGCTCCCGTGGTGATCATCTGACTCTGCACCATGACTGGCCACCGAGAGCAAGGGCAGGGCACCCAACATGAAGATCACGATAATATCCTGAAACAGCAGTATAGAAAAAGAAGCAGCCCCGGCAGTGGTATTCATCAGCCCTTTCTCCTTTAGGGTTTGCAGGACAATAGCCGTGGAAGACAGTGCCACTGCCATGGAGATGGCTAAAGCGACTTTCCATTCATAACCCATCAGGATAAACATCAGGAAGGAAAGTCCCATGGTAACCACTACCTGTAGTCCGCCCATGCCCACAATGGTCTTCCGCATATTCCAGAAGTTCCGGGGCTCAATCTCCAGCCCGATCAGGAAGAGCATCATCACGACGCCAAACTCGGCAAAGTGGAGAATATCTTCCCCTTCTTCTCCTACAAAACCCAGCAGGAAAGGGCCGATTAGAATACCGGCGAGCAAATAGCCCAGCACGGCGCTCAGGCCAAACCGTTTGGCAATGGGAACACAAACGACTGCCCCGGCGAGAAAAACGATTGCTTGAAGAAGAATACTTCCGGTCATGACTGGCTGAGGTTGCTGAGTTCAGGAATATCGGTTTGGAAGACGCAGTTTTCCAGGCTTTGCAGGGATTTGCCTTCCTGCAGATAGTCGATGACCTGCCGGTACTGCCAGGCAAACTTTTCCAGGTCTTCTTGGGATAACCGGTGCGTGCCCATCACTGCAAATGGTGAAAGGTATTTCATCTGACAGAGCCTTGCTGTCTGCTCAAAGGGCCGCAGAAATTCATTGATAGAATAGAGGTTGCGCCCCTCTGAACAGTACACTTTGGCTGAGCCTCCTGTCGTGATGATTTGCAGGCATTGCTTGCCAGCAAGGGCATTGCCCTGTGGCCCGTACGCCCAGCCATATTCAAGCACCAGGTCAATCCATTGTTTCATGAGGGGCGGGCAGCTGTACCAATAGAACGGATGGTGCCAAACCACAACATCGTGTTGGGCAAGCAAATCCTTTTCATATGGAATATCAATATGGAAGTCGGGGTAGCGCTCATACAGGTCATGGAAAGTTACGCCCTCCATACCTTTTATGTTTTGGATGAGGGCTTTATTCGTCCTTGACTGCTCAAACCTGGGGTGAGCAAATAGGATGAGTACTTTTTTCATGGCACGGATTTATGGCAGCTAATGTGTCCCCGCCCGAAGCGGTTGATTAGGCTTTAAAAGTAGTAAATTAATCCATGCCTGAGAAGAGGTGCAGGCGCGGAGAGGGCCTTTATAGTTCCTCCACCACCCAGCCTCCGATTGCCCGCTGCGCTGCATCGAAGCTAACGCCAATGCCAAGCATGTGCTTCCCGCTGCTGCGAAAACGATCCGCGTACGCACGCTCCCGGATTTGAGCTACAGCCGCCTCAGCAGACTCCCCAAACTTGAACTCGAAAATATAGACGGTATCCGGAGTCTGCACAATGGCATCGGCACGGCCGCGGGAGGAGTGCGTTTCGCTATCCGCATAGATGCCCAGGTAGTTGAAAATGATATGTACTAAGCCGTGGTAGAGCCCTTCTGATTTTTTGTCAAACGTCTCGTAAGGCAAGCCCGCGAGCATGCTATCAAGGATTTGACGGACTTGCTCAAGATCGCCGGTATTAAAAGCCTGCCGCATATCCCGTATCGTACGGCCGGTATGCCGGTGGCCTTGCTCCGGTGCCAGTTCATCGATCAGAAATTGGTACATACTTTCCCGCACTTCTTTGTTGGGGTAGTCAAGCACGTACTCGCCCGTCATGACATCAACTGATTTGACCGTAAGGTAGCCAGCGTGAAAGAGCAGGGAAACCGGCGCTACATAATCCAGGTCAAACTGCTCAAACACGATACTGCTGACCTCCATGTTTTCCACGTCAAAAAGCTGCCGTTCCCGCATCTGCTCAATCAGGAAATTAGGGCTGCCTGTAGCAAACCAAAAGTTGGTAAACTGCTGCTTAGACAGAAAATTGAGTATGCCAAACGGGTTGTAAAGCCGGGCTTTGCCATCCCAGGAATAGCCATTGTACCAAATCCTCATATTCTCAAGGAGGGCCTTCATGGTAATGCCCAGCGTTTCCCGGGTAGCCTCCAGGTGATCTTCAAAGTAGTGTTCAAGCTCTTGCTGGGTGTAGCCGGTCAGGGTGGCGTAATTCCGGTCGAGCGTCAGGTCATTCAGGTTGTTGAGGTGAGAGAAGATAGACACTTTTGAAAACTTGGTGATGCCCGTAATAAACACCAGCCGCAGCTGCGTATCCGCACTCTTGATGATGCCGTAAAACTCCCGCAAAATATCGCGGTTGGCTTTCGCCTGCGCTATGCTTTCGGCGCTCAGGTAGTCGATGATGGGTTTGTCGTATTCGTCTATCAGTAGTACGACCTGCCCGTACTTTTCATGAGCGGCGGTGATCAGCTCATTGAACCGGGCTTTGTAGTTCGAGAGGCTAAGCTCCAGCCCCAATCTTTTCGCTTGTCCATCCAGAGCTCTTGACAAAGCGCTCTCCAGCCCTGACTGTTCGTAATCCATGGCGTCAAAGGAAAAGTGAAGCACCGGATGGCGCTGCTCCCAGTCCCAATGCGCTTCAATCCATAATCCTTCGAACAGGGCCTTGTTGCCCTCAAACAGCTCCTTAAGCGTAGATACCAGCAGCGATTTGCCAAAGCGGCGGGGCCGGGAGAGAAAGTAAGGCTTCCCCATCGTCACCATACGGTGCACCAGCTCCGTCTTGTCCACATAGACGTATCCGCCGTTGCGTATTTCGCTAAAGCTCTGTATGCCGATGGGCAGTTTTTTCATACTCGTAAAGATAGGCAAATTCAATCAAGCGCGGCAACAAGGAAATCGTATCTATCCGGCCCCTCTTCCCACCGCCCTCTTCCCAAACCGCTGCCGTATTCCATCCATCGCCGCCTGCAGGCGCTGCTCCTCCGCTGAGGCGTCAAAAAGGCTTAGTTGTGGGTGTCCGGGCACGAGCTTGCTGAAGCGCACGCCCAACAGGCGTACCAGTTGACGACGCTCATACAATTGTTCCAGCAACTCCTGCGCATGATGCAGCAGCGTGCTGTCGGAAGCTGTATAAGGCAGGCGGTGCTGCCGGGTGAAGGTATTGAAATCGGTATACCGCAGCTTCACGGTGATGCAGGCGGTCAGCCGCCCGGACTGCCGGAGCTCGAAAGCCAGCTGAGCTACCATCTGATTGAGGGTGGTGCGGAGGAATTCAACATTCGTCGTATCGGTCTGAAAGGTACGCTCTGTGGAGATAGACTGCCGTTCAGTATAAGGCACGACGGGCCGGTGGTCAATGCCGTGCGCTTTTTCCCACAATTGCCTGCCGGGCTTGCCAAATTCGCGCTGCAGTAACAACGGCGGCACCTGACTAAGCGCCTGCACTGTGCGTATGCCCATTTGGCTCAGCCGGTGGCAGGTCACCTGCCCCACCGCCGGCAAGCGGCGCACAGGCAGTGGGGCCAAAAACTGTTGCTCCCGGCCTGATTCCACCAGCTGTGCGCCGTTAGGCTTGCTTTCCCCTGCACCGACCTTCGAAACCAGCTTGTTAATCGACAAGCCAATGGACAAAGGCAGGCCGCTTTCGCGAATGACCTTCTGCCGCAGCTCCTGCGACCATTTCCAACAGCCAAAGTAGCGGTCCATACCGCTAATATCCAGGTAGAACTCATCAATGGAAGCCTTCTCCAGCACAGGAGCATCCTCTGCCAGTATCTCTGTAACCAGCCTGGAATGCTTCAGGTAGTTTTCCATATCGCCCCGCAGCACCGTCGCGTCCGGACAGCGCAGCAGTGCATGGCGTATAGGCATGCCGGAGCGGATACCAAAGCGCCGCGCTTCATAACTACAGCTTGCGACCACGCCCCGGCCGCTGCTGCCGCCAATGATTAGGGGTTTGCCCTGCAGTTCGCTGTTGTGCAGCTGCTCTACGGACACAAAAAAGGCATCGAGGTCCAGGTGCAGGATGGCTCGTTCAAACATGCTGTTTGGTTTTCAGGCTACGCTGGGGCACGCTTGCCAGCCGGGTAGCTGACAAGCGTAGTCAGCATAGCGTTTCATAGTATGCTGGAGGGTGCCTCAAAAGTAAATCATTTTGTTTTAAGAAACAAATAATTTTACAAACGGGCTAACGACTCTCAATGCAATACGAAAGGCTAAAAATCGAAGACAACCCCAACTGTTGGAAGGGCTTCCCCATTGTTAATCGGAACAGCAACAAGTGTCCTGGGCATAATGATGTCCCCATTATCATTGCGGTCCAGGCCAAAAGTAGGGGGCTCGGGTATCTCCTGGGCAAAAGCATTTTGGATTTCCAGAAAGATATTAAGGGAAGCTTTCTTGAAATTCCATTTTTTGTCGATGCGGATATCGGCTTGATTAAAGGTATTCAGCTCCACGGTGCCCAGTCGGTTGTAATCCAGAATAAGAGCAGGATAGGAAGCAAGTGTCTGCTCCTGATCGACTGGGGCATAGGGAGTAGCCCCTACGAATCGGTATCTCAGGCTTATTTCCCAGTTCTTGCCCAGTTGATACCCTCCGGTGAACGTCAGCAGATGACGGCTATCCCAGGCTGAGGGGCGGTAGTTATCTTGAAAACCTGTGAATTCGCTTTTGAAAAGGGTATAAGCCAGGATACCGTAGAAGTTACCGGTGAACTGTTGCTGTAGAAGCAGCTCCAGCCCGTAAGTCCGCCCTTCACCAATTGATTCAATAGCTTCATTGCCCAGTACTTCAAATCCCGCCCCTTTATTTGCCAATGAGGTGCTGTCAACGATAGAGACCGGATAGTCATCATATATTTTCCAGAAGCCTTCCATGGAAATCGTGGTTGATGGTCGGGGTTTATACTTGATACCGGCTACGAAATGAGTGCTGCGGATGTACTGGGCGTCCTGATTGACAAAGACACCCTCGTTGCTTTGAAAGCCAAGAATAGTAAAGGGAGGGATCTTGTAATAAATACCTACTGATCCATTTAACCTCCATTGCTTTGCCTGATCCAGGGCATAGGACATTCCAATACGTGGAGAGAGCGTTTCTAATAACTGATTCTTTTGGTTGGTGAAGGTATTGGCATCTGCTCGAATACCAAAGGAAAGGTCCAGGCGGTTGTTCAAGAGTGTACGAGCCGCCTGTACAAAAAGGCCATAGCGATAAAAATCAATCTCTGTATCGAAATTTACCGGGTTAATAAAATTTAAAGTCGCATTGGTGTAGTTAGCTCGTTGGATGCTGAATCCACTACTGAGTATCCACTCTTCCAGGTAGTTGGTCACTTGATTCCGCCATTTGATTTCGGACTCTCGGCTGTCGTTTTGAAAGAGCACTCCGGTTTCCGCTACGTTGTCCTGAAATCGAGTGAACTCATTATTCAAAACATTAGTGCTGAGGGTTGAACGGAAGTTGCCATTGCCAGACTTGAAGCGTCGTTTGTAGGACAAACCTACTGTAGTTGTCCATTGCCGGATGACCGGCACCTGTTCCTGAGCGGCCTGTTGCTCGGGGTCAAATTCCTCAATGGCATTAACGGCAAGGTCATCAATAGATCCTACCCCAATCAAGCTGATTTCATTGTACTCATCAAACTCATGGTTAATTTTATACTGGTAATCCCAGTAATCCGGAAGTATGGGCAAGCCAATCAAATCAAATAACAATTGCAGGTAGGAGCGCCGGCCGGAGATGAGGTAGGTGGTATTAGAAGCTTCATTGTCACCTTTGAAAAGCGGGCCTTCCAGCGTCAGAGCTGTTTCAGAGGAACTGACCCGGACGTTGCCTTTGAATTCCCGGGCACTGCCTGTTCGTTGGTTGAATTGCAATACGCCGGAAAGAGGGTTGTCATAGCGGGCATTAAAGGCAGAAGTAGAAAGATCTACGTCTTCAATAAAAGAAACATTCAAAAGACCAATGGGGCCACCGGCGCTGCCTTGTGTGGCAAAGTGATTGATGTTGGGGATTTCTACGCCATCTAGGTAGTACACGTTTTCGTTAGGTGCGCCCCCTCGAATGATCACGTCATTCCTGAACCCCCCGATAGAACCGGAAACGCCTGGCAGTGATTGGACGACTTTGGCAATATCGTTATTTCCGCCCGGATAGGTTGAAATTTCAACTGCTGATAGGGTTTGCGATGATAGAGGACTTACAATATCATCCAGTGAACTGGCCTGTACAACCACTTCATCCAGGGTCTCGGTAGCCTCAGTAAGTTCAAAGTTGACAGGAGGGGTCCCTGCAGACCGGACGATTATATTGTACAAAGTGGCAGACTGATAGCCTAAGTAACTTGCCGTAACGTTGTAGGCCTTGGGTTCGATGCCTTCTAACTCAAAGTAGCCCTCTATGTCTGTGGTTGTGCCTGTTGCTGTACCCTCTAATTGTACAGTAGCGCCAATAAGGGGATCTCCGGATTTAGCGTCTTTGACATAACCGGAAAGGTTGCCATTACCCTGAGCACTGGCTGACAGTGAGGTGGCAAAAAGGCAGAAAAGGAGGAAAATAGATTGTAGTGTGGAGTTAAGAGTATTCATTCTTTTTTAAGTTTTGTTGGTACAAAACTGCAGCGAATGAACATGCATGTGTTAAGAGAAAACATGCGGTTATCCGGACAAATCTTGCAAAATGCGGCTCCGATACTGGGAAGGCGTACACCGGGTCATTTGCTTGAACAGCCGACTGAAATAAGAGGGGTCAGAAAAATTGAGATCAAAAGCGATCTGCGCAATGTCTTTGCTCTGGTCTTTCAGTAGAATCTTGCTATGGTTGATGATTTGCTCATGGATATGCTGTTTGGGGGGCTTACTTGTGACGCGCTTGACGCATCGGTTTAGGTAATTTTCGCTAACAGTGAGGGTCTCAGCATAGAACCTGACATCCTTATTGGACATGAAATTTGCATAAAGTAGTTCCTTGAACTGCATCGTTATTTCAGATGGCCTGTCCGGCTTATTCCAATTGGCAGGCCAGTTCTCTGCCAGCTTTAGTACAATTACTCTGATTAGAGCAGTGTAAGTTTCTTGTGCTAGTATGGTATTGTTACCATGGGGACTCAAGAGTTTGCAGCATTCGCATATCCAATTCATATCATTCTTTGATATCGAGTGCTTTGGATTAAATGTAAACCGGTTAAGAAGGGAACGGTCCGAAAAAATATGAGGAATGCTGGAATTATCAATATAAATAAAGTAACCATCAGTTGTGGGGTCAATAGATTTGATCCCATTGAGATGCCCCTCCCGAATGAATAAGGCATCATTTGCATTTAAGGTCAAAATTTTGTTGTCAACTTGTTGCTGACCACCTCCATTAGAAAACAGCAGTAAGAAATTGTAGGATGCCCGAAAAAGCGGGATAGGAGGCTTAATAAAGGTGGATGCAATAGAAAGGGGATAAATCTGCAGGGCATTAGACTGATAAAAAAAAGGGGGCTCCTGACCACTCATGTGTTGAGTGACAAACTGATCAAAATTGAATACATCAAAGGTCATTTTTTCCTGTTTTACTGATGCCATAAATTAGATATTGTCGCCACGGCTTTGAATGAGCATCCTAAACTTAAAATAGAATTGGGCTGTATGACGAGGAGTTCGCTTTTGGATGCGGTTTGCTCCTCGTCATGTGATCACCCGATCAGATTGTATACTGACGATTAAGTGGTTTGCCACAGCAAACCTACTCAATTCAGCATTTACGCTGGGAAATGGCTCGCTCTGATGTCGCAAACCACTTCGTATTGCGTATAAGTTACCGGCTATAGTACATCACAACCGAAGCTTTCTCAATCGTATTCTGCCAGAGGTAAAATCCAACAATAGCCGGGTTGGTATTGGCATCCAGCCCCAGCTTGTCGGTTTTCAGGGCGTGCACGGTGATGACATACTGATGGATACCGTGTCCCTCGGGTGGGCAGGGGCCGCCATAGCCAGGCGCACCGTAGCTTGTCACACTCTGAATACTGCCTTTGGGCATCTTACCACCTTTACTGCCGGCACCTGCAGCCAGCTCAGTGACATCAGCCGGAAGGTCGAAAGCGACCCAGTGCCAGAAACCACTGCCCGTGGGCGCATCCGGATCATACATCGTAATGGCGTAGCTCTTGGTGCCTGCGGGCGCATTTTCCCAGGACAACTGTGGCGATACATTCTCGCCATCACAGCCAAAAGTATTGGCTTCCTGTACCTTGGTCGCCTGCCCGCCTACATCCCCGCTCATTAGGGTGAAGGTCTGAGCCGATACGAAAGTACTCAGGCTAAGCAGCAATGCAAGTAAAAAGTTAGATTTAAGCATAATTTAGATTTAAAATGAAAGCAATTACGGTGTTGTAACGTTGATTAGCGCGAAAAGATGACAGACGGGCCGGAATATTGAAAAGCAGCCAACGGGGCACACCAATAATTCCTGTATTTTAGCGCCTCAAAACAACCATCGTATGGCTTTTTTAGACACCATCGACCTCATCGTTTTTGACCTGGATGGCACGCTCGTGGACTCCCGCTTCGATTTGGCGGATGCCGTGAACCACGCTATGCAGCAATTGGGGTGCCCAACTCTGTCCTATGAAGACTTGCCGCCTTTATTGGGCAGCGGCTTGTCCTATTTGCTGAAAGAAGCGGCAGGCACAGACGATCCCGACACCCTGCGCACCGCAAAAGCGCACTTCGATGCGTACTACGCTGAGCACTTCGTCACCAAGACCCAGCCTTATCCCGGCGTCATGGATACCCTGCGGGCACTGAAGCCCAAAAAGACCGCCATTTACAGCAACAAACTACAACACTTCACCGGGCGAATTGCGGAAGCCCTGGATATGGCTCCGCTCATGGACATCGTGCAGGGCGCTAATCCGGATGCCTATCCACTCAAACCCCATCCGGCCGGGCTGCAACGCATCCTGGAAAAGCTTGGGGTGCCTGCCGGCCGGGCACTTATGGTGGGCGACTCCACCCATGACATAGAAGCCGCAAAGGCCGCCGATATGCCTACCTGCGCTGTCACTTACGGCTACCGTTCCCGAAAAGAGCTGGAAGCGGAGGCCCCGGATTATTTTGTAGACCGATTTCCGGAATTACTGGCGCTGTAGTGATATTCCGCACAGTGGTGTTCGCCTGACTTCCCTATCTTTATCCTCAATAAAAGCATAACCTATGTCTGAACAAATGATACCACGTGCCGACCGCAACCTGGCTATGGAGCTGGTCCGTGCCACTGAAGCCGCCGCCATTGCTGCCGCCAGATACATGGGCATGGGCAAGAAAGAGGCAGGCGATCAGGCGGCCGTAGATGCTATGCGCACTTTCCTGAAAACCGTAGAGATGAGGGGGACGGTCATCATAGGTGAAGGCGAAAAAGATCAAGCCCCCATGTTGTTTAATGGAGAGCAAGTGGGGAATGGCGAAGGGCCGGAAGTCGATGTCGCCGTTGATCCGGTGGAAGGCACGACTTTGCTGGCAGAAGGGCGGCCAAATTCCATTACCTCCATAGCCGTAGCGGATAAAGGCAGCATGTGGGACCCGGGCAATAGTTTTTACATGAACAAAATTGTGGTGGAGGCAGAAGCCAAAAGCGCCATCGACATTACCAAGTCGCCCTCTTCAAACCTCTATAATATAGCTGAAGCTCTGGGCCGTAACGTGGAAGACCTTACCGTTTTCGTGCTCGACAAACCCCGGCACATGTCCCTCATCGAGGAAATCCGGCAGACCGGCGCGCGCATTACGCTTCACGCAGAAGGCGATGTTATCGGTGCGTTGATGGCAGCAGTACCTGGCACCGGTGTTGACGTACTCATGGGCGTGGGAGGCACTCCCGAAGGCGTGATCGCCGCTGCAGCGGTAAAAGCGCTGGGTGGTGGAATGCAGTGCATGCGGGCACCACAACGGGTGGAGGAGAAGCGGCAGCTTAAGCAGGATGGGGTGCAGTTAAAGGAAGTCCTCACCCTCGACACCCTCATCCGGTCCAATAATACCTTCTTTGCAGCCACCGGCATCACCGCGTCTTCTTTTCTGGACGGCGTGCACTTCGACCGTCGCGGCGGCGTCACTACTGAGAGTATTGTCCTGCGCTCTCTGACCGGCTCCATACGCTACATCAAAGGGGTGCACCGGCTCAACCGCACTCACGATATAGGTGGGAACATAGGGACCACTCCCGCCCATGTCGCTATGGAAATTATTGCACCAGATTAACGGTGCTACTCCTTAATTTCCTGGCAAAGTTCCAGCAGGACACCATTCGCACTTTTGGGGTGGACAAAGCAGACGAGCTTATTGTCTGCGCCCCGCTTGGGCTCTTCATTGAGCAGGCGAAACCCTTCTGCTTTCAGGCGCTCCATTTCGGCATAGATGTCTTCCACTTCAAAGGCGACGTGGTGGATGCCTTCGCCCCGCTTCTCTACGTATTTGGCAATGGCACTCTCCGGAGCCGTAGCTTCCAGTAGCTCTATCTTGGATTCTCCAATTTTGAAGAAGGCCGTTTTGACGTGCTCTGATTCAACTTCTTCTACTTTATAGAGTGGGCGGCCCAGGATTTTCTCAAAGAGCTCATTGCTCTCTTCCAGGTTTTTAACCGCAATTCCGAGGTGCTCGAGGCGGATCATATCTTTTGTTTTTTGTTTGCAGGATGCAATATACTTTGCCGGGCTAAGAATACAAATAATCAGCACGGGCTTTGGGTATCAATGTGCCGGATGCCCATAAGGGCAAACAGCAGGTAAAGCGTCAGTCCAAACTGCGTCTCCAGTGTATGCTCCACCATAAAGGAGGACAGTACAACAAGATGAAAGGCCGCCCAGAAAGCGTCCCGGTAACCACGCCGGTACAGCAACGGATAAAAGGTGGCCAGCAAGAAATAAACCAGGCCTAAAACTCCGGTTGCGCCAAGTACAAAAATATATTGATTATGAGGCAACAACTGCCGGCCAGCCAGCCCTGGGGCGTTCTTTTCATAGTACGCTTCTGCCGTTTCCCGTATATCGCCGATACCCACTCCAATCCACGGATGCGCCCTGGCCATGGACAGCCCGGCATTTATCGAGCCCAGGCGCTGAGAGTCAGACAATTCTTTGACTTCTCCGCCGTGAATTAGCAGATGAATGGTGTAACGGGTATAATTCACTTTGTTTTGCAGCGTCGGGACAGATTGAAAAGCGGCGTAGGCTAATCCTGCTGCTGCTACTATTACACCCGCTCCGAGCCAAAACTGCCTCCGTATTACGATAAGCCGGAAGAGGGCCAACCCGGCCAGCAGGTAGAGCGCCAGCAGGCCGCTTCGTACAGCAAGCAGATGCAAAAAGGCAATCATGAACAGACTGCCGCCAAGCAACAGGTAGCGCTCGGCCGGGTGCCACCACCAGAAACGACGGGCAGATAGGTAAAAGCCCCCCGCTACAGCCAGTGCCACAGTGAGGCTAAACCGGATATGCCGCATAGGCGTTGGCATCACCTGCCCTTTCTTGTATAAAGCTGTAATCGCGGCATAGTCGGCCAGGTAATTATACACGACTGCCAAACAGGTCACCAGGGTGAGCAGGAAAAACAGATACAACAAACCATAGTAAGACCTGCGCCCCAGCCGTGGGATGGACAAAATAGCAAAGGGCAGCAACAGCAAGGGCAGGGAAGTGCGTAGCCTGCGGAACAAGTAAGCCGTGTTTTCAGAATAAAGCCCGGACAGCGCATACACCAGAAAAATACCGGTAATGCCCAGGAGTGCCGGGTGCCGGATGAACTGTTGCCACAATTGCGGAAGCTGTCGGTTGAGCACCACATTACAAACCAGTGCAATAAAAGCAATGCTGATTAGGGCTTCAGCGGAAGTCATCATGCCTACCATCATCGCCACCAGGCAAGCCACCCCCAGCCACTGATGGTGGACCGGCTGCGGGAACGGACCTTGCTTTAGCGCCTTGAAATCAATGGGCATGAACCTGTATTTGTCTTCATAGACAGCCCGGAGCTTTCCAGGGGTTGGGTGGCGGCTTACTGCTGCAGGCCTCCGTAGGCAATAAAGTACGGATTGAGCAGATTTTCCTTGTTGTAGCGCAGGGGCTGCTTCGTTTCTTCATCGATAACCAAACCACCAGCTTGTTCCAGCACGGCTTGTGCAGCTGCGGTGTCCCACTCCATCGTTGGCCCCAGGCGCGGATAGACATGCGCCTCCCCTTTGGCAATGATCAGGAACTTCAGAGAACTGCCAGTAGGTACCAGCGAAGGGTTCTTCAGCTTATCCACAAAAGCCTGAGTGTCTTCATTGAGGTGAGACCGGGAACAAACCACATTCAAACCCTCATCAGTCAGCTTAAAGGCTGGCACTTCGAGCTTGGTGGTCTCCCCATTGGCTTCCATAAAGGCACCAACGCCCTCCGCACCCCAGTAGGCTTCGTCAAAGCAAGGTACATAAACGACACCCATTACCGGCTTGCCCGCATGGATGAGTGCGATGTTAACCGTAAATTCCCCATTGCGCTTGATAAATTCCTTGGTCCCATCCAATGGGTCCACCAGCCAGTGGTAATCGTAATTTTTCCGGGTCTCATAGGGCACCGCCTTGTTTTCTTCCGAAATAATGGGGTACTGCACAGACAGCTTTTCCAATGCCCGGCAGATGACTTCATTGGCTGCCTGATCCGCCAGTGTCAAAGGGGATTCGTCCGCCTTCAGCTCTACCCCAAGGTCTTTTTTACTGTAAATGGCCATGATGGCTGCCCCGGCATGACGGGCAATTTGTACAACTTCCTGTGCAAGTTCTTTTTTATCCATTGTTATTTTGGCTTACCTTTGGATGGCAAGGACAACACTAAGCCAGCCCTGCCTGATTATTCCTGAACGGGGCATTGCCCATCCTTCAGGGCACAAAGGTAGGTCGAAAACCGGCAGCCACCAAAGGGCTTCCATTCTTTGTCATTGAATTATCCACCTGTTAAACCACTTGCCCCATGCACAAAATCTTAGTGACCGGCGGTTGCGGCTACATCGGCAGCCATACTATTGTTGACCTTATTGATAATGGGTTTGATGTCATTTCGGCAGACAACCTCAGCAACTCCAGTGAAGAAGTCCTTGACGGGATCGAAGCCATTACCGGACGCCGCGTAAAAAACTACGCTATTGATCTCTGCGATCTTGAAGCCACTGAAGCGATGTTCAGGGAGCACAGCGATTTGGTGGGCGTGATCCACTTCGCTGCCCTGAAACATGTAGGGGAGTCGGTTGAACAGCCCATCCGCTACTTCCGCAACAACCTCAACAGCCTCATCAACGTCCTCGACTGTATGGTACGTTACGAGGTGCCCAACATCATCTTCTCTTCTTCCTGCTCGGTCTACGGCAATGCCTCCGAGCTGCCGGTAACCGAAAACACGCCTTTGGAAGAAGCCGAATCTCCCTATGCTCGTACCAAGCAAATGGGAGAGCACATCATTCAGGATTTTTCCCGCCGCCACCCCAGCCACAACAATATCCTTCTGCGCTACTTTAATCCGGCGGGTGCGCACGAAAGCGCTAAAATAGGAGAATCCCCCACCACGCCGGCTTCCAACCTCGTACCTGTAATTACCGAAGCGGCCATCGGTAAGCGCAAGGAACTGGTGGTTTTCGGGGACGATTACGATACCCGTGACGGCAGTTGCATTCGCGACTACATCCATGTAATGGACCTGGCCAATGCCCACACCAAAGCCCTGCAGTATGTAATCGCCGGCAAACAGGAAGGCCCGGTGGATATCTTCAACCTCGGCATCGGTGAGGGCGTGACGGTACTGGAAGCGTTGAATTCCTTCATGGCGGTGACGGGCGAAGATTTGCCTTACCGCGTAGGCCCCCGCCGCCCGGGCGATGTGGTGGCCATTTATGCCAATTACAAGAAAGCCGCCGACCAACTGGGCTGGCATCCTCAGCGGGACGTCAACGACATCATGCGCACGGCCTGGGCCTGGGAAAAAGTCCGCAGCAACGCAATGAAAGAAGCCTAAAATATGATAACAACCAGAAACCTGCTCGCTGTATTCGCCTGTCTGTTCCTCCTGCCACTGAGCAGCTGGGGGCAGGCGGATGCGGCTTACGCCAAAAGCATCCGGAAACACCGCAAGCATTACAAAAAGGAGTTCCTGGAAGATCAGCGCGCACCCCTCGATCGGAAGGGCGTGAAAAAATTACGCTTCTACGCGCCGGATACCGCTTTTAAGGTCACCGCAGCATTTGAGCGGGCTACCGATGCGGAACCTTTTGAAATGCCGACCTACAGCGGCGCCACCCAACCCTATGTAAAGTATGGTATGGCTACCTTCCGGCTCAAAGACACCACTCTGCAACTGGCCGTTTATCAAAACCTTCGCCTCATCCGTATGCCCCAGTACCGCGATCATTTGTTCCTTCCTTTCAAGGATGCCACAAATGGCGAGCAGACCTACGGAGGCGGCCGTTACATGGACATCAGTACCGCCGATATCCAGGAGGGCAAGCTCACCATCGACTTCAATAAGGCTTACAATCCATGGTGCGCCTACAGTGATGGGTACAGCTGCCCGATTCCGCCCATGGAAAACCATCTAAACATTTTCATAAAAGCCGGAGAGCTGGAATATCAAAAGCGGTAACCGGCCATAAGGCTGAGGCTGCTAACGTAGAAAAAGGGCGCATTGGGCGAGAATAAGCCAATATCGTCCAGCTCATAGCACAGGCTCACTTCCACCTTTTCCCCGCTTACGCTAAATCCTCCGAAGAGCCCAATCTGTGTGGGCTGCAGTACACGTTCTGTGAGGTTGAGCCGTACCGGGCTGCCAATTTCCCTGGAAATACTAAAGCCGGCAAAGATACTCCCGAATACTGTGGCAATACCACTGTTGCGCACACCCAAATTCAGTTGCAGGTAGTCCACATCTGCTTCGAAGTTATCGAAGTCGTCTGTAGTCCGGAATGGGGCATAAAGCGCTTCAATCAGGAAGCCCGACCGCCCGTCGCCGCGGAAGGGCAGGATGAGCAGGCTGCCACCAATTCTGGGCGTGAAGCCTCCCGTACCCACATCCCGGAAAATGCGGTCGCGGGTACTGATACGGGTGAATGCACTGCCGGCAAGCACTCCCGGGCGGAGGGTCATTTTTTTATACTCCAGCTCATAATCGAGCCTTTTGCGGCCCCCGCATTCGTTGTACTGCACGAACAAGCGTTTTATGGCCTCATCAGCAAAATTGATGTTGTCAATTTTCGTCCGGGCAGGCCGGCAGTCTGACATCGCCGTGCGGAGTTGTTCTTTCCATTTATCGTGCTTCATCCGGATGCGGCGCCCGCTCCCGACCCGTTGATAATTATGCTCCACAAGTTGAGTAAAGACCTCATCCTTCTCCAAAAAATAGTACGGCCGGCCTCCCGATGTTTCGTGGTAATAAAAGCCGAGCGTGCCTTCCACCACTGCCTGCAGTAGCAGAGTGTCCTGCACGTACAGCAAGGTGTCGCCCACCGGTATGGTGTCGGGGAGGTACAATCTTTGAACAGACCGGCTCAGGTAGCGGCGCTCCAGCTTATCTTCCGTAAGTACGACCTTGTTGATGTCAGCCGTATTGAGAAACTGAGGCTCGGGGTCGGAGCTGCTGCGGTAGAGCAGGCGTTTGGTACCTTTTTCCCAGTCTGGCTTTTCAATTTCGCCGGTAAGGCGGTCTCCGTTTTTGAGCCACACTTTGGCAGGGTAATAGGTTGTCAACTGAGCAGATACTGTGCCAGGCAGCACGGCCAACAGTGCGAAAAGGAGTAGTGGTCTGGCCATATTTCTTTTTAGGTAAATGTAAGTTATTTCCGGTTTTTCTTTTTGGGCTCATTGGTTTGCAACGCATCCGGCGTCCAGCTGCTATCCGCAGCATCGGCAGCGGTGTGGTAATACTCCACCGCATCATGGATTTGGATGAACTGATTGCGCTCGCCAATCACCTGCATGAGCCCGTGCCGGGAGAGCGCATCTCTTGCCGGGCCGACCACACCTGAGATGAAAAAGCGAATATTCCGGCCCTGCAGGATCTCGATGACTTCACCCAGCGCTTCAGCTCCTGTGGTATCAATATCATGTATGCTCGAAGCATCAAGTATAAAAAGCTGAAGCGCTCGTCCTTCCCGGGCGACAAGCCGCTCGATCTCATCCCGGAAATAATCGGCATTCCCAAAGTAGAGCTGCGCATCAAACCGGACAATGAGTACCTCTTCATGCTGCTGCGCATTGGAAAACCGGCTGATACTGCGGTAGCGGCGGGAATTGGGCAACTGCCCGAGCACAGCGATGTGGGGCCGGGAATTGCGGTAAACCATAATGGCCAGCGAAAGCAGCACGCCCATCAGCACCCCATTCTGAATACCCAGCAAAAGCGTGGCAACAAAAGTGGTCAGCATGGTCCAGAAATCCCGACGGTCAGCAGTCCAAAGGTGGCGGGCCTCTTTGTAGTCTACCAGATTGATCACCGCCGAAATGATAATCGCTGCCAATACCGCCTTAGGCAAATAATAAAACCACTCGGTAAAAAACAGCAACGTCAGAACGATAATCAGGGCGCTAATCAGAGATGAAATACCCGTTTTGGCCCCAGACTCCACATGAATAGCCGATCGGGAAAAGCTTCCTGAGGTAGGAAAAGCCTGGAAAAAAGCACCTCCAATTTTAGTAATGCCCAGTGCAATCAGTTCCTGATTAGGATCAATGCGCGGGCTGCTCTGCTGTCGGCCCATGGTTTTGGCAATAGCCACCGATTCAATAAAGCTGATGATGCAAATGGTCACCGCAATTGGCCAAATATTCAGGATGCGGTCTGCCGATAAATCCGGCCAGGCAAAAGGAGGCAGCCCCTCTGGCACTTTACCAATGACCGCAACGCCTTGCTGATCGAGGTCAAATCCAATCACCGCCAGGGTGCCGAACAACACAACGATCAGGGCCGTGGGAATGGCTTTGCTGATGCGCTTTAGCCCCTGAATGATGATGATGCTTACCACGCTAATACCAAGCGTAATCCAGTGCAGCTGGCCAATATGCTCAATCGCATCTCCACCCAGCACGAAAATATTGTTGCTCCGCTGTAGCGGAATGCCCAAAAGGTGCTTCAACTGGCTGAAGGCAATAATAAAGGCAGCCGCAGAGGCGAAGCCTGCAATAACCGGATGAGATAAAAAATTGACCAGCACGCCCAGCCGGAAAATGCCCAGCAGCAATTGTAAAATGCCCGCAAGCAGCGCAATAGAGACGGCAATACTGACCATTTCTGCTGTACTCAGGCCTTCTCCAAGGCTGAAAATCCCCGCCGCAACCAGCATGGAAACAATAGCCGCCGGCCCGACGGACAACTCACGGGAAGTACCAAAAACAGCATAGAGGACCAGCGAGAACAAACTCGCATATAGCCCGTAAATCGGGGGCAGCCCGGCCAAAAGCCCGTAAGCCATGCCCTGAGGCACAAGCATAATGGCTACAGTTAGCCCGGATTGAATATCACCTTTTAGGTAGCTGCTTTTGTATTTGGGCAGCCAGTCCAGGATAGGTATAAACTGCTTCAAAATAGAATGGGTGTATGATTTACTCTGACGGCACACCTGCTTCAAAGACCTTGTCAATCATTCCGTGCAAATTGACTACTGTCGCACTGCCCCTGGCTTTGAGCATGGATGCCGCAATAGTGGACCGGTAGCCACTGCGGCAGTGCAAATGATAGGCTTTGACCGGGTCGGCTTCCTGAATACGGTCGCGGAAAACTTCCAGTGGGAGTAATTGGGCTCCGGAAATATGGCTTTCCCCGAACTCATCGGGACGGCGTACGTCCAGCACATGAGCTACTTTCCCGCCTTTAAAGTCGGCAGCAAACCGGGCTACACCAAGCGTCGGGACTTCATCAACCGGTTTGCCGGCTACACGCCAGGCTTCAAACCCGCCTTTCAGGTAGCCTTGTATATTGGTGAAACCGGCTTCCCGGAGCAATTTTACAGCCTCCGCTACCTGAGCTTCCGGCACAACAAGCAAGAGCTTAATCGATGGATCAGGCAGCACGTGTTTTGCCCAATACGTAAAATTGCCTTCCAGTCCAATAAAAACAGAACCAGGAATAAAGCCAGCACTAAACAGACTTTTCTCCCGACCGTCTAACACGATCGTGCCTGTAAGGTTGGCAGTGGTTTCAAATTGTTCGACAGGCAATGCAGGGGGACTGATTGTTGCACTCATTTTCTGTGTTTTGTTAGATCAATATGGGTTGAGCTGGCGATTATTGGGCTGGTGGATTGCATTTTTGCAGAATTCAGCTATTTTACCACCATGAGTTTACCCAAAATTAGTACAAAGGCGACGCTTAATCTAAAGCCCCGGAAAAAAAAGCGTCAAAATACGGGCCTTGCACCAGGCAGCCTGATCTTCACCGGTCAAAAAAAGCTGGAAGAGGCGCAGGTAATGCTGGTGGAATACAGCATAGATGGCGAGGTGACGGAGCAAAGAGCAGAAGGGAAGATCCCAGATTCTGATGGACAGGCAATGGTCAGGTGGTATGATGTGCGCGGGCTTCACGATGTAGGGCTTGTGGAACAACTTGGTCAACGGTTTGGTGTTCATCCGCTGGCGCTGGAAGATATCCTGGACACCCAGCAACGCCCAAAATTTGAAGATTACGAAAACGGGCTGTTCCTGATCCTGAAGGCTTTGTCTTACGATGAGGAAAAACAACGCGTACAGACCGAACAGGTTGCCATTTTCGCCGGCGATGGCTTTGTGCTCTCCTTTCAGGAAAACGAGACAGACCTGTTCCCCGGCGTCCGGGAGCGTATCCACTCCGGGCGGGCTAAAATCAGAAAACGAAAAGCGGATTATCTGGCTTATGCCCTTGCTGATAATATCGTGGACCAGTATTATCTACTGCTGGACCGCATAGACCTCATTCTCGATGATCTTGAGGAAGAGATTCTTGCGAATGCGAACCGGAACAGCAAGAGCAAAATACACAACTTACGCCTGCAAACGATCACCCTGCGAAAAACGATCGCTCCCCTGCGTGATGCCATCGGTGCTTTTTCCCGGGTTGACAGCCCGCTCATGTCCGAAGGGACGGATGTCTTTGTCCGGGACCTCTACGATCACGTGGTGCAGATCATGGAGAATATTGATACCATCCGGGATATGATGAATGGCTTGTATGACCTTTACCTGAGCGAGATTAGCTTCAAAATGAACAGTATTATGCAGGTGCTGACTATTATTAGCACTATTTTCATTCCACTCACTTTCCTGGCGGGTATCTACGGGATGAACTTTGAGCACATGCCAGAACTGAGCTGGGAGTATGGCTATTACTACCTCTGGGGGGTAATGATAATGATCAGTGGTGCTTTAATATACTATTTCCGGAGGCGAAACTGGCTGTAATCTTTTAGCGATCTGTCGTCTGCTCTGCCCATCGGTTTTCCAGGAAGGACTTGGGCTGGATACCCCGGTTTTCGCAATACTGCTGATGCCGGTCCTCCGCTTCCCAAAATACAGAAGCGCTTTCGATTTCGGTTTTAACCGCATACCCCCGTTCCTGCAGTTTTGCTTTTAGATCAGTGGCGATGCGCTGCTGTGCCTGAGTGTGGCAAAAAATGGCAGACCGGTATTGTCCGCCTTTGTCGCGCCGGTCTACAGTGGGGTCATGTAACTCGAAAAAGAAACGGACAAGTGTTTCGTAGCGCACCTTGTCCGGATCAAACGTGACTTCCACCGCTTCCGCATGCCCCGTTTTTTTGGTGCAAACCTGTTGGTAAGTAGGGTGGGGGTGGTGCCCGCCAGTGTAGCCTACTCGTGTAGACTGTACACCGGGCACGCGGCTGAAAAAATACTCCTTGCTCCAAAAGCAGCCACAGGCAAAGGTGGCTACTGCTGTTGCTGGTCCCATTCTTCCTGCGGAATAAACTTCATAGAAATGGAATTCACACAATGACGGGTGTTTTTTGGCGTAAGCCGCTCTCCAATGAAGACATGCCCGAGGTGCCCGCCACAATTGTCGCAGAGGATCTCAGTACGCCGGCCATCGGCATCCGTTTCCCGGCGTACCGCACCAGGAATTTCATCATCGAAGCTAGGCCATCCGCACCCAGAGGAAAATTTGTCCTCTGATTGATACAGTGGCGCTTCACAACGGCGGCACACGTAGACGCCCCGTGCTTTGTGATTGTCGTATTCCCCGGTAAAGGGGCGCTCTGTACCTTTGTGTACGATGACCCGCTCCTCTTCAGGGGTGAGTGGATTCCAGTTTTCTTTGTTTTTTATCATGTGGATTAGTCTTCTTCTACTGCTGAAAAATCAATAGTCTTGATGATTTCCAGTGCCTTCTGCGCCTTACCCTGAGGCGTGTACAACGTGGCTGCGCCCAGGGAAGGAATAGCACTGTCGGGCTTTTCGAGAATATGGCTTTCGACGCCCTGTTGCTTTAATGCATCTTCGACCAATTTGGTTTTCAGAATTTCTCTTGATTCGAATACTTTTACCCAATCTTCTTTCATGAGGTTGTCGCTTTAAGTTGGTTAGAAATGATTTTGAATATGCAGTGTTTTTCAACCCTGCAACATTAATGTAACAAGATGACCCCCGCCGATGTTAATACGGGTAGAGCTAAAACCTTAATTTATGATAGAGGCACTAAAGGCTTCGGTGCGTCATTGCCGGATTTGCAAAGCTGCTTTACCTGTGCCTCCCCGTCCGATATTCGCAGTTCATCCGGAAGCACGGATTGCTTTAATCAGTCAGGCTCCTGGGAGATTAGCGTATGAAAAGGGCCTGCCTTACTACGATCCCAGCGGTGTGCGCCTCCGGCAATGGCTGAATGTAGACGAAGCTACATTCTACGACCCTACCTGCTTCAGTATTTTGCCGATGGGCTTCTGCTATCCGGGGAAAGCGAAAACAGGTGACCTGCCGCCCCGTCCGGAATGCGCCCCTCAGTGGCATGCGGCCTTGCTCCGGATGATGCCTAAAATAGTACTTACTCTTTATATTGGTCAATATGCGCAGCAGTACTACCTGGGTAATGCCCGCAAACGCAACCTGACCGAAACCGTTCGTGCCTATCGGGAATATGGGCACGGAGTGTTGCCTTTGCCGCACCCTTCTCCGCTCAACAACCGTTGGCTGAGCCGGAATCCATGGTTTAATACGGAAGTTGTCCCATACCTTCAGGCAAAAGTTGAGGCAATTTTGGGAGGTGAGCAATGAGGAATGTCAATGGCCATGCATTTCTGTATTCAGAAATGGCTACCTTTAGTCCATCAAAAACAAAATCCCGTTATCTTGAAAGTATTGATTACCGGAGCGGATGGACTGCTTGGCGCAAATATCGTACGCCGGGCGCTCAGTCAGGGCTATCAGGTCCGAGTTCTGCAGCTCCCGTCTTCCCAATCTCCTGTATTGAAAGGGCTCCCTATCGAATTGTCAAAAGGCAACTTGTTGAATGCACCGGAAGTGGACCGGGCGGTAGCGGGCTGTGATTACGTCATACATGCTGGTGCCAGCACTTCTGTTTGGCCATCCCGGTCAGCAGCCACGGTGGCTGTAAATGTCAGGGGTACTCAACACATCATAGCCTCTTGCCTGAAACATAGCGTGCAGCGCCTGGTATACATTAGTTCCGCAGCCAGCTTCTCAAAAGGGACGCTGGAAAGACCCGGGGACGAAACCGGTGTCTTTGATGGGCATCGGTACGGGTTGGATTACATCGACTCAAAGTACCAGGCACATCAAATGGTGAAAAAGGCAGTCCGGGAGCAGGGTCTGCCGGCAGTACTGGTCTGTCCAACGTTCATGTTTGGCCCCTACGATAGTAAGCCCAGCTCAGGCGCAATGCTCCTGGCTGTAGTTCAGGGGACGCTGCCTTTTTACACCCGAGGGGGCAAGAACTTTGTGGATGCAAGAGATGTGGCTGCAGCTACTTGTAATGCACTAAAGATGGGCCGCGTGGGCGAAAGCTATATTGCGGGGCATAAAAACCTTACCTACGCCGACCTGTTCAAGCTGATAGGCCAAACACTGGATGCTAAACCCCCTCGTTTCCGGATTCCTTCTCCTTTGGTATTATCCTACGGTAGACTGCATTCTTTTCTGGCTCCAAGATTAAGGTACAGCCCTATGATTTCTCTCCCTATTGCCCGTATTTCCTGTGATGGGCAATACTTTAGCCCGGTCAAAGCCGTCGCGGAGTTGCAAATGCCACAGACACCATTAGCGGTTACCATTAGAGATGCCTACGATTGGCTGGAGCGGCATCAATCAGGCTTGAGCAATGCTACGGAGGCTAGCCCACTCATTCAGCAAGCACCAAAGTCAGCAAACCCCTAATGTTTAAACATTAAAAGAGCCCATTAGTGAACATCGGTAGGGGGCTATGCTTTCCAACAGCGTAAACTAAATTTTTCCCTACCATGCAGCATTTCGTACTTAAAGCCGATGAGTTAAAGCCAGGTGATCTGAAGACCGTCAAAGCGGGTGATCAGGAAGTCCTGCTGACCAACGTCGATGGTGAAATTTCCGCGCTCTATCCCAAATGTACCCACTACGGTGCTCCTCTGGCAGACGGCGTCCTGAATGGCAGCCGGCTGGTTTGTCCCTGGCACCATGCCTGTTTTGATGCAACAACCGGGCAACATGTAGAAGCGCCGGGCATTGATGGTCTGCCTGCTTACGAAGTAGAATTGCGTGGCAATGAAATCTGGGTGGACATTCCGGAAGAGACTTCCGATCGTACCCCAAACCCAATGGCAAAACCGGAAGTGAGCAACGAAGCCACTTATGCCATCATCGGCGGTGGTGCCGCGGGCGCTTACGCTGCGGAAGGCTTGCGCGAAGCTGGTTTCACGGGGCGTATTGTCTTATTTTCCGCTGAAGAAGAGGTGCCCTACGATCGTCCCAATTGCAGTAAGGATTACCTGCAGGGCGAAGCACCGGAAGAGTGGATGCCACTGCGGAATGCTGCGTTTTACAAAAAGCACGGGATCGTACTCATGAAAGGGCATCGCGTCACCAAAGTTGATCCGGAAGCCCAAAAAATCGAATTTGAGTCTGGCGCACCAGTAGCCTATGACAAACTACTGGTTTGCACGGGAGGCCAGCCCCGCCAACTGAATATCCCAGGTGCAGACCTGGAGAATGTGCACACGCTACGCAGCCTGAAGGATAGCCGTGCGCTTCTGCAGGCGGGCAGGTCGGCGAAGAAAGCTTTTATAGTTGGCGCTTCTTTCATAGGTATGGAAGCCGCCATGAGCCTGCAAAAACTGGACTGCGAAGTCCACGTGGTTGCGCCCGAACACTTGCCCTTTGCGCACATCTGGGGAGATGCAGTCGGTCAGCGGATTCAGGAATGGCATCGCGATGCGGGCGTTCATTTCCACCTGGGGCAAAATGTCAAAGCGATTGAAGGCAATGGCCGGATTGAGAAGGTGAAATTAGAAAATGGGGAAGAACTGGAGACCGATCTGCTGGTCATGGGCATCGGTGTACAGCCGAATACCGGTTTTCTGCCCGAAACCCTGCTGCAATCCGATGGCAGCCTGCACACCGACCCCTTCCTCCGCGTTCAGGAAAACCTCTTCGCTGCCGGGGACATCGCCGCTCCCCCGATGAATGGCAAAAACCAGCGGATTGAACACTGGAAAGTCGCTGCTCAGCAGGGGCGGATAGCAGGCAAAAATATGGCAGGAGCCGGGGAGCCTTACGAGGCGGTCCCTTTCTTCTGGTCGGCTCAGCAAGACAAAATTCTGGGTTACGTTGGCCATGCTTCCAGCCCAGAGGAGACTATTGTTGAGGGCGACCTCGATGGCGATAGCTTCCTGGTGCATTATGTGGAAGACGGAGCCATTAGCGCCACGCTCTCCCTGTTCCGGGATCAGGAACTTTGTGCCATTCAGGAGCTGATGCGCGACGGGCGTATGCCAAAGCCTGCGGAGGTCCGGAATGGTGTGGACTGGTTGAATCTGTTGTAATCCGGTGCAGGTTGCCGGTGCTTATCCAATCACCGCTTTAAAGCATTTCATCAGGCGTTCTACTTCCTGCGCTTCATTGTACAGGTGGCAGGATACCCGTATGGCATTGCCACGGATGGAAACGTGCACCTGTTCTTCCTGTAGCCGCTCCCGGAAAAGATTCATATCAGCCCCGACAGGCAACCGAACGCCCACAAGATGATGTGCCCGCTGTTCTTCCGGCTCCATCGTGCAGCCGAGTGATTCCAACTCCTGGAGTGCCGTTCCAAGGAGCTGCCGAGCGTAGCTTTGAATATTGGTGGTGCCCCAATCCAGCAACTGATCAATGCCCGTTTTCAGCATCGGGACCAGAATAAAATTGCTTTGCTCCCCCATATTGAACCGTGCCGCCAAAGGTTGATAATCCGGCTGGTAATTGACCAGGTTGCGAAAGTCATGGCTGTTTACCCGGTTGATCCAGTTTTCCTCCACTGGTAAGCCATCATCAAGTGCCGGACCATAGTAAGCCACCCCAATGCTATAAGGCCCCATGAGCCACTTATAGCCTGCACAAATCAGCGCATCCGGCTGGATTTCTTTCACATCAAATGGGTAAGCGCCTACCGATTGAGTACCATCAATGATGAGCCAGGCACCCGCCTCTGTTGCCCGTTCCCGTATCGCTTTCAAATCAAATAGAGTGCCATCTGCCCAATGCACTTGTCCAATGGCAACCATAGCTGTCCTACTGTCAATCGCATTCAGGATCGCCTCGTTCCAGGCTTGGCCCCGGGGAGATTCCCGGGGTGGGTCAACGATCCGAATCTTAGCCCCATGCGCTTCCGTTATCCGCTCCCAGGCATAGTAATTACTCGGAAACTGCTCTCGTGTGAGGATGATATGATCCCCGGGCTGCAGCTTCAGGTTACGCGCAACGGCAGCCATTCCATAAGAGACAGAAGGTATGATGGCTATGCGCCCCGGCTCCGGGCAGTTGATAAGGCGGGCATAGGCAGACCGAAGCGCCTGTACGGGCTCAAAGAAATCTTCCAATTGGATGTTAAAGGGCTGGCTTTTACGCTGAAGGGCTTTGATGCCGGCGGTTTCTACTGCACGCAACTGGGGAGACATATAGGCACCATTCAAATAGGCTACATCATCAGGCAGGTCAAAAAGATGGCGTTGGCTGGATAGCATTTTTTGCTGCTAAGCTACGGTTTTTTGGTGTTGATAGGGTGGCGGGGTGGGGACACAGATTGGACGGATTACGCAGATTTTCACTGATTTCCAGGAGGGCCTTCAAGCGGGGCGGGCCTCGTTGGGCAGATCAGTGTCATCAGTATTGTACCATTATCGTGCGTGGAGGGTTGGGATACAGATTGCATAGATTTCGAGCATGAGCCATCTAAAAAGGCAGACACTCCAAAATCCCCCCACCCTAAACCATCACCGAATAACGGTAGCCGCACTCTTGTACTCATATTTGTCTCCCCTGGGCCCGGTGAAGGTTACCAACACCATATACACCCCATTGGGCACAAAATCACCCGTATTGACCTTTCGGCCGTTCCAGCCATCAATGGGGTCATTGGTTTCAAAAACCGTTTCCCCCCAGCGGTTGACGATGATCATTCGGAAATTAGTCGCCCCTTCAAGGACACCGGTACCCAGGTACTCATCATTCAGGCCATCCTGGTTGGGGGTAAAGGCATTGGGCAGGAAGTAGCGCACCTGCGGAATAACATCCAAAAGTTGCACCAGCGTATCCTGGCATCCGCTGGGGTGCGTGACAATCTGCCGTACCTCGTATACGCCTGTGTCCCGGAACTCATGTGTAGGACTGGGAGCAATGGATTGATTGCCGTCCCCAAAGTCATAGGACCAGCGGGTAGCGCCGATCGATTCATCGAAGAAGCTGACCAATGGCTCCAGGTTGCTCGGGCGGTCCGGGGTAAACGAAAAACCTGCCACGGGCGAAGGCAATATGGTAATAAGATCGCCAAAGGTGGTATCAATCTGACATCCGATTGGGGACACAATATCGATGCTCACGGTGTAAGTCCCTGGCATTTCATAAGTATAAGTGGGGCTGATCACACTATCCATTCCACCGTCTCCAAAATCCCAGGTAATGTCATACGCCTCACTAATTGGTGTGGAAAGGTTATTGAAAAAGATCTCTGCGGGTGCGCAAGCTGTGAAGTCACTCGGTGCAATCACAATAAGCTCTGGTACGGGAAAGTAATCAATGGGCAAGGTGTAAGAATCCTCGCACTCATTGATGTCCGTAACCGTTAAGGTGGCAGGGAACGATCCCGGATCAGGATAAGTGTAAACAGGATTTTGCTCGGATGAAGCCCCGCCATCGCCAAAGGCCCAGGACCAATCTGTGATTTGTCCGCTACCGGAGAAAGAGGCATCGGTGAAGACCGTGGGGCCAGCAATACAGGTATCATAATCAAAGCTGAATTCCGCCTCGATGCCAGGATAAATTTCCACACGTATGTCGGCAGTATCGCCACACTGCGTATTGGGGTTGAGAATAAGGTTGCCAAAATAAGTCCCCGTATCCGGAAAGTTGATAGCGGGTTCCCAATCGCTAAACGATACCTCCTGCCCCTCTACCATAAAGGACCAGTTGTAGGTTTCAATGAAGGATTCCTGAAAACTTTCGTTGCTAAAATTGACCGTGTTTTGACCACAGGATACCACTACGTATTCCTGGTTTGCACTGAGGTCCGCTGCCCCCACTACCGCTTCTACTGTGGGGTCACAGGGCGCCACATTAAACTGGAAATCCCGGGTCGTCGTGCTCAGCAAATTACCCGTAGCATCGAACTCTTGTACACAGACTGCAACGACATATTGGCCCAGATTGATCGGCGTACCCGTTAGCAAACCGGTATTCGGGTCGATTTGCAGGTTAGCTTCCGGCCCCATCGGCTGGGTGGGCGTAAAATTGGGCCCCAGAAAATTGATCGTATTGTAAGGCGGGGGACAGGCGGGACCGGGGCGCGCTCCCTCACAAGTCAGGTAAAGCGGATCTGTGAGCAGGTTGCCACCACCGTCATAAGAAGAGCACAAACTGTACACCAACTGATGGCCGTCCACATCGGTGGCACTATGGTCAAATTCCAGTGGAGCCCCCGCACAGATGATGATGGGTGGAAATTCATTGAAAATCGGGCTGTTGTTGCATGCCTGTTGAGCCTCTGGCGTTATTTCAGTAAAGAAGGTAGAACCGGTGTCGCCAGGCGCAATAATATTGGAAATCGTCACATTGCGGCAGCACCGCTGATAGGCTATGAAGTAGCTCTCCGGCGATTGAGGCAACTGTAGCTCGAACCGGTAAAGCCCTTCTTCCACTTTCACATTCGGTGGGATCAGACAGGGATAATCCGGGCGTTCCACATCGGTTACGCTCTGCAGTGGGGCATCAACTTGCAGGAAAGGGTTGCCCTGGGTCTCTCCGGAGCAATTGCCGGAACAGTTGTATACAGCAATGAAGGCTTCCGCATCAAAGTCTGCACAATCCGTACAGTTGCCATCCCGGTAAATCTTCAGTGTGATTTCATAAGTATCCTCACCCAGGCAGGCGTAGGTCATCACACCACCAATGATATGCTTGGCCTGTAGCCCCAATGGCAATAGCAAGGTCAGCGCTATTGCAAGGGTGTTTTTCACAGATAAATGGTTTACCATAGCTTGTGTCGTTTTCTTCGTAAGAGGACCCGACAGCCACCCTTTATCGGATAACAGTCACCGTACCCTTTATCTCAACGGGCGCACCACGGGGCGGGGTATAGGTCACCCTGGAAAAATAAACACCCTGTGGCACAGGTTGCCCCTGATTATTAAACCGCCCATTCCAGCCTTGTTGCGGATCGTCTGTTGAAAATACATTTTCGCCCCAGCGGTTCCAAATATTCAACTCAAAGGATTTCATTCCGTTCGTAAATCCTTTGCCTTTATAGACATCGTTTAGCCCATCATCGTTGGGCGTAAAGGCATTGGGCAGGAAAAAAGTGGCCTTAGGCTGAATATCCACCACCTGAACCGCCGTGTCCTGGCATCCCAGCGGATGGGTAACAATGAGCCGCACCTCCTGAAAGCCGGTGTCCCGGAAAGCATGTATGGGGTTAGGCTCCTGAGCCGTGTATGGGTCTTCCAAATACCAAAACCACTGGTCAGCGCCCTGGGATAAATCCGTAAAGGCGACTTCAGGGTTAAATACGTCCGGATCCTGTGGGCTAAAAGCAAAGTTAGCAACGGGTGATGGGTCAATAACGATCAATTCCCTAAATACAGTATCTGTCACACAGCCAATCGGGGAGGTAATCTGCAGGCTGACATCATAGGTGCCTTCGGATTCAAAAATATGAGTAGGGCTAAGTTCAGTGGAAGTAACGCCGTCCCCAAAATCCCAAAAGGTCTCGTAATTTACATTGACCGGCTCCGAGAGATTATCAAAACTAATCTCCGCCGGGGCACAACCATCAAATCGGTTAGGCGCCACCACAATCAGTGCAGGCACAGGGAAGTAACTCACCGGCTTGACAATTGAATCCTGGCAGCCATTAATATCGGTTACCCGAAGTTTTACTTGTTGGAGCCCGGGCTCCTGATAGCGGTAAGCCGGATCAGGATTGGAGGAGCCGCCACCGTCTCCAAAATTCCAGGAATAATTGGTGATTTCCGTTTGGGTAGCGGTCATATTCGTAAAAGCGACCGGGCCGGCTACGCAGGTATCATAAGCTGCCGTAAAATCGGCTTCAATTTCAGGAAAGAGCTCTACGATAATACTGGCCGTGTCTCCGCATTGTGAATTGGGGTTGAGGATAAGGCTACCCCGGAATGTGCCATACTCAGGAAACCGCAGATCAGCATTCCACGTCGTCACCGTAGTATCTCGCCCGTTGCCAAGATCAAACCTCCAGAAATAGTTGTCTATAAAGCTCTCATCAAAACTTTGATTGACGATAAATACATCCCGGTCAGCACACTGGCTAATGTATAGGTCGACACCAACCGCATTATCTTCCGCAATATCTGCTTTGACCGTGGGCTCGCAGAAAGTCACGTTGAACTGAAAATCACGGCGCACGACACTGAGCAATTCTCCATTCCGGAACTCACTCACACAAACGCCCACCACAAACTGCCCCTGCGCATTGGGTGAACCTGTGATCAGCCCGGAGTTGACATTGATGTTGACATCTGTATTATTGCCCAGTGGCTGAGTCGGGTTATAAAACGGGCCAATAAAATTGACCGGATCGTAAGGCGGGCGGGACTCAGGGTTTGGAGCCAGGCCATTCATCGCAGTAGGCATATTGAAGTTAAGCCCTCCGCCCAGGAATGGGGCACAAAACTCGTAAACCAGTTGATCGCCATCCGGATCGGTAGCGGAGTGGTCGAAATTGATGGGCTCATTGGCACATATCACCGGTGGCGCAAAGTTGTTGAATGTTGGGCTGCTGTTGCAAACCTGCTGCGCTGCAGACGTCAGTTCCATAAAGTAGGTCGCGCCGGAGTCGCCCGGAGCGAGGATGTTGGAAATCGTGTTGTTCCGGCAGCACCGCTGGTAAGTTATATAGTAGCTTTCGTCAATCACCGGCAGGTCGAGCAGCGGGAAAGTGTAAACACCCTGCTCTACGCATACATTGGATGGGACAATTACACAGGGGTTATCTTCCTGCGGGTTCACTGTATTCCGGGTGGGGTTGGGCAAAATCAACACGGTATAAGGTTCTTCATCGCTCTCCGTGTAGATGGTAACGGTGGCCGGAAAAGACCCACCTGGCGCAGAGTCAAAGTCTGCACCGCCGCCCTGACAGTCCCTGTACATATTCATGTAAAACTGGTAAGTCCTGGTGCCTGTTCCAGGGTCACCATTTGTCCAGCCGAGGCATTCATAGGTAATTTCTCCACCAATAATATGAGCAGCCGAAAGTCGGTTAAAAAACAGACTGGCAAAAAAGATTGAAAAAAAACAGCAGTAGCGTAATAAGTCAGCTCTGAGCATCGTTTTCTGAGTCATTTAGTAAAGCACAAAAGTATTTGCTTGCGTATCACAAGGGCAAGATACAGATAGTTTCGAAGTACAAGCTTTTTTGAAATACTATTTCGCCGGTTGGTAAAACTATTGACAATCGGCAGCTCTCTGAATCTGATTGTGCTTTACATCGCTTCCCAAAAACCGTACCCGCAGCGCCTACCGTATAGAGAAGGGCTGCATGACTCAACCAAACTGTATGACATTGATTCATTTTTTAATTGCCATAAAACCACCATTAGGTATGATCACCTTTACTAATGGTAGAGCATCTGCCGGACAGCAGCAGGACTTCGGTCAGGCGCTGACGGTGCTCCGCGACGGCGGGCTGCTGCTCTACCCCACAGACACGGTATGGAGTGTCGGTTGCGATGCAACTGACCCCGCAGCCCTCCGTAGATTAAGGGCTATGAAATCCATTGATCAGCACGAATGCCTTGAGCTTCTGGTCGATTCCCCCAAAATGCTGAAGCAGTACATTGCGCATTTCCACCCGCGCATCGAAACCCTGCTTTCTTTCCATTTGCGGCCGCTTACGGTACGCTATGAGCGGGGGCGCAACCTGCCGCAGGAAGCCCTGGATCAGGAAGGCAGCATTGCCATCCGTATCGTGCAGGATGAGTATTGTCAGTCTTTGATCCGCAAGCTTGGCCGCCCGATTGTCGCACTGCCTGCTGATTTGAAGCCCAATGCTTTCCCCGCAAATTTCGGTGCCATCAGCTCCGATATTATCGAACAAGTGGACTACATCGTTCATCACCGTAGAAACGATAAGTCTATTGCGCAACCCTCGGTGATGGTACAGCTCGGCCACAAAGATGAGCTTGAATTCCTCAGGGAGTAGTCCCGGGAATTAAAGAAGCGCGTAAACAAAAGAATTTCAAAAAAGCCGGCAAAGGAATTTGTCGGCTTTTTCTATTCATTTTGTATCTTTGCAGTCCCCGCTGAAAGAAAAGCACGGAAGCGGCAAAAAATTGGTTTCAAAGTTGCAGGTTTAAAAATTGAATCTTATCTTTGCAGCCGCTAACAACGAAATGGCTCTGTAGCTCAACTGGATAGAGCACTTGACTACGGATCAAGAGGTTTCAGGTTCGAATCCTGACAGAGTCACTATTTAATTCTAAAAGTCCTAGAATCACCTGAATAGCTCAATGTCCGAGCCTGAGTAGCCGAGCGTTGAGCTGTTTAGTTAAAAGGAATACGCGATGTCCAAAGTTTGTCAACTCACAGGTAAGCGCCCGGTAGCCGGCAATTCGGTTTCTTTCTCTAACAAGAAGACCAAGCGCCGTTTTCTGCCCAATCTGCACACGAAGCGTTTCTTCATTCCTGAAAAGAATGAATGGGTAACGCTCAAGGTTAGCGCCAGCGCAATGCGCACAATCGATAAAATAGGCATTTACGAGTTTATCAAGCGCCAGCAGAAAAAGGGGTTTGATGTAGGTGTCGAACTGTAAGCAAGACCATAAATAGTTAGAACGATGGCTAAGAAAAGCAAAGGCAACCGCATTCAGGTAATCCTCGAATGCACAGAGCATAAGAAATCCGGACTGCCAGGTACTTCCCGCTATGTTACGGAGAAAAACCGTAAGAATACACCAGATCGCCTGGAACTCAAAAAGTTCAACCCCATCATGAAGCGTGTGACGCTGCACCGCGAGATCAAGTAAGTTTGCAAAGCAGCACTTTATCGCTTATTTTTGTGATGTTGACTTTACTTAATATTCTTAAAGCGAGGTATAATGGCTAAGAAAGTATCTAAGAACGCAAGGGTTGCACAACGTGCAGCAAACGCAGGGTCCGGCCGTGATCACGTCAAAGTGATTAAGAGCATCAAAGATCCTAAGACAGGTAAATATTCCTATAAAGAAGTGGTCATCCACAAGGATGCCGTTAAGGAGTTTTTCGCTAGCAAGTAATTCACTTGTCTGACAGCAAGTAAACGTGTACATCAAAGAGGCTTTTCTTCTGCAAGGAAAGCCTCTTTGCCTATTTATCAAACGCCTATGAGTTTCTTTAAAAAGTTTTTCAATAAAGAGAAAAAACAGGACCTGGATAAAGGGCTGGAGAAAACCAAAAGCAGCCTCTTCGGACAGATTACCAAGGCCGTTGCCGGTAAGTCTACCGTAGATGAGGAAGTCCTGGATGAACTGGAATCTATTCTCATCGCCTCCGATGTCGGGCTGGATACCACTGTCAAAATTATTGATCGTATTGAAGAGCGGGTCCGCCGCGACAAGTACCTCAATACCTCAGAACTCAACGAAATCCTTCGGGACGAAATCGTACAGTTGCTGGCTGAGAACAATACGGTTGATATTGAAGACTACACCCTGCCTTCCGACAGTAAGCCGAATGTGATCCTCGTTGTCGGTGTGAATGGCGTAGGCAAGACCACCACAATTGGTAAACTGGCGCATCAATACAAAGCAAAAGGCAAAAAAGTAGTCCTCGGTGCAGGTGATACCTTCCGGGCTGCTGCGGTGGACCAACTCGAAATTTGGTCCAAGCGGGTGGGCTGTGACTTTTTCAGCAAGGGGATGAATACAGATCCTGCTGCTGTAGCCTACGAAACCGTGCAGCACGCTATCCAAAACGACTGTGATGTCGCGATTATCGACACCGCCGGCCGCCTCCATACCAAGGTCAATCTGATGAAGGAGCTGTCCAAAATCCGCCGCTCCGTAGCCAAAAGCCTAGAGGGCGCCCCTCACGAAGTCCTTTTGGTGCTCGATGCCACGACTGGACAAAATGCCTTTGAGCAGGCTAAGCACTTCACCGATGCTACCGAAGTTTCCGCCCTGGCCCTTACCAAACTGGACGGTACGGCCAAAGGAGGCGTAGCCATCGGCATCTCCGATCAGTTCAAAGTGCCTATCAAATACATTGGAGTAGGAGAGGGGATTGAGCAGCTGCAAGTCTTCAATAAGCGGGCTTTTGTGGAATCGCTCTTCGAAGGCGTGGTTTAGAAAACCCTTCAAGACATTAAAAAGGGCTGTTCAGCAGCGAAAACTGCCGGACAACCCTTTTCTTTTCAGCGCTATTTGTAAGAACGTCTACCCCAGTGCGCCAGCCCGCTCCAACCGGTAGTATTCCCGGAAAGAGATCATGCGCTCCTGCTGCTCGTCCCATAACTTGTTGAAGATGCAGGCCAGGCTTTCCTTGAAGGTAACCGTCGTAACGTATTTTTGCAAAATAGGATTCTCTTTCGCACAACGCGGCAGATTGTAATTGGGAATCAAGGAACTCAGGTGGTGAATGTGGTGAAATCCAATATTCCCAGTTAGCCAATTAAGCAGCTTGGGCAATTTATAATAGGTGCTACCCCGGACCGCGGCTACAAGATAGTCCCACTCATCTTTCCATTTCTTGTAGGTTTCCTCATGCTGATGTTGCACATAGAAAAACCAGAACGCAATCGTGCCAAAGAAAATCACAATAGGCACCTGTACCCAAAGAAACTCCCATCCTAACAGGTAAATCAGGCCGGCATATACTAGCCCGATCCAAAGGTTGTTGAGGAAAAGCGCCAGATAGGCACTGCGCACCATCGGCACCTTAATCGTAGGCCAGCGCATCGGGCCGCTCAAATAGACGATAGGGGTGACAACAAATAAGACCACCGGCGTACGAAACAACCGGTATTTGAAGCGCCCCCATTTACTCAGGTTGCGGTATTCCTCCACCGTTAGGAAGGGGACATCGCCAATGTCGCGGGGCTCTTCATCCAATTGCCCGGAGTGCCCGTGGTGGTAATTGTGGATTTTTGACCAGTACTTGTAAGGTATCGTACTGAAAAAGCTGCAAACACTGCCAATGACATTATTCCAGCCTTTTGATTCCAAAAAGGAGTGGTGCCCGCAATCGTGCTGAATGATGAAAATCCGGGCAAGAAGAAAACCGTTAATCAGACCAAGCCCTAAAGTAATCCAATAAGACCACTCAAGGCTTAAATACATCAGTACCCACAGCGCCAGAAACGGGCCAAAGGTGTTGATCACCTGCCACCAGGCCCGCTTGCGGTCGGGCTGCTGATAGCGCTTAATAATTTTCTTCCAGTCTTTTAGTTGTTGCTTGATTTCCTGCTCTGACATTCCTAATATTCCTTGTTTGTTCCTTTCCGGTCCATGGCTAAGTGTTGTATGCAGCCTAAACCAGAGTGAAGTAAAGTCATAAAAATAATATAACCTCCAAAATACAGGAATGATTTGTTTTTGCAGCAGAGTTGTACCGAAGTTTTTTATTCTTTACTTGGGTCTGACAGGTACCTACCAGTAGAAAATGAGTTGCCCTGCAATTTGCCGGAAGGTATTAACAGGCTGTACACCATAGTAATTGAAGCTTTGGCTGCGCCGGTATATGACTTCGGCTGAAAGCCTATGCTTCCCCAGCCGGTAATTGTAGCCCAGCCCTGCTAAAGCGCCAAGCTCATAGGACATTATCTGAGTCGTGCCAACTTGAAGCTCCCGCCTTTCCGGTATCTGAATCAGTTCGTTATTAGCATTTCGTCCTGTTCCAATTACTTCGGTGTAGCCTGAGTTGCCCAAATTCCATCCGAATGCCAACCCCACTTTTGCGTATAAACCATTGGCCGGTTGTTCCCGGAAGTAGTACTTCAAATAAGCCGGCATATTGAGAATTGCAAAGTTTAACCGCTGATTCAGAGATAAGACCTCTCCTTCATTGGGATAAAACTCATTTACAGTATAAGATATACTGCTTTCAGTAGAAAACATCCTGACTTCAGCACCCGTTTCTACTGCAAGCCGGTCAAGAAAAGGTATTTCTGCGAGGAGGGAAAAAACGGGCACGGTCCTTGCCGGGAAATCTACATCTTCAAAATACAAGTCCATGCCACTGTTGATCTCCGTTTGGTAAATGCCCAGCCCAATACCAATTTGTGTTTTGCGTTTCGGTGGAGATAGGTCAATCAGAGCATTGATGGTCTTATCCTGACAGGCTGCGAGGTCCATACTCATCTGAACGACTTCGCGGTCCAGGTATTTGTAGGAGCGTTTAGGCAAGCCTTCGGGACATGGCGATAGCAGACCGACAAGCACCTCTTCGTAATTATCAGGACGTATGAGAACAGGTACATCTTGACCAGGCACTTTCATAAAGTACCATACTCCCCGCTTATTGGGCGGTAGTTTGAAGGAAGGCCGCTCTGTATCATCAGGGTTTGCGTTCGGCACTTCCCTTTTGCCCAGCTGATAGCTCTTTGCCGGGCTGAGGATTTGATTGAAATTATAAGTGAGCCGATATAGGTTATAGTCGCCATCTGCTAAAACCGCCAAAAAGAAGGGGCGAAAGATATCAGTTCGGCTAAGTCGGATAGAGTCCCGGATGAAGGTGCCTGCTTCGCTTTGGAACCCGGCAAGATCTTTGGTGCTGAAGGTTTGCTTAGGAGCGTCCTTATCAGCTTTAAAAATAACCGTGGTAGCTCTTTGCTGAGGCTGTAAATTAGCGACCTGCCCTCTTAGGGTGTCTCCAGTGTTTGTGATAATGTAGCCCATTCCAAAGGATTGAGCATTTGAAGGGTTGATGAGGAGCACTGATAATAATACGGAGAGCACTCCTAAATAATAGACTTTCATATTATCCAGGTTTTGCCCTAAAAATAAGTATTTTTAGTTATTTCTTGGTTTTCAATACTCCTCCGCCATCAAAAAACCCTTATCCCGTGCCTCCAGGTTGGATTCGCCCATCAGGAACTTATCTACACTACGGGCGGCTTCCCGGCCTTCTGCAATGGCCCAAACCACCAGCGATTGGCCCCGGCGCATATCCCCTGCCACAAATACTTTTTCCAGGTTCGTACGGTAATCCTCATCGCGGACATTACCACGCTCGTCGATCTCGACACCTAGTTTTTCGAGCATGCCGCGATACTGTGGGCTCAGGAAGCCGATAGCCAGCAACGCCAGGTCACAGGGGATTTCCTGCTCGGTGCCTTCCACTTCCAGAAAGCCGTACTTACCGGTCTTGCTATTTTTCGCCCACTCAATCTGCACCAGTTTCAGCCCGGTAACCTTACCATTTTCCCCGGTAAAGGCTTTAGTCAGCAGCGACCATTGACGTTCGCAGCCTTCTTCATGACTGGTAGAGGTGCGCAAAACCACCGGCCAGTTGGGCCAGGTCAGGGGGTCCCGATCGTTAGGCGGGCGGTCCATCAGCTCGATTTGGGTAACCGATTTGGCACCATGCCGGTTAGAAGTCCCCACACAGTCCGAGCCGGTATCGCCACCGCCAATCACTACCACGTGTTTACCCTTAGCGGTAATGGTTTCCACATCCGGGATGGCATCTCCGGCTACTCTGCGGTTGTTCTGTTCCAGAAAGTCCATAGCAAAGTGCACGCCTTCCAGCTCTCTGCCTTCAATATTCAGGTTACGGGGGATTGTAGAGCCGCCGCACAATAGCACCGCATCGTATTGGTCCATCAGTTCCTGCGGGTCTACATTCCCACCAACATTAGCATTGATGCGGAACCGGATGCCTTCCGCTTCCATTAGGGCTACCCGCCGCTCTACCACAAATTTCTCCAGTTTGAAATCTGGAATACCGTAGCGCAGCAACCCGCCAATACGGTCGTTGCGTTCAAAAACGGTGACCAGGTGCCCTACTTTGTTCAGCTGAGCCGCAGCAGCCAGCCCAGCCGGCCCCGAGCCTACTATCGCTACTTTTTTTCCTGTTCTTAATGTAGGCGGCTGCGGGCGCACATACCCTTTCTCAAACGCCACTTCTGCAATGGATTTCTCAATGTGCTCAATGGCTACCGGTGGCTGATTGATGCCTAGCACACAGGCGGTCTCACAGGGAGCGGGGCAGATGCGGCCCGTGAATTCCGGAAAGTTATTGGTGCTGCTCAGGATTTCATAGGCCAGTTGCCAGTCCTCTTCGTATACGGCGTCATTAAATTCCGGGATGATATTGCCCAGGGGGCAGCCGCTGTGGCAAAAGGGGACGCCACAGTCCATACAGCGGGCCGCCTGTTTGACCGTTTTCTCTTCCTCAAAGTCTTCGTACAATTCCTTGTAGTCCTTAATGCGTTCCTGTGGGTCCCTCGTATTGGGAAGCTCCCGGGTATATTTCAAAAATCCTTTAGGATCTGCCATGTTTTAATTGCTTTTTCAACTCAAAAATCAACTTATACTGCCTTTTTGTCTGCTACTGCCGTTGTGTTCACAGCGGCTTCAGCAGCGGCTTTCCGGGCTTCGAGTACCCGCTTGTAATCTCGGGGCATGACCTTAGTGAATTGCTGCTGCGCCATTTCCCAGTCTGCCAGCAGGGTGGCTGCCCGGACACTGCCCGTAAGCTTATGGTGTTTGGTAATCAGGGCATGCAGGCGGGACACGTCTTCTGCCTCCATAGGGTCCAGATCGATCATGCCACGGTTCACGCGCTGTTCGAAGTGGCCATCCGGGTTATAGATATAGGCGATACCTCCGCTCATGCCGGCTGCGAAGTTTTTGCCGGTATCGCCCAGCACCACTACAATGCCGCCGGTCATATACTCGCATCCGTGGTCGCCAATGCCTTCCACTACAGTTTTTACGCCGGAGTTGCGCACCGCAAATCGCTCGCCTGCCATACCATTAATATAAGCCTCTCCGGACGTAGCGCCATAGAAAGCCACGTTGCCGATGATGATGTTGTCACTTGCTGTGAATTTCGCATCCCGGTCGGGTACGGCAATCAACTGTGCGCCAGAAAGGCCTTTTCCAAAGTAGTCGTTCGCTTCACCCTCCAGACGGAAGCTTAGGCCCGGCGCTCCAAAAGCCGCAAAACTTTGCCCGGCAGAGCCCCGGAAGTGGAATTGTATGGTGTCCTCCGGCAGCCCTTTGCCGCCGTGGCGCTTACTGATCTCGTTGGAAAGCATGGTACCCGTGGCCCGGTCGGTATTGCGGATATCAAAGCTGGCTTCCACCTGGTTGCCCTGATTGATAGCGACCTGTGCGGTGGCCATCAACCGCCGGTCCAGTACATGGGTAATGCCGTGATCCTGCTCTACCGCTTTATGCTGGCCAACGTTTTCATCCGCCGGTTCCTTGTAGAGAATAGGACTGAGGTCCAGCCCACGGTATTTCCAATAGGTGGGTTTATTCTTTGCCTTGAGCATTTCCACCTTTCCGACCATCTCGTCGAGCGTGCGGAAGCCCAGGCTTGCCATAATCTCCCGTAAGTCCTCAGCCAGGAAGCGGAAGAAGTTAATCACGTGTTCCGGCTTGCCGGTAAAGCGTTTCCGGAGCTCCGGGTCCTGTGTGGCAATGCCTACCGGACAGGTATTCATATGGCATTTGCGCATCATGATACAACCCTCCACCACGAGTGCGGCCGTTGCTACGCCCCATTCCTCTGCACCCAGCAGGGTCGCAATGGCAAGGTCGCGCCCGGTCCGCATCTGCCCGTCCGTCTGAAGGGTCACCCGGTCGCGCAGCTTGTTCTTCACGAGAGTCTGATGCGTTTCCGCAAGGCCCAGCTCCCATGGTAGGCCTGCATGGCGTATAGAGGTTAGTGGAGAGGCACCGGTGCCGCCATCGTGGCCGGAAATGAGAATGGCATCAGCATGGGCTTTAGCCACTCCGGAGGCAATAATCCCGACTCCGGCCTTGGAAACCAGTTTTACGTTAATCCGGGCCTTTCGGTTGGCATTCTTCAGGTCAAAAATGAGCTGTGCTAAATCCTCAATCGAATAAATGTCGTGGTGGGGGGGCGGCGAAATTAATCCTACGCCCGGCGTGGAATGCCTTACGCGTCCAATCCAGTCGTCCACCTTATGCCCAGGCAACTGACCACCTTCTCCCGGCTTTGCGCCCTGTGCCATTTTGATCTGCAACTCATCCGCATTGGTGAGGTAGTGGCTCGTCACGCCAAACCGACCTGAAGCCACCTGTTTGATGGCAGAACGTTCCCAATCGCCGTTTTCCTTGCGCTCAAAGCGGACCTCGTCCTCACCGCCTTCGCCACTATTGCTTTTGGCGCCAATCCGGTTCATTGCCACCGCCAGTGTGGCGTGGGCTTCATGGGAGATAGAACCAAAGGACATCGCACCCGTTGCAAACCGGGTCATAATGGACTCGGCCGGCTCCACTTCCTTGAGTGGGATTTTTTCGCCCCGGCGGAAGGTAAGGAGCCCGCGTAGGGTAAGCGCCTGCTCCGTCTGATCGTCAATTAGCTTGGCGTATTTTTTGTACGCTTTGTAGTCCCCGGTGCGTGTCGCAAACTGAAGCAGGTGAATGGCCTGAGGGCTAAAGAGGTGTGCCTCTCCGCGGCGCTTCCATTGGTATACCCCACCTACTTCCAGTCTTGGGTTTTGACCACCGTTTTCCGGGAATGCCATGCGGTGCCTCACCATGGCTTCTTCCGCAATGCCATCGAAGCCTATGCCCTGAATCCGGGAAATTGAACCCCGAAAACATTTATGGACCACTTCTTTATTTAACCCAAGGACCTCAAAGATTTGTGCACCTTGATAGGATTGAAGCGTGGAAATGCCAATCTTAGACATGATCTTCAGCAATCCTTTGCCAATAGCTTTATTATAGGTGTTGATGATCTCATCCAGCGTCTTTCCGTCCTCAAATACTCCTTTACCGTACAACTGGGCAATGGAGGCGTAGGCCATATATGGATTGATCGCACTGGCACCGTAACCAATGAGTGTGGCGTAATGGTGTGCCTCACGAACGTCTCCGGCTTCCACTACAATGGAAGTGAGGCTGCGCAGCCCCTTTTGAATCAAATGGTGGTGTACCGCACCTGACGCCAGGAGAGAGGGGATCGGAGCCTGATAAGGACCTGCATTCCGGTCAGACAAGATAAGGATATTAGAGCCGTTGCGGACCAGGTCTTCGGCTACTCCACATACATGGTCGATAGCAGCCTGAAGGAGGCCTTCCTGTTTGCCAGCTTTGAATACGATGTCAATTACGCCAGACTTGAAGTCAGGGTGGTTGATGTATTTGACTTTGCTTAGGTCTTCATTGGTCAGCAATGGAGTGTCGAGGTGGATGAACTTAGCCCGGTCTGCATTGATGTCCAGGATATTGCTGCTACCGCCCAGCATCGCATACAATGACATCACCGAGCGCTCGCGGATGGGGTCAATCGGCGGGTTGGTCACCTGGGCAAAAAGTTGCTTGAAGTAGTTGGCCAGGTGTTGCGACTGCTTAGACAAAACAGCCAGGGGCGTATCAGCGCCCATTGAGCCGAGTGGGTCTTTGCCCGCCTCGATCATAGGTCCGATAACTACTTTTAAATCCTCCTTTGTAAAACCATGCATTTGCTGATTGCGCAGCAGCGTATTCTGATCAAATTCCACTTTGGCAGGCTGCTGAACAGGGAGGTCTTTAAGGCTCACCCGGTTTTGGTCCAGCCATTCCCGGTAAGGCAGGCGCTGGCAGATTACGTCTTTTAACTCCGTATCCCCAATCACGCGGTGCTCATCCAGGTCTGCAATGAGGATTTTGCCGGGCTGAAGCCGTCCTTTGGTGACCACCTTGCTCTGATCTACCGGCAGCGCACCAGCTTCAGATGCTACAATGAGCACATTATCTTCGGTCAGGCAGTAGCGAGAGGGGCGCAGCCCGTTCCGGTCGAGGGTGGCACCCACCAGAATCCCGTCGGTAAAACAGATGGAAGCCGGGCCGTCCCAGGGCTCCATGATCGTCCGGTTGTACTCGTAAAAAGCCCGCTTGTAATCTTCCATTTGCTCGTCGTGCTGCCAGGCTTCAGGGATCATGAGCATCAGCGCGTGGGGCAGAGACATGCCGCCCAGGACCAGGAATTCCAGCACGTTATCAAAGTTGGCTGAATCGGAAAGGCTCTCTCCGCAAATAGGCTTTAGTTTTTCCAGTTCTTCTTCGGTGAAGAGAGTGGATTCCAGCAGCCCCTCTTTGGAGGCCCACCAGTTCAGGTTGCCCATGATGGTATTAATCTCACCATTATGAGCAATATACCGGAAAGGCTGAGCCAACTTCCACTTAGGGACTGTATTGGTGGAGAAGCGACTGTGGATCAATGCAATAGCAGACTCGCAAAGCTCATCGTGCAAATCTGGGAAATAAGGGCGGAGCTGATAAGTAGTAAGCTGCCCTTTGTAGATCACGGTTTTATAGGAAAAGGAAGCCAGGTAAAACTGATCCCTGGACTGCGGATAGGTATTATGGATGGTATGGGTGGAAAACTTACGCAGCACATAAAGCCGACGCTCGAGCGCTTTGGGCTCCATGGGTGCTTTGGGCGCAACAAATACCTGCTCCATACGCGGCTCCACTGATACAGCTGATTCGCCCAGCTCTTCGTGGTCGGTAGGTATTTTACGATATCCAAGCAGATCAAAGCCCAGCTCATCAATATAGTCATCAAAAAGGACCCGGCACTGTCTGCGCAGGTTGCGGTCGGCCGGGAAAAAAACTACCCCCACACCATATTTACCAAATTCGGGCAGCTCAAACCCCTGCTCCTTACATTTTTTGGCAAAAAATGCATGTGGAGTCTGAATAAGAATACCCGCACCATCACCAGTATTCGGCTCACAGCCACAGGCACCCCGGTGCTCCATATTGGTAAGCATGGTTAGGGCATCTTCAATCACTTTATGCGATTTGATCCCATTCAGGTTAGCGATCAATCCTGTACCGCAAGAATCTTTTTCTAGTTCCGGAACATAGAGTCCTTTTTGCTGAGGTTCACTCATACGATCAATTGTAAGCGTCAGAAAATAGAGCTGAAATGTGTGGCCACCTCAGCGGGTCTTTAATACTTGGAAAGCCAGGTAAATGGGTCTGTAACCGGAGCCAATGGATTTAGCTCTTCTCTGGCTTCGTTTTGGTTTGGTTGGCTTGGTAGGGCACAGTCCGTTTCATCTTGGTTTTTTCGAGGGTTGGAGACTGCGAGCTTTCGAAGATACGGAAAGGGAATGGTGGATTCCTAATGTAAAGCCACTAATAGAACGGGATAGCCGTTGAAAAAGTTGAAGTAAATACGATTTCAAAATAATGATTTGGTAAGGAAGCCAGGCTTTTGTTAGAGAATGCTGATTTCTAGTTTCGGTATCTGATTTGCCTGAAGCGTGTTTTTTAAATTAAAATAATGATTTCAAAGGTATATTGAAATTTTATTCTGTGGTGATATAAATCATGGCCCGGGCTTATTTCTGATCTTCTCTATTCCGGGGCAATCCTGTTATATTACCCCTTCAAAAGTAGAAAGTATGTTCGCACTTGCACTCCCTGAACTTTTAGAGGCCCTGCAATTTGCCGCCGTAAAACACCAATATGATCGCCGTGGGGGCTATGACCGCCTGCCCTATATCAATCACCTCATCAAAGTGGCGAATGGATTGGTGAACCGCTGTGGGTTTACCGAAGACACGCTGCTGCTTGCCGCCGTACTTCACGATATCGTGGAAGACACCGACGTGACTGGAGAAGAGTTGGCCGAACGCTTTGGCCATGAAGTAGCGGCCATCGTGCTGGAGCTAACCGATGATATGAGCTTGTCTTATGAGGCACGCAAACAACGGCAGCTGGAAACCGCTCCTCAGCTGAGCCGTGGCGCCCGGATCATCCGCCTGGCGGACAAGGCTTCCAATATTGAAGATATCTTTTCTTATCCGCTCGACTGGTCATTGGACAAAAAAGAGGCCTATCTAAAGAACTCAGCGCAAATTGCAGCGATTATTAAAGGGGAGCACCCACGATTGGACCAGTGGTTTAAGCAAACAGTAGAATGGGCAGCTCAGGAATTAGAAAAACAGCGTCAGCAATAAATCCATCCTCATGCTTCAAGACCAACCCAATATCCAATCCATGCTAGAGCAGGTGGAAACCATCGAGCGGGCCGCCAAATCCAAAGAGCAGGAGTGCGCTGAGGTGCTGAGCCGCATCCACCCTAATCTGCTGGCTTCCGCCAAAAACCTGATTCATTATCGCACCTTGCGCAGCTTTGATATCCGGGAGCTGCAGAAGCAACTTGGCCGTATGGGACTTTCCCGCTTAGCCAAAGCCGAAGGGCATACGATGGCCAGCCTCTCAGTAACCGCCACTATACTCCGTGCACTGCTCCTGGGGGAATTTGTGGAAAAGGAACGTATCAACCTGACGATCACCAAAGCACAGGAAATTGTGCGTACCCACACCCGGAAGCTCCTTGGCTACCGCACCGAAGGGCGCCGTACCCGTATTATGGTAACCCTTCCCAGTGAGGCAGCTGAGCAGCCCGAACTGGTCTATGAAATGGTCCAGAAAGGCATGAACTGCGCCCGGATCAATTGCGCTCACGATGGGCCTGAGGCCTGGGAGAAGATGATTGTAAATGTACGGACGGCCTCCCGCGCACTCGGTGTCCACTGTCAGGTTGCTATGGACCTCGCCGGCCCCAAAATCCGCACCGGTGAGTTGCAAGCCGGCCCTAAGGTGCGCCGCTTCAAAACACCCAAAGATAGCCTGGGACGTGTCAAGCAACCGGTAGAAGTATGGATCGCCCCTGCCCCGCACCCCACCAAACCTTTTCCCCACCTCCCGTTGTCTTCAGTGGAGCTCAAGAAAATGAAACCCGGCGATAAGCTGTACTGCCGGGATACCCGCCACAAAAAACGGCAATTCGAAATCACAAAAGTACTCGATGATGGCTGTATTGCCGAAGCTTACCGTACCGTTTATCTGGGGGAAGGCAGCCAGCTCTTTACCGATAAGAAATTTAAATCGCGTCCGTTGACCGTAGGTGTGCTGCCGCCGGTGGAATCACCTATTTTGCTGACCACAGGGGATACCCTGCGCATTCACCGTTCCAACGAGCTGGGGGAGTCTGCCAAATACGATGATAATGGGCAGCTTACGGAGGTCGCTCACATCTCCTGTACTTCTGAGGAGGTTTTCGAACAGGTGAAAGCCGGGGAGCCCATTCTCTTTGACGATGGGCAAATCGAAGGCATTATCCGCAAAGTAAAAGAGGGAGAGTTGTACGTTGAAATCCTCCACACTAAAGAAGGCGGCGGCAAGCTGCGGGCCGATAAGGGCATCAATTTTCCCGACAGCCAGCTAAGCATCCGTGGCCTGACAACAAAAGACCGCAAGGACCTGCCCTTTGTGGCTGAACACGCAGATGTAGTCAACTTGTCTTTCGTCAACAGCCCTCAGGACGTGCGCGATTTGATTGACGAGCTCAACCAACTTGGCGCAGCCAACCGCATTGGCATTATTCTCAAAATTGAGACCCAAGCCGGCTTTGATAACCTCGTCGACATCCTACTGGAAGGCATGGCGGTTTACCCCATCGGCGTAATGATTGCCCGGGGCGACCTGGCCATCGAAGCAGGCTGGGACCAAATCGGCCGGGTACAGGAGGAGATCATGTCGCTCTGCCAGGCCGCGCATCTGCCAGACATCTGGGCCACACAGGTGCTGGAAAACCTCGCGAAGAAAGGCATTCCCAGCCGGGCAGAAATCACCGATGCCGTAATGGCTCAACGGGCAGAATGCGTCATGCTTAATAAAGGCGCCTATATCACTCAGGCTATCAGCTTGCTGGATTCCATTCTCCGCAGTATGGGGCCCTATCAGGAAAAGAATGCCCCGATGCTGCCTGCTATGGAAGGGGCGAAGCGGCGGAAGTAACCATTTCCCTTGGGGCTTTCCCACTGATTAACGTTATCTTGCCGCCAAAACCCGAATGGCATGATCGGATGGATACGGCAATACAAGTGGACTTACGCCCTTTACAACTACTTTCAGCAATCCCGCTTAGGGCACCTGAAGACCTTGTACCCGAAGTACGGGCTGGACAAGCGCTACTACGAGCCTGTCAGTAGTGCCGATTTCGACCATCTGCCAGGGGCCCGGAAAGAAAGTATCGAACCGGATATTGCCGGCTTGAAGGCAGACGCTCTGTTTTCCATTCTCAATCCTGCCACTCAGGAAAGCCTGCTGGCCTACCCTGAGGAAGGCTACGCGGTGCTTAAAGGCTGGCTGCGGCCCGATGAAGTAGACCAGGCTAACGCCGAGGTGCAGCGCCTGCTGGACGATCAGTCCCTTCGTTTTCGCTACAGCAACAAAAAGCTGATGTTTGCCATCCATCACAGCGATTTCCTGAGGCGTATTGGCGAGCACCCCCACCTACAGGCCATTCTCAATTACCTCATTGATGGGGAAGCCCGGCTTTTTCAAAGCATCAACTTTGTGCATGAGGGCAGCGAGCAAAAGACGCATTCTGACTCCGTCCACATGACGACTTATCCCCTCGGGGGACTTTTGGGCGTATGGATTGCCCTTGAAGACATGACGCCGGACAATGGCCCCTTGCATTATTACCCCGGCAGCCACAAACTGCCCTACCTGCTCAACGATGCCTACGGTAACGAAGGCAATCGCTGGAAAATTGGTGGTAAGCCCTACTCCGCCTACGAGCAAATGATGGAAAAAAAGGTAACAGAATGGGGACTGGAAAAGCGCATCTTCGAAGCGCAGGCCGGCGATGTGCTGATCTGGCATGCCAACCTGTTGCATGGGGGCGAGCCCCATCGCGATAAAAAACAGCCCCGCAAAAGTATGGTCCTGCATTATTTCAAGGAAGGCTACATTTGCTACCACGAGGTGACGCAGCGGCCGGCACTGATGAAATAATTCGACTGCTTATCCTGGAAACCCCTCGGTCTGCATCACCCGTAGGGCTTGTTGTAGATGACGCTGCTCGTGAGCTGGCAATAGTTCCACTACATCTTCCAGGCGGAGGACAATCAATTTTGAAGCTGGAGAAGTGAGCCGGTAGGAACTCAAGTTGCTTTTAGGGAGACTTTCATATTGCCGGATGAGTCCGCGGTTATGGGCGAGGAAGTTGGCAGTAGTCTCCGTCGGGAGGTTGCTTTGCAGCGGCTCAAAAGCTTTTGGCGCTTTCATTTTACCTTTCCCATCAGGTCGGCTGGCGTTAAGGAGCAGTTTTCCGAATAAAGCAGGGAGCAGCGGGACACGCTCCCAAAGGCTGTTCTGCTTAATACCCATGCTGATTTCGGCTAGTTGCGGCAGGTAGCCTTCGTTGGTGCGGATGAGGTGGTCAAGGCATTGTGCAATGCTCCACCGGTCTGAGGCGGGCTTCCAGTTGAGCTGCTCGCGGGAGAGGGGGCTAAAAGTACTTTCCACCTTACTGTTTACTTCCTTTAAGATTTCAATTTGTCGGGCGATCATAGTGAAGTTTGGTTTTAGCTGGCAAGATAGGTGCCGGGCGGGAATCTCACCAAAATTCAAAGCTACATTTATACCGACGATTAAGTGGTTTGCCACAGCAAACCTACTCAATGCTTGCCCGTGTCTCCTCACTTGTGGGCTTTGGCCACCGGAGACTATACTTAAAGGCAGGAGGGGCAGCACTTACGCTGGGAA
>NZ_JALEGS010000059.1 GCF_022763345.1 Phaeodactylibacter sp.
ACGATTAAGTGGTTTGCCACAGCAAACCTACTCAATGCCTGCCTTCGTGTCGGTACTTCGGCAGACAGGTCAGCATTTACGCTGGGAAGTGGCTTGCGCCTGTCCTGAAAAGCTATGCTTCGTCAGTGGCCGATGTCGCAAATCCAAGATCCCTGACGATACATGTCTGGATGTAAACACCCGCCAAACGCGCTAAAAAAGAATTAGCCAGAACCTTACCGGCCATTCTGGCACAGCAGGCGGGCTCAATTCCTTGATTTTCATGATGAATCCGCTCCAAATCAGTCTTGTGCTTTTTTAGTAGAGGCCCTTTACAGAAAAAAATCCCGAACACCAGCCTTGGCCAGCATTCGGGATGGATGAAGAATTTTTTGCTAAAGGCTTACAGGCCTGTTTAGTTTACCGCACTACCACAAAGCGGCGGACGATATGCTCCTGATTAGCGCTCAGGTGCAGGAAGTAAACGCCGGGGGCGAGTGTGGACGCGTCCATCTCATGTACGGAGGTGCCCACTTGCCCCAGCCACTGCTGCTGACTGATCACCCGTCCGTCTGTGCCGGTCACCATCAACTGTACCGGGCCTGCTTCAGGCAGGGTGAAGGACAGCTTGAGGTCGCCGTTGGTCGGGTTCGGGAAGAGGTTGATGTCAGCAATTTGTGGTGCAGCTTGTGCCTGCGGGCCACGGAAGTTACTTTGCTCAACCGATGGTTTCACATAGTCAGCGGTAAGTACAGTATTAGCCGTACGGGTACCGCTTTGACAACCGCTGATCACGATGTCATCCAGGTACACCCAATCGGAATTGCCGGAGGCATCACAACGGAAACGCAGGCTGGTGTTACTGGTGAACGGACCAGGGATGACCACCGCATCGAAGTAGCGCTGATTATTCTGGAACTCATCACCTCGGTTCCACTCTTCCACGGTGGTGTAGGTGCTGCCGCCATTGGTAGACACCTGAAGCCAGAAGTCTTCATTGGCATTGTCCATACTGACCGGGAAGTAGCTGAAATCGACTGTGAGTTCGCTGTAAGCGGTCAGGTCCAGGTTATCTGTAGTAAGCACGGAGGTACTGGAGTTGTCCCGAAGCGCCAGGCTAACAGACCCGGTATTGGGGTTGTTGTTGCTGCGGTAACAATCGCTGCCGCCATCATTCCAGATACCAAAGCCAGACTCAAAGCCTTCGCTGTTGAGCGTGAGGTAGGTACAACCGCCACCGCCTCCGCATGGTGCACAGCTGGAACCGCCGCAGTCCACGCCAGTCTCGTCACCGTTTTGGATGCCATCGTTACAGGTTGGGGCCGTACCGCCATCGCCTGCGCAGAAGTTGGTGCTTTCTGAAGACGCAAAAGCGCCACCGGAGGCCAGGGTGTTACCCAGTTCATCGCTCAGGCTGTAGGAGCCACTGCCGTAAGCACAGCAGATACCATCACCGTAAGAATCAAAGATGGTAAAGGTATAATCGCCACCCGAGAGGCTGAACGTTTCAGTAACGGCAGAGCCATTGGGCTGTGAACCATAGGGGCCGCCCGAAGCTACGGTAGTACCACCATCAGTCACGGTCCAGGTGGTTTCACCGGGATAGTTGTCGAGTACGATGGTCAGGGTGAAGTTGTTGCCGTTACTGCAGGAGGTATTGCAAGGTGCACAGTCCGGACCACCGCAGTCTACGCCGGTTTCGCTGCCATTTTGGATACCATCGTTGCAGGTAGCGCAGGGGGCACAGTCCGGCCCGCCGCAATCCACGCCAGTTTCATTGCCGTTTTGAATACCATCGTTGCAAGTCGGGCAGGCTGCACAGTCCGGGCCACCGCAATCCACACCGGTTTCGCTACCGTTCTGAATGCCGTCAGTACAGGTTGGGCAAGCCGGGCAGTTGGAACCACCGCAGTCCACGCCGGTCTCATCCCCGTTTTGGATACCATCGTTACAGGTTGGTGTAGGGCCGCCAGTGCAGAAACTGGTGCTTTCGCTGGAACCGAAGCTGCCACCGGATGCGATCACTGCGCCAGTGCCATCGGTCAGGGTGTAGGAACCGTTGCCGTAGGCGCAGCAGATGCCATCCCCATAGCTGTCACTAATGGTGAAGGTGTAATCGCCAGTGCCGAGGCTGATGCTTTCGGTAACGGTAGAGCCATTGGCTTGCCCGCCGTAAGTGCCACCGGAAGCTACCGTAGCACCACCGGCATCGGTAACGGTCCAGGAAGTTTCTGCAGGATAGTTATCGAGCGTGATGGTCAGGGTCAGGTTGGGGTCATTACAGGGACAGGGAGCGCAGCTGGAACCGCCGCAGTCCACGCCGGTTTCGTCGCCATTTTGAATGCCATCATTGCAGGTAGGCGTAACGGGCGTGCCGCAGGCTGTGGAGTTCAGCAGGCTGGCACGGGCGCCACCGGGCTCAAACAAGGCCCGCATACGTGCAGTCTGGCCTTGCGTGAAGAGGTTCATACAGCCATCATCGGAATAGTCCATGTAGTTTTGGAACATATCCGGCAGGTCACCGGTCCCTTCATTACAGGAGTTATTGCCGGGGAAATTACAAGGCGAACTTGTATAATTTGGCCCGCCAGCCCGTGGCGTATCGCTGACGAAGTCATCGGCATTACAGTTGCCATCACCCCAGATGTGGCGAAGGTTGAGGTAGTGCCCCACCTCGTGCGTACCGGTCCGGCCCTTATCGAAAGGTGCGGTAGCTGTGCCAATATCCCCGAAGTACTGGTAGTCTACAACCACTCCATCGGTACTGGCAGGGCCACCCGGGAATTGGGCGTAACCCAGAATGCCGCCGCTGATATCACAAACCCAAAAGTTCATGTAATCACTTGCCGGCCAGGCGTCTTTTCCACCACTGGAGTTGAACTTTACTTCGTCATTGGTACCAAAGGCGGTGACACTGGTGGGCGTGCGCGTAATGCCATCGGTTGGGTTGCCCTGCGGGTCAACGGTAGCCAGGCAAAACTCAATTTCCACATCGGCTGCTACGCCCTGAAATACAGAAGGCGTGTTGACTGCATCCGCATTCAGCCGGCGGAAGTCCTCATTCAGGATGTCAATCTGGCTTTGCACCTGAGCCGCGCTGATATTCTCGGTGGCATTGTTGTACACCACATGTACCACCACGGGTATGGTAATGGTGCCTGTCACCGAGCGTGAGGCACTTTCCAGAATCCGGGCGGTATGCTGTTCAATGTCTTTGAGCCGTTGTTCACGCTCCGGATGAATTTCATGCTGATGCTCCAGGTAGTCCATACTACCACAATTGCGCTGAGCCCAGAGGTTGCCCGTCAAGCCTAACATCAACAGGACAAAAAGGGTGTTCAATGTTTTTTTCATACTAATCCAATGTTTTGGTAATGAGAATAAAGAATCGGTCACAACGGTGTTGTGTTGCATTTTCTGGGGTGAGTGTTGTCTAGTCTGAAATAAATATTGTGATGGGATGGCTAAGCTAATAAATTATTTGGTTGCGAATTTGAATTTTCCGGAAAAAATATTTTGAATTAAATCCTGTTGGCAGGTAGGATTTTGGTTTGGTTGGAACACAGATTGGACTGATTTCGCAGATTTGCACGGATTTCGAGTGGTGGCATGCTTGTGTGGTGTCATCGGACTAGCAAGATCAGTGTCATCAGTCAGATCAGCGTCGTCCGTGTACTTCTAACCCTACTGTCCCAAAGCGGACACCCATCCCACCAATATTTTCCCTACTTTAGCACCCGATGAGCACCCAACTGCACAGCACAGCCCTTTTACTCTTCCTCCGCAACGAACAGGACGAAGCGCGCTGCAAGCCACTGGCGGGTAGCCAGAAGGCAAGTACTGCGCTCTTCCGGCGATTCAACCGCTATGCCATAAAGCAGGCGCGGCGTACCGGATTGCCGCTCTTTGTCATTCAGGGCGATCAGCAAGTGGGCGGCACCTTTGGCGAACGCCTGTCCAATGCTTACCAAGCTGTTTTTGATCTGGGGTACGAGCGGGTTATCGCTATCGGCAATGATTGCCCTGAACTAAATACCGGTGTGCTACTGCAGGCCGCAGGTACATTGGAGGACCATGGCTTGGTCCTTGGGCCAACGCAGGACGGTGGTGCTTACCTCATCGGGCTGCAGCGGTCCGCTTTCGACCCTACGGCTTTCGCAAATCTGCCCTGGCAAACAGATACGGTTTATGAAGCCCTTCAGGCTTTGGCCGGGGATGCGGTCGCCGTGCTCAGCACCTCTTTTGATGTAGACCACCCCGGAACCTTAAGCCGACAGTTTTGGCGCTTGCCAATTACCCTGCGCCGGGTACTGAGCTGTCTGATAGGGCAGGTGCATGGTACCGTTTTCCAATTTCATTGGCATCCCTTTCACCTGATCTTCTTGCGCTCCCTTGTGCTGCGTGCCCCTCCCTTCGCAGCTTGCCTGTAGCATTTTCCAGTGATGGAATAAAAATGAAGGCTTAGCCCCGCTAACTAATGCAGAACTGTTTCCGGTTATGATCTGATCCGGTGGGCATTTCCGTACATCTTTTCAAAATCTCACTATTTCAAATACTCACTTTTATGAAAATCCAATTGACGCTCCTGCTGAGCTTCATCACGACTGCTGGTTTGCTGGCACAGGCCGACCTAAACGTCAACCTCATCAATTACCTGACGGACGCGCCAGTTACCGGCATGGAAGTCCGCCTGCTCAATGAAAGCCGTGGCTTGGAGCGCTCGGCTACTACCAATGATCAGGGCGTGGCGACTTTCAAAGGCTTGCCTGAAGTCACAGGTTATATCGTGCTTACGGATGAGACAGAGGCCTTCCTTTCCGGAGAGTCGGACCCATTCAGCATCCGGTCCAACCAAAATCCAGCCATCACCCTGGCGCTGTTCGAAAACCGGCAGATTGCCCTTGATGCGGTGGAGGTTTCTGCGGCCTCTACCACCCAAATTAACAGTACCGACGCGGAAGTGTCCTTCGAGTTGAAACAACGGGAAATTGAAGAACTGCCCATCGAAGGGCGGGACATCACCCGGGTGCTCTTTCGCCTGCCCAACGTCTCTCAGGCCACGGGCTTCTATCCGGAAGCGCCCAATGTAGCTATTAACGGTGCTAATCCGCTCTTCACCAGCTACCTCATCGACGGCATGGACAACAACGAGCGCTTTCTGGGCGGACAGAAGTTTGCCATCCCAGTGGGCTTCGCGCGCAACATCACCGTATTGACCAACAACTACAGCGCAGAGTACGGCCTTACGGCAAATGGCATCGTCAACATCACCACCCGCAGTGGCAGCAATGAATTCGGCGGAGAAGCTTTCCTGATCACCCGCCCAGGACCGGTCATCGACGGGCAGTCGGACTTTGCGCAGCGCGATCTTTCCGGCAACCCGGTCAAAGACGGCTTTCAGCGCTATCAGGCGGGCGTGGGCTTCGGCGGCGCGATTGTACAGGATCAGACCTTTTACTACCTCAACGTAGAGCACACCACCGACCTGAAGGACAACCTCCTCAACTCTGATGCCCTGGGCGTAAACGAAACGGTACGCGGCGAGAACAACTTCACCTACATCTCCGGTAAGCTCGACCACAACTGGAGCCCCAATTTTACCTCCAGCCTTCGGGCGAACGTCGGCCTCGTGAATATCGAGCGGCAGGGCGGCGGGCTCGACGGGGGTGTTACTTTCCCCTCTGCGGGCAGTGTGCAGGACCGTAACTCCCTGCTGGTCGCCCTTAAGAACAACTACATTGGCGAAAACTTCAGCGCTCAAACCAATGTACAGTACAGCCGCTTCCGCTGGAACTACGGTCGGGCCCTCAACGGCCCCGGCCCGCAGGTGACGATTTTTAATCCCAATGACATCACCGTCGGCGTTATCGGCCACCCGGGCTTTATCTTCGACGAAACGGAAAACACGGTGCAGTTCCAGCAAAAATTCAATTACTACGCCGGCAACCACACCCTGAAAGCCGGCCTGGCAGTCATCTCTGCCGACCATCAGCTCTTCGGGGGCGGCAATGTGGATGGCAACTACACCGTGCGCCTCACCCAAGACCAACTCGATCAGGTGCGGGGGCTCGGCCGGGGCAGTGCCCTGAATGTGAACGACATCCCGGGCGATGTGGAAGTTCTGGGCTATGCGGTGGAGCTGCGCCCTACTTCCTTCGGTGCGCGGCAGACCATCTACTCCGCCTATCTGGAGGACGAATGGCGGGCGACCTCCCGCCTGACCGCCACCCTTGGCCTGCGCTACGATTACGACAACCTCTCCGCCGGTGGCTCCGATGAGGGCGATTACAACAACATCGCGCCCCGCCTCAACCTTAACTACAAGCTCGGGCGGCGCAGCAGCCTCCGAGGGGGCTACGGCATTTTTTACGAAAAAATCCCCTACGCCATCTACAGCGATGCGCTGCAGCAGAACACCACAAGCGCCGACTACCGCAAGCAAATTCAGTACTTTGTCGATCAGGGCATACTGCCTGCGGATACGGATGTGAGTGCTGTCACCTTTGAGGGCAACCTCAGTGGCTTCGCCTCCAACGTAGGCTATCTGCAAGGCCCCTCCGCGGAGAGCCTGCAAGAACAGCGCGAGGGCGTCTTCAGCAACGAGCGCCGCATCCTTAACCCCAACGGATACGACAACCCCTACACCCACCAAATGGCGCTGGGCTATCAGCTGCAGATGAACAACAACAGCCTGTTCTTCGTCGACCTGGTGCACAACCGCTCCTTCAACCTGCTGCGCCTGCGCAACCTTAATGCCGCCGCCCCCTACAAAATAGATCCGGACAACCCGCAGGTGCGCACCATTGCCGAAGCCGATGCCTCCCGCCCGCTACCGATTATTGACGGCAACAGCGCGGTGATCAACGGGGAGACGCTGACCGGCGTAGCCCGCAATGTGGTAATGAGCGAAACCGCCGGCGAGTCGCGCTACTACGCCGCAAGCTTCAACTTCCAAAAGGCGAGGGGAGAGGACGACTACAGCTTCCGCCTCAACTATACCCTGTCGTACCTGGAGAACAACACCGAGGATATCAACTTCCGCGCTATGGATGCCAATGACTTCGAAGCGGAGTGGGGACCGAGCATCAACGACCGCCGCCACATCATCAATACCATCTTCACGTACTATCCGGTAGAAAACCTATCGCTGACCGTGGCCGGCCTGATCCAAAGCGGGCAGCCGATCAACCGCACGCCTCTGCCGGTCAGCTACGTGGTGGTGGATGAGAATGGCAACCCCGTGCAGCAGCAGCTCACCGCTCCGGACGGCACCCCTGCCTTCGACCAAAACGGCGATCCCATCCTGGTAGACGTTACTACTTCCACTACCGATCTCAACGGCGATGGCGCCTCCTTCGGCGATGCCTACGTGGGCAACAGCGACCGCTTCCCGGGCGAAAGCCGCAATAGCGACCGCCTGCCCTGGTCCAATACCTTTGATGTGGGCTTGCAGTACGATTTTCAGCTGGGCAGCAATGAACTGCAGTTGCGTGCGGATGTCTTCAACGTGTTCAACACCCAAAACCTGAGCGGCTACAGCAACAACGCCACGCAGTCGAATCAGATTCAGCCCGGCTCAGCAGCAAGCGGACGGCTGATCCGCCGGAATGCAAGTGCGCCGCGGCAGTTTCAGTTTACCTTGCGGTACGTGTTTTAGTAACATGCGACTTCTACGAAGTCGTGATGAAAATCAGGACTTCGTTAGAAGTCCCACATTGCTAACCCCGGCTAAAATCAAAGAAACCGACCTCGTAGAGGTCGCATATTAAGTTGTTTAGTTTAGTAGCATGTTGCTCTACCTGGCTTTACTGGGTAGACAGGTTTCACGCA
>NZ_JALEGS010000060.1 GCF_022763345.1 Phaeodactylibacter sp.
CATCCACCAACTGGCCAATCAGCCCGTGCAGTTTATCCTTCTCTTCGCCGCTCAGGGGGATATCTGTAAGTAAGTCTTCGCGAACATATTTATTCAATGCGGCGGCATCTCCCTCTGATTTGACAGACAGAAAAGCGGCCACCACCTCCATGCTCAGCTCTGTGAAGTCTGCTAATTTTTTAGCGGGCCAGTCTGGGAAATGCACAGCGGTTTTGAGCAGGTTTAGGATGCTGTTTTTGTAGATGCCTTCCTCCCGACCTCTCTCCAAGCCTTCCTCCCGGCCCATTTCCAATAATTGTTCTAATGTACTCATCACATTCGGTTTTGTCGTGAATTCGGTGTTTTCCAGTTCCTCCAGGAATCTCTTCGGGGAGCGCTCAGCTACGCCCAGGATATACGTTATGATGGAAAGCACCTGATCGCTGTCTTCTGCCCCTTCAAAGATAAACGCTATATACTCAAAGATCAAGTCTGGCTTGTGCCGAAGCGCCATCGACAGTACAGTGGATCGGAAGTAGCTCAGGTCAAGCTTCAGCAGCACTTCCGGTGGCAAACGGTGGGCATCTTCAAACAGGAAATCAAAATCCGGCAGGTAGGGCTTCAAAACCTCACAACCAGGGTGCCCCCTAAAGATTTCTCTGATGCGCTTAGGCCGCCATGTTGCTTTCCCATTGTAAAACAATAAAGGCAGCACCGGTTCCAACGGCTGCTTTTGAGCTTTCACTTGTTCGCGCAGGAGCAGGAAAATATACAGTCCTATTTGTACAGCAACGTGCTCGTCCGGCTCTGATTTGTGCTCGAACAGCAGGCAGAAATGAAAATGCTGCCCACTGCCGCCTTTCAGCTGGCACCGGTACACGACATCAGCGCTGAACAGCTTTAAATTGGGGCGCATAGACTGCGTATTCTGCTGCTGCAGCGTATTGAGGTCAGCAATAGCAGCAATTTCAGGATAGAAATGCTGAAGATAAGCTTTGACCACCTCCGGGTCGCTCATAGCTGACTTGAAGAAGCGGTCATCTGGTTGATGGACATTTATGTTTTGGGGCATGGTACAGAGGTTGCGCCTGCCCCAAAATACAAAATTTATTTAAATAAAGTATTTTTTAACGCAAAATGTATCGAGTTGATTTATGCATCCGCCCCTTCCTTCATGCGCTCGGCATTTTCCGTCACCTTCAGCTGCTCGATGATGGGGTCGAGGTCGCCTTCAATGATGGTTTGAAGTGGGAAGTTCTTGTGCTCCCCTTCGAGGCGGTGGTCGGTGACGCGGTTTTGCGGGTAGTTGTAGGTACGGATTTTACCCGCCCGGTCGCCCGAGCCAACGAGAGATTTCCGCTTGGCGGCCTGCTCGGATTCGTACTCCTGCCGGCGGACTTCCATGATCTTTACATACAGGCGGTTTAGGGCAATTTCGCGGTTCTTGATTTGTGAGCGCCCGTCCTGGCTTTCCGAGACAATACCGGTTGGCAGGTGGGTAATCCGTACCGCTGATTCTGTCTTGTTGACGTGCTGACCACCCGCACCGCTGGAACGGTAGGTATCGACTTTAAGATCAGCCTTGTTAATATCTACGTCCTCCATCTCGAGCTTGGGCATTACGACCACAGTGGCGGCAGACGTATGCACCCGGCCCTGAGACTCTGTTTGGGGAATGCGCTGTACCCGGTGGGCACCAGATTCGAATTTCAACAAACCGTACACATCTTCACCACTGACTTCCAGGACGATTTTGTTATAACCGCCTACGGTGCCTTCGTTAACGCTTACGGCTTCCGTTTTGAGCCCCTTGGTGTCAAAGTAGCGGGAATACATACGGTAGAGATCGCCGGCAAACAGGCTGGCTTCGTCCCCCCCGGTACCGGAGCGGATTTCGAAGATCACATCTTTGGTGTCTTCGGGGTCTTTCGGGATGAGGAGCATTTTGATTTCCTCTTCCATTTGTTCTCTTTGGGGCAGGAGCTCCTCCAGCTCCATTTTAGCCATTTCACGCATTTCGCCATCTTCCTCTTTGATCATTTCCTGGGCGGTCTCAATATTGCCGAGCAACTCCGCGTAGGCGTCGTGGGCTTCCACAATAGGCTTAAGGTCTTTATACTCCTTACCAATTTTAGTGTAGCGGTCCATATCGGAAATGACTTCCGGGTCGGCCATCTGTTCTTCCAGGTAGAGGTAACGGTCTTTTATGGCTTCGAGCTTATCCAGCATGATTCTTATCGTTTGTTAAATGAGGATGGAAAAGAAAAAAAGGAGAGGGGTAGTGCGGTACACTACGCTACATGAACTGGTACGGAATGCTGTTGATGAGGTTCATTCTGCTTCAATTTGGACGGCAAAGTTAACACCTGTACCGCACAGAGAAAACAAAAAGGAGCGGAATTTGAGTTCCCTGCCCGGGCTTTCTTACTTTTGCACGTCAATATGGCTAGAATACTCCACATAGAAACGGCGACAGATATTTGCTCCATTGCAGTCAGTGATGGGTTGCAATTGCTCAGCATACAAACGGCAGATGGTGTCCGGCAGCACGCGGCACAGATCACCCTCCTGATTCAATCGGTGCTCGGACAAGCCCGCCTCTCCCTGTCAGAATTGGATGCGGTTAGTGTGAGTAGCGGCCCGGGGTCCTACACGTCCCTGCGGGTGGGTACTTCAACTGCCAAAGGCATCTGCTACACGCTGGATAAGCCCCTGATTGCCGTAGACACTTTACAATCTCTCGCCCTGGCCAGCCTGAACAAGGAACGGGAAGAAGGGCTCTATCTGCCCATGATCGATGCCCGCCGCATGGAGGTCTACACGGCTCGTTTTGATGCCACCAATGAGCGACTCACTGAAGCAGCCCCGCTTATCGTGGCAGCGGAGACCTTTCAAGAGGAGCTGGATAAAGGCATCCCGCTGATTCTTTCCGGTAACGGGGCTGAAAAATGCAAAAAGGTACTTCCGGCATCCGGAATCGTCTTTAGCCCGGTGGTTTGCTCGGCTGCGCACCTGATCCCACTAGCCTTAAAGCGGTACGAAGCGGAACAGTTTGAAGATGTGGCTTACTACAGCCCTTTCTACCTCAAGGCGCCGAATGTCACTAAATCGAAAAAGAAATTGCTTTAACTTACTGCTTTAGTATCCTTAATGTACGGATTGCCCCAAGTTCATTTTCCACCCGCAGCACATACCAGCCTTTTGGCAAGTAGGAGAGATCGACCGTCATGGTCGCGGAAACGGATGGGCCTACAGGTTGCCCTACTGCGTTGAATATGGAGACCTTAGCATTCATAGGGATATTTGCCAGCTGTACCTTGCCCTTTGTTGGGTTTGGGAATGCCACGACAGGGACTGCCTCTGGTTCTGAATCCATTGGGATTGGAGATAAAAGGTCGGTTAGCCGACCCCAGAAGCCGCTATTGGGGCCATCGCTCAGAATTGTTTCACCGTTGAAAGCGCCCGTTTTCCCAAAACTCCCCCCGGCATACAGTTGCTGCTCACTGGAGAAAGCCAGGCATTCGATCAGTCCAAAGTCATTGGTAGGCAGTGTACGCAGCCACCGGGCATCGCCATCAGGTGTAAAAGCGGCAATGAGCCCCCAGATGATGCCGTCCTCGCCTACGTCAGCACCCAGCCCATCCCAGCCAATGCTGCCCTGAAAGCCGCCACCAATGACCACGAAGTCGCGTTGTACTGCGATACTTAGCCCATCCTGTACATCAGGGCCACCCAATGCCCGTCCCCAGAGCGGTATGCCGTCAGCACTGTACTTGACCAGGAAGCAGTCGTCATTGCCATTGCTGCTTTCGATGCTGAAATCCTCAGACAGGTTCATGACGCCGATGATGTTGCCGGTAGCGTATAGGTTTCCGGCGGTGTCGATGGCAACGTCCTGCAGGTTGTCGTCAATTACGCCCCCCAGGTCACGTGCCCAGAGCGGTATGCCGGTAGGGGAGAAGGCGGCGAGAAACACATCCTGATTGAAAAAGCCAGCATCGAGCGTAGTACCGGCCAGTTCAGAAACGCCATTGAAATTACCGCCTACGCCGATTTGGCCTTCCGGGCCGACCGCCATGGCTGTAATGCGCAGGTCATCTGCTCCGCCAGCCTGACTTACCCAACGCAGTTGGCCATCGGGAGCATAGGCCGCAACAAAAAGAGAGGTGCTGCCCGGTTCGGCTTCGGTCACAAGCGTGCTGTCTCCAAGCTCCAGCGTATTTCTGAAAAAACCGGCGATGACGATTGAGCTGTCGGGCAGAACTCCTACATCGGCGATGTCTTTCAGCCCGTCACCGCTTAGGCGCTTAGCCCAAACCAAATGTCCTTGCGGGGTGAGCCGGCCCAAAAATAACGACCTTACACTGCTGCCGGTTGTCAGTACGGTATCTCCGAGGGGCAAATTGAACCAGTAGCTGCCAGCTATTGCGATGTCGCCATTTGGGAGTTCGGCTAAACCGCTTACGGTTTCGTTTTCCTGATCGCCGCCTTCCAAAAACCAGTTTAGATCGCCATTTACATCATAACCTGCCAAAAACAGGTCTGCTTTTCCGGAGCTGGGCGTGCCATCCGGGAATGCAGAAGAGCCAAAGTAAGTCCCAGCGATGAGGGTACCCCCGTCTCGTAGTGGCAGCAGGGCATCCACGGACTCAAAGTTGTCCCCATCCACGGTCCGGAGCAGTGGCCAGGTTTGGGAAAAGACCAGCACCGGGCCAAACAGAAGGAGAAGGCAGAGCGTTTTCATGCGGAATGAAGTTTTCGTGACAACTGCGGATGCACCATCCGCTCTTGAAGAATCGGTAAAATAACTAACTTCGCGCATCTTAATTGTAATCAACGTTACATACTCTATGAAAGCTAAAATGTTTTTCCCCTTTCTCACACTGTTGGCGGCACTGGCGATAAACGCCTGTGGCGGCGGTACACAAGAGCAGGGCCAAAGTGATGAGCCTGAGCTGGGTCAGACCGGCAATCCGACGATCGATGGCTTGACGCAGGCGATCGCTGCTGATCGGACTGACCCCGAGTTATACGTGCAGCGGGGCGATGTGTTTTATGAAAACCGCGGCTACGATGAAGCCATCCGCGACTATACCAAGGCCATTCAGCTGGACACGACACAGCCCGTTTATTACCATAAGCTGGCGGATGCCCATATGGACTATTTCAAATCCCGGCAGGCTGTTGAAATTCTTAAGCGTGCGGCGGAGCGCTTCCCGGAGAACATTCCCACCCTGCTGAAGCTGAGCGAATACCATCTCATTCTCACTCAATATGAGGAGTCTATGAAAGCCATCGACCGGGTGCTCAAAATTGACCCGCAGAACGCAGAAGCCTATTTTATGTTCGGGATGAACTTTGAAGAGCGGCAGGATACGGTGCGGGCCATTAACAGTTATCAAAAGGCAGTGGAGCTCGATGCGAACATTATTGATGGCTGGATCAACCTGGGGCAGCTTTACGCCGGGTTGGGCGATCCCCTGGCGCTGCGTTACTTTGATAATGCCACCCGGATCGCACCAAATGATATCACTGCCCTGCATGCCAAAGCGGATTACCTGACCACAACTAATGACCTGGAAGGCGCAGTTGAATTGTACCGTAAGATCATCACGATTGACCCGCAGTACGACGAAGCTTACTTCAATTCAGGCCTGTTGTATCTCGATATGGACTCTGTGGCTAAAGCTGAGCAACAATTCGACCTAACTGTCAAAACTTCCCCAACCCACATCAGAGGTTACTACTTTCGTGGGCTGAGCCGGGAAATGCAGGGCAAAGCAGCCGAGGCTAAAGCGGATTACGAGCAGGCCCTGCGCATGGCGCCGGACTATGAGCAGGCACAGCAACGATTGGACGGGTTAAAGGAAGCGGGTTAGGCAAATCTTTATGGGGGCAATATGTGATTTAAGGAACTCAGGTACACCATAAATGGCTAGTGAAGTACCAGATATAAATAAATCTTCCTGCTGCCCACCAAAAAACCTTCATTTTGAATCTTTACCTTTGCAGCGTTGACAGAATCTAAAATGAATACATGAGGCTGATAGACACACACGCGCATTTGTACTCCCGGAAATTTGATGCCGACCGGGCAGAGATGATGGAGCGGGCTATGGACAGCGGGGTCGACTGGTTTTTTCTGCCCAATATAGACCACGCCTCTATCGAGGGCATGCTACAGATGGAAGAAGACTATCCGGGGCAATGTTTTGCAATGATGGGCATCCATCCGTGCTCTATCAAAGAAGACTATAAGGAAGAACTGGCGGTAGTGGAAAAGTGGCTGGGAGAGCGGCCGTTTTGTGCCATCGGGGAGATCGGTATCGACTTATATTGGGACAAAACCCATTTTCGTCAGCAGCAAGACGCTTTCCGTCAGCAAATCCAATGGGCAAAATCCCTTGATATCCCGATCGTGATTCATTCCCGTGATGCTACGGCAGAAGTGCTGGAAATCCTGGAAGAGCAAAAGGACGAGCAACTTCGGGGGATTTTTCACTGTTTCACCGGTTCGCTGGAAGAAGCAAAGCGTATTATTGATTTAGATTTTTACCTGGGTATTGGAGGTGTAGTGACCTTTAAGAACGGCGGCCTGGATAAAGTGGTGAAGGATATCCGCCTGGAGCACCTGGTGCTGGAGACTGATGCGCCTTACCTGGCTCCTGCCCCCAAACGAGGCAAGCGCAATGAAAGTGCCTATGTCCGTCTGGTGGCCGAGAAGATCGCGGCCGTACAGCAGGTGCCCTTTGCGGAAGTCGCCCGTCAGACTACCGCAAATGCAGAAGCTCTGTTTAAGGTAGAGAAACTGGCTTCCCAAGCCTTATTATAATTAAGGTATAAATCAGTTTGAATAAGCGCTAATTAGGATTTGTAATATCTTTTTACAATTTTTGTGTGCCTTGATATTGGCAAAAGACGCTTAATAATTATATTTGCTCGTGCGCCGCTGGTAGAAGCGGCGTTGGAATATTGAACGGAGAGGTGCTCGAGTGGCTGAAGAGGCACGCCTGGAAAGCGTGTATACTGTAACCCAGTATCGAGGGTTCGAATCCCTCTCTCTCCGCAAGCGCAATATCTGTAGCTGGGATTTCCGGAGCAGATTTTGTACGATTTCCAACTTTAACTGGTTTGACTAACTTTTAAAAAACAATCGAAAAAACCTTATTGACTATGCGAAAATTAATAGCACTGCTGCTGGTACTCGGCTTAGCAGTTTTCTCCGGGAATTTCGTGTATGCTCAGGATGGCGATACCGACACTACTGCAACTGAGCAAATGGAAGACACCACCACCGCTGCTGAGGCAGAAGTGGACCCCATCGAGCCTGAAGCACCTGTTGATGAAGCAGGTGAAGAAGAAGCAGGCGCTGAGCAAAGCGGCTATCAAGTGCTGAAAAAGTACTTCATCGATGGTGACTGGCGCTTTATGAGTTTCGTACTCGTGTGTCTGATCCTCGGTCTTGCGTTCTGTATTGAGCGTATCATCACACTGAACATCGCAACCACCAACACCGACAAGCTGCTTGCCCGTATCGACGAGCACCTCAAGTCTGGTGATGTACAGGGCGCAATGGAAGTATGCAAGTCTACTCAGGGTCCAACTGCGAGCATCCTTTACGAAGGGCTGAAGAACGCTGATGATGGCGCTGAAGCTGTTGAAAAAGCCATCGTTTCCTACGGTAGCGTCCAGATGGGCTTGCTTGAGCGTGGTCTGGTTTGGATTTCTCTTTTCATCGCAATTGCACCGATGCTTGGCTTTATGGGTACCGTAATCGGTATGATTCAGGCATTCGACCGTATCGAGGCGGTAGGTGACCTTTCTCCTTCAGTAGTTGCTGGTGGTATTAAGGTAGCCCTTTTGACGACCGTATTCGGTCTGATCACTGCGATTATCCTGCAAATCTTCTACAACTATATCGTCTCCAAGATCGACGGTATCGTAAACAAAATGGAAGATGCATCTATCGCACTGGTAGACATCATGGCGTCAAACAACATTTTCAAGCAGTAAGAGAAACCAACTATTATGTATAAATTTCTAACCAAAAATGGTCAAACACTGGCCTTCGGTTTAGGAGTTCTGATAACCGTGATCTTCCTGATCTCTGTAGTCTCCAATATGGGTGAATTTACAGCGATGGCGGAAGAGAAGCAGATGGAAACCACCATCTTCGACTTTGGCTTGTACGGTGCGATTGCACTGGCAATCATTGCAGCCTTCGCGATGGTCATCTTCGGTCTGTTTCAGGTAGTAACCAGCTTCAAAAGCTCCATGAAGGGGATTTTAGGCTTCGCTGCGCTGCTGGTTATCTTCTTTGTCTCCTATTCTATGACAGATACAAGTGTAAGTCCATATATTCAGGGTGCTATCGACAAGTTTGAGCAAGGTGGTGCTGTATTTACCGAAGGGAACCTCAAGTTCATCAGCGGCGGCATCTCCACAACTATCGTCTTGGTAGTGGTGGCGGCAGCAGCCTTTGTGGTATCTGAGATTACTAACCTGTTCAAATAAATAAGGCATTATGGCAAAAACGAGCACCAGAGATCGGATGAGTAATGAGATCAATGCAGGCTCTATGGCCGATATTGCCTTCCTGCTCCTGATCTTCTTCCTCGTCACGACAACTATCGTCGAGGACAAGGGGATTACAGTTAAACTACCACCTTGGTCTGAAGAGGAGCCTGATATTACCAAGCTGAAAAAGCGGAATGTCTTTTCAGTACTTGTTAATGCGCAGGATCAGCTTTTGGTTCGTGGTGAACCGTCACGTGTTGAAGAACTGCGTGGACGTGCGAAAGAGTTCATTAGCAATCCCAGCAAATTAGAGAATTTGGCCGAAAAGCCTACTAAAGCCATTATTTCACTCAAAAACGACCGGGGTACATCTTATGATGCCTACCTGACCGTTTACAATGAGTTGAAAGCAGCTTACTCTGAGCTGTGGGATGAGCTCAGTCAGCGTAGATACGGTATTCCGTACAGCGAAGATATGCCCTTTGCGTACAAGAAAGCAATTCGGGAAGAGATACCTTTTGTACTCTCGGAAGCTGAACCAACAGCCTTCGGTGAGGAGTAGACGGTATGGGGATAGGTTTGGGCTTATCCCCTCAGTCGAAAAACTACCGCCTTATTTCTTTCACCCCTTTGCCTGAATGGGCAGTTAAAATTGATTAACTATGGCTAAGTTTTCTAAAAAGAGAGGAAAATCTAAACCAGAAGTTTCTACAGCTTCGCTTCCTGATATTATCTTCATGCTGCTGTTCTTCTTTATGGTGGTAACCGTACTGCGAGATGCAGAGTTGATGGTGAAGGTTTCTACACCTTACGCATCGGAGCTCACAAAGCTGGAGGAAAAGTCGCTGGTTAACTACTTGTATATCGGTCGGCCAACGCAGAAGTACCGAGACATTTACGGTACAAAGCCAAGGCTTCAACTCGGTGATAAGTTCGCTACCATTTCTGACATTCCACTGTTTCTGGAAAAGCACAAGATCAAAGTGCCGGAAGCACGTCACGGTCAGATCACTTCTTCCCTCCGCGTAGATGGTGAAGTGACAATGGGCATCGTTACGGATGTGAAGACCCAGCTTCGTAAGTCGGGCCAGCTTAAAGTGAACTACTCTGCTAAGAAGGATCCGAACGCGAAAGAATAGATTTTACTCTGTTCATTATTTCATAAAAAGCGCCTTTTACTGGACAATCATCTGGTAAAAGGCGCTTTTAGGTTTAATAGAGATCAGTAGCTACCGTAAGCGGTCCATTGACTTAACAAGTTTGTCATCCTTCTTAATAAACCGGTAAGCCAGGAAGCAGAAAAAAACCGCAATGACCGGGAATGTAGCCCCAAAGGCAAACTCAATCGCTGCTTTGCCTGCTTCCGTCAGGTTTTGAGTGAGGTAGTAAAGGGCAAATGCTAACCCTCCAATATTCAGGATGAGTGCAGAAAGGCTCGCCTTAGACTGTAAGCCACGGTTACGGAAAAGAAAAATTGCGATGAGCGCTAATGCCCCGGCCAGGCCAAAGAGCACAGAAAGCCCTACCTGATCATTCACATTGTACAACGCATCTCCAAAAATCATTGAGCTTTCAATCGCCTGTGGTGTTGTGGCAAAAGGTAGTCCAAACACACCTAGCGAAGCCCCTCCTGCCAAAAACAAGAAGATAGATTGAATTCTTTGAATCATAGTCTGTTTCGGTTGTTTAGCGCGAAGATAAGGATCATTTGAAAGACTCTCATCAGCAGGCCGTATATTAGCTTTCCGCTAAAACTATTGATACATTGCCACAACTCACTTCTTTACGTTATCAGCTCAGCTACTGGGAGCATGCTTCCTTCTTTTCGGATATTGATATCGTCATCATCGGTGCTGGTATCGTAGGGCTGAGCGCTGCGCTGCGCGCCCGGGAAAAAGCACCCAATGCCAAAATCCTTATACTGGAACGTGGCCCCTTGCCTGTGGGGGCCAGTACCCGCAATGCGGGCTTCGCCTGCTTTGGGAGTGTCTCCGAGCTGCTCGATGATATGACCGAAAGCCCGGAAGACGAGGTCTGGGCGTTGGTGGAGCGGCGCTGGAAAGGGCTGCAACGGCTTAGAGCACTCCTTGGTGATGCGGCTATCCGGTATGAACCTCTGGGTGGATTTGAACTCTTCCGTGCCGAAGAAGCGGAACGATATCAGACCTGTGCGGACCAAATTACCGGTTTCAACCGCAGACTAAAATCCATTACCGGGCTGGCAGAAACCTATCAAAGGAGGCACGATGCTGCTGCGGATTTTGGTCTGAAAGGCGTACGCTACCTGATCAAAAATCAGGCAGAAGGACAACTGCATACTGGCGAGATGGTCAGAGCCTTGCTCGAAAAGGCCCGGGCCGCTAACATTTTCATCTATACAGGCCTGGGGGTAGAAGCTGTGCACGATACAGGTACAAAAGTGGAAGTGGAAACAACCCTGGGCTGGTCCGTCAGTGCCCGACAGGTTCTGGTTTGCACCAATGGCTTCGCCCGGCAGCTATTACCTGATTTGAAAGTTCGGCCTGCCCGCAATCAGGTACTGATCACAGAGCCTGTCAAAGCGCTAAAAATCCGCGGTGCCTTTCACTACGACCGGGGCTATTTTTACTTCCGCAATATTGATAACCGCATATTACTCGGAGGCGGCCGCAATCTCGATACCGAAGCCGAGGCGACTTCTGAATTTGGCACCACACCGCTCATCCGTTCTGCCTTGGTCCGTTTGCTGCGGGAGGTTATCCTTCCCGGGCAGGACGTTGGAGTAGCTCATTGGTGGAGTGGGATACTGGGCGTTGGCCGCCGCAAACGGCCAGTCATCCGGCACATCTCTGACCGCGTAGTAGCGTCGGTGCGCCTGGGGGGCATGGGGGTCGCCATTGGCACTCTTATTGGAGAGGAAGGAATCGATGAGTTGCTAAGGTAAAATTACTCCTGCTTTGCAATAATCTCAAAGGGCTGTTCCAGCCGATGCCCCTCCTCATCTACAAGCGTCAGCAAATGCTTTCCGGGAGGCGGATCGAGTTCCATAGTGTGAAACTGAGTAGTACGCCCGATGAAGGTCTCGTTCAGATGCCAGTAGATTTCCGTCTCAGGCTGCCGGTGCGCTACCGTGAATACCGTACGGGAGCGGCTGCCATCCAGGTCGCGGGGCACAAGGATGCGGGTCGGATATTTCGGGTAGACCAGTTCCATAGGGCTATCTCCCAACTCACCGCAACCTGTGAGATAGGGCGGGAGCGGCTTATGAGCAGGGTTGCGTCGGGCATAGTAATGCGCTTCGGTGGGGGGGAGGACGAACCAGGGAGCGGGCTGCATCCGCTCAGGCGGATAACAATCTGCATTTACCCTGAATTGACCGCTCTCATCCAGGTGTATGACTTCATGAAAAGGGCAGGGCTGAAGCCCGGTTGCTGTTCGGGGAACTTGTATGGTATCCTTTGGGCAAGCCGGTCCGGCCTGGTAACCGCTTTCCCGGCAAATGACTGTTGGTTGGAGGTTGTCATAAGGCGCAGGGAACCAATCTCCTGATGAAGGCAGCAGCTTAAAAAGGTCGAACAGTACCGGTGCTGCGGCTTTCACCCCCACCAGGCCGGGGCGTCCTTCACCATCGGCATTCCCTGCCCAGACTCCTACCGCAAACCGAGGCGTTACGCCAATGGCCCAGGCATCCCGAAATCCAAAGCTGGTGCCGGTTTTCCAGGCAATCCGCCGGCTGGATTCAAAAACTTTCCACCCGCCCTCACTGGCCGGGCGTTCCACCTGCTGCATCGCCTGAAAGGTCAGCCAGGCAGCACCAGCACTCATAGGTTGAGGGGCATCCTGCAGCGGTACTTTTGGATCAATGGCGGGCAGGTAACGTGCAGGGCGAAAGTCAGCCGGGTTGTACTGGCCATTGTAATCGTAGGTATGGCTAAGCATCCGGGCCATACTGGCATAGATGCCGGTGATCTCCCAAAGGGATCCTTCCGCACCCCCTAATACAAGCGGGAGGCCATAGTGCCCCGGTGGATGTACCAGCGTCGTCATACCAATCTGTTCCAGGCGGTAGTGGAATTTCTCCAGGCCATAGGCGGACAGCAACTCCACCATCGGTACATTGAGGGAACGGGCAAGGGCCCGCTCAGCGGCAACCACGCCATCAAAATCTTCATGATAATTTTCCGGCTGATACCCACTGAGCCGCATGGGGATATCAGAAAGCAGCCGCTGGGGTGTAATGAGCCCCTCCTGCAAGGCAAAGGCGTACAAAAAGGGCTTTAGGATACTGCCCGTGCTTCTCGGAGCCGGGATAATATCCACCCAATCGTCGTGCACTGCTCCGGCACCAAGGACATTACCTACGTAAGCGAGTACATCACCGGTCTCCACATCCAGGATCAGGGCCGCGAGATTGTGAATCTGATTGCCCGCCAGCTGCGCCTGATGTGCCTGGAGCAGTCGGGTAGCTTGCTGTTGCAACTGGGCGTCAAGGGTGGTTTGCAGGCGGCCGGACTGCCCGTTGTTCATCGCGCTGCCCAAAAGGTGTGGGGCGTGTTGGGGTAGCGGCAGGGGGGCTTCCGGCAACGGTTCATCCAGTGCCAATTCCAGGGTCAGGGTATCGAGATGGCCTGCTGCTCCCAGCCGGTTGAGCAGGCGGTTACGCTTTTGAAATAGGGCTTTCCGGTTGCGGCTGGGGTGGATGAGCCCAGGCTGATTGGGGAGTACGGCGAGCATAGCCGCCTCTGCCCAGGACAGCAGGGTAGGGGGCTTGCCAAAGTAGCGCCAGGAAGCGGCTTCAAGCCCAACCACATTTCCACCAAAGGGGGCATGCGTAGCGTAGTGCCGGAGGATCTCGGACTTGGAAAACCGGAGCTCCAGACGTGTAGCGAGGAGCATCTCCTGAATTTTTCTCAAAAAGGTCCGGGGTGGATTGCCCTGCGCCATCCGGATGACCTGCATACTGAGTGTGGAACCACCACTTACAATCCGCCCTGCACGCAGGTTTTGCACAACAGCACGCCCAAGCCCAATCGGGTCAATGCCAGGATGGTTATAAAATCGCTGGTCCTCAAAGGTGAGCAGGGCAATTTCAAAGCGCCCGGGAATAGTATCCGGAGGAGGAAACCGCCATTGCTCGTCTGCTGCGATACGGGCGCTCAGCAGTTGTCCGTTACGGTCTTCCAAAACCACGCTTAGCGGAGCGTCGAACAGAGGCCGGGGCAGGCAAAAGGCATACCAAAGGAGGAAGATCAGACCTGCCAGAAGCAAGGCCCATCGTTTGACGGATAGCGTTTTAGTCAACAACTTTCCAGCCGTCTTCATACCGCTCCAGCACATAGGCTTCGCTCAGCTTCTGCCGGGGATTGTTGGGGAACCAGGCAAAAAGCGTAATGCTCATACGGTCGCCCCGAAAGGCACCGCTGATATCAATGATACCGCTATCCCTGGCTTCACTGGGCATAAAGCCTTCTTCCCCAGGCAGAACCAGATGGACCTCAAAGTCCATCCCTTCCAGATCTGAATCCTGCAGTTGCTTAAACAAGCGGGTAAAGTGGGGTGGATTCGTCATCGTAGTGGCGCTATGGCGCAGGTAGACTTTCTCCTGATTGGCCCACTCTGCCTCAAGGACCTTCGCTATCTCCGGATATTCCAGGGTGGCCTGAATGCATTGAACAAGGTCCGTCTTATCCTGAGCAACAGCCAGGAAGGGGAGGGCAAGGAGGGCGAGAATGGTAAGTGTAGCTTTCATCCGTTGTTTTGATTGTTAACGTTGGCAATAGGGCTGCCGTATTTTTGAACCTGAAATTAAGTGTTTTTGTCCAGAATCAGACGCTGCCCGGCTTTTACGGCTACTGCTGAACCGATTGCCAAAAAGACCGAAGAGGGCCGTACGGAGAGCGGGGCTGCAAAAGCCTCACCGTAAAGGGCGGCCGCATCGCAATTAATCTCATAACCGACTACAGGGCGGAGTTCCCAGGAAGGGTGCACGACTTCGTATTCGGTCGTCCCCTTTGAGCCCCGCCGGGCATAGCCCCAGTAATGCTCTGCGATGAATTGCTCCTCGCTACCTTCCAACAGAGGTTGAGGTGCTCCCCGCGTCATGACTTCCAAATGGTTCCAATGACCGGCATGCCGCCACTCGTAGCGGTAGCGCTGCTGCTCCGGGCCTTCTTCCCAAAGGTGGCGCATGGGCATGGCAGCATAGCGCTCGCCGTACAACCCATTGGCCACCCAGGTGATGGCCCGCTTTGGAACAATCTCACTGATGAAGACCACGCCCCGCTTCCACTCGCCTGCATCATTGTAACGGACATAAAACCGCAGGTTGACCTCCTCAAACCGCTGATGGAAAGGAATGGGCAGCCCAAGTACCCGAGTCCGGTCAAATAAAAAGCCGACTAAACTGGCGTAGCAGCGCCCATTCCAGGTGTCCAGCTCAGTACCGGGTGGGACGTAGGGTTGGAGCAGGGCGGGGTCGACCAGGTAGTTGGCCATAATCAGGTTGCGCCAGTGGGCGGTGAGGAAAGTTCGTGCCATATTTTAAAAACGTTCCGGCATCAAAACATGTTGCTTAGCGCTTTAGTACGGCTTCCATTTGTCTGATCAGGGTCTCTCCCCGCTCCGAAAGCGGGCGGGCAGCGTAGTTTTTTGGACCAGCTTTTCGCAAAACGAGTAGTACGAAATTGTCTGCCAGAATTTCGTCTGGATGGATAATATACCCCGTATTATCGCCAATCTGCCCGAAAAAACCGGGCGCGATTTCTGGCGCTAGGCCTTGTGGCTGCACAATATACCCCGTGTCTGTGGGCAGCAGCGGATACAGGCTAAAGTCAATATAATCAAAATAGCGTTTACCGGGATAGTTATCAGCCGTATCTGCGGTGATGACGGAAATATAGTGTTGGGCCTTACCGGTACTGTCAGGCAGTTCAATAGCATAGTTATGGTCTATGCCATCCGGATTGAGCAGGCGCCGCTCCAGTAATTGGGGAGGAAAGTGCAGCGGGGCATTCAACCTTTGGTATCCGATCAAAGCGTACAGTTCGGTGCGCAATGCGGAATTATAGCGAGAGATAATGTGGAACAACTCGTGCAGTAGAACCGGGAGCAGCGCCCTGTTGCCTTCGTAAAGCTCATTTTTGGGAATGAAAATGGCTTTTTCCCGGGTGAAATAGACCGAGGGGCCGAAGATGTTGGTTTCCATTTTGCCCAAGAGCACGGTATCGGGCAATAAATTGGGGTTGAGCGAATCACATAAGGCATAAGCTTGCTCGAAGGCAGCTTTTAGCAGTGCCCGGTCTGTAGCCTTGAGGGGCATCGCCTGTTTGGCCAGGAAGGGTTTGTAGTTTTTTCGGAGGACAGGCGCTGGAATCGCACTATCCAGCGGTATACCCATTTGCAGCCGGGTATCCAGGGGGCTGATTTTTTCAAAGAAGCCTTCCTTTTTATCCGTTTGGAGCTGCTGCGCGGCCTGAATGCTATCCAGCAGGTGCACCACTTTGCCGGGAGAGGGCTCAATGGTATTTTCCACCTCTGTCGTCGTTTGACAACCCGGGAGCAGAACCCCAAAGGCGAAGACGACCCACCAGGAATTTATGGACTGATAGCTCATTATGGTTCAATGGTTATTCAATGCCGGCTTACTTCCGCCCGAAATCGGCGGGGATTTCGCCCCAGCGCTCCGTATCCCACTTCATAATAGGATTGCTGTAGGTGTTATTGCGCAGCCAGACTTCTGCCCGGGCGATGAGCTCATGCAGCAGCTTGGTTTTGGCATTTTTGACGAGTTTGGTGTTGGCTTTTTTGCGTTTGACCCAGCCCATAGCTGTTCTGGAGTCGGTATAAATTGGCGTGTCTTTGCCTTGTTGCTGGAATAAGGCCAAGGCATGGACAATGGCTAGGAATTCGCCAATATTATTGGTGCCCAGGCTGAATTTTTTGTGGAAAATCTGCGCCTCCGTCTTGGTGTCAACGCCCTGATATTCCATAACGCCTGGATTGCCACTACAGGCAGCATCCACGCTGACGCTATCCCAGACGATCTCTTTGCGGGCTTCCTCCGTGACTATCGGCTTGGCTTTGCGGGTGGAAGGGCTGCCGCTGGAAATATGGTCTGCAAAATTACCCCTGAAAGCCGCTTCTGCTTCCTCCCGGCTTTTAAAGGACTTATACCGCGCATTCGGAAAACCTTTGATTTGTGCCTGACAGGCCGCCCAAGAATCGTAAACCCCGGGTGTCATACCCTCCCAAACCGTATAGTACTTTTTTTTCTTCGCCATGTCAATTCGTTTCGCCGCCAAGATAAGGTACATCAGGGAGAATTTCCGAATTCCGGATTTTCGTGCAACCTTTATAAAACCATAAAGTCATTGATGTAGTACAGACGATCAACTGAAAGTCATGCATGCATTAAAGTCACCCGCTGTTGATTACAAACACCTGAAATTGGATTACGCAAGTACACATCAGGACATTGTCGAGAAGTGCAAGCGCGGCAATCGCCGTGCTCAATTTGAGCTTTACCGGCTTTACTCCCGTGCCATGTACAATGTGTGCCTGCGTATGCTCCGGCACGAGCATGATGCTGAGGATTTGTTACAGAACTCCTTCGTTGATGTATTTACCAAGCTGCATACGTTCAGGTACCAATCTTCGGTTGGGGCCTGGATCAAGCGCATTGTAGTGAACAACTGCATCAACCACCTGAAGCGCAACCGTTTAGAGCTGGAGGAACTGGAAGACCGGTTTGTGGCAGACGAGCCTGACCGGGAAAGCACCACTGCTGATGACCCCAACCTCAGCGTTGAGCTGGTAAAGCGTGGGGTACAGCAATTGCCCGATGGGTACCGGGTGGTCTTTACCCTTTACGCTATGGAAGGGTATGACCACAAGGAAATTGCTGAAATCCTCGAGGTTTCCGAAGCTACTTCCAAGTCGCAGTACAGCCGTGCCAAAAAGAAACTCCGAAGTATTATTAGCGAGATGAGCTAAAAGTGTTATCTCGGAGTGCCACATTTTTCATCACAGGGTAAAGCGGGCAAAGCCCGTTTTAAGACAAGTAGACTATGCACCGCGATCAATTTGAACAATTCATTCACGATAACCGGGACGCTTTCGATAGCGATGTGCCCGAACTGAAGGTCTGGGGCGGTATCCGGCAGGACCTTGACCGCCGAAAGCACCGCCGCCTCCTGCTTTGGCGGGTAGCGGGTATCGCTGCCGCTGTAATCGGACTGCTCTTCTGCGGGGTGGCCCTGGGCGGCTACCTCAATTCGCCAACGCCCCATTCAATTGTAGCTCTGGAAGACGTAGGGGCGCAGTATGCCGCTCAGGAAGCGGCCTATCAGGAAGAAATACAGCAGAAATACCAACAGCTGGTCAGCTACGAACAAGCGGGCGCAGTGCAGCAGGATTTGAAGCACCTGGATGCTACGATTGCGGAATTGCGCAAAGAGCTTCAGGCTGCTCCTCCCGGCAAAGCAGAAGATATCGTAAAAGACCTGCTGGAAAATTACCAGGCCAAGGTGTACATCCTGGAGCGGGTTTTGAACCGCATACAGATGGCAGATCCTGATTTTGAGTCCACTCCACCGAAGAAAGCCAATACGGATGACCGGATTCTCTAAGCTTCCGGCAACAGAGCAGCGCAATGGCGCTACCTTTACCATTGCGCTTGTGCTGTTGGCCACGCTGTTTGCAGGGTCTCTTCAGGGGCAGTCCTCCTGTGATTGTGAGACCTTTTCCAGGCTGATCAAGAAAGAATACCAGGTCTATCCAACCGTATTGGTCAATATTTCCAATAAATACGGTCCGGTCAGTGTGGAAGGGTGGGCGCACAACCGTATCCGGGTGGAAGCGCTTACGGAAGTAGAGGCGGAACACGAGGCTGCAGCAGCCCGGGTTTTTGACCGCATCGAAACGGAGATGAACCTACAGCAGCGGTTGGTGAATATTCAAACCAATATTGCACCGGTTGAGCAGACCTGGTGGCCCTTTCCGAGCTTACAAACGGCTGATTACTCCGTGTCCATCCGGGTGTTTTTGCCTCAACCGGCAGCGATTTCCCTACTGAACAAGCACGGGGCGGTTACGGTGAAGAATATTACGGGCAATGTGTCCGCAGAAGTGCTTAGCGGAGATGTATTTGGTGCAAACCTTAAGGGCGAAGTGACGCTCAACCAGAAAGACGGCACCCTCAACCTCGAACAAATCACCCGACTGAATGCCGATTTGGTTAATGTTGAGGGTAGCCTGACTTCCGGGGATTGGGTGAAAGTCCGGAGCCGCTCTGCCATCCTGAAGTTCCGGAATATCGGCCGACTGGAGAGTGAAACGCGCTACGACAACTACTACGTTGATGGAGGCGGTATTTTTACCAATCAGGGGCGGTACGATGAGATCTCGCTCGACCGGGTCCGGGAAGTACAGGTAAGTACCTCGCTTTCCCGCCTTTACGTGAATCGGCTCCGCCACAACGCAACCATCGAAGCAGACAGCAGCAGGGTCCGCATTACGGACTTGCCCGATCAGTTCCGGACTGTTAAGCTTGAAGGCCGGTTTACTGATTTTAGGTTGGTTCTCAACCCCTCGGTCAATTGCCAGCTCCGGGCTACGGCGCGGCACGCCGGCATTCGCTATCCTTATACCTTGCACCTGATGGAGGAAATCGAAACCAGCGACCGGCATACCGTGTCCGGTTATTTCGGACAGCGGCAAAGTAGTGCTGGCCGGGTGGAGGCTTCACTGGATTACGGTGGGCTGACGATTGAAGCGGATTAAGATTCTGCGCGTCCCTGGATTTTACTATCTTGATGGCAGACAAATTCAAAACCTGAATTCAATCCAAGCCATGAAGATAAAATTCTGCGGAGCTGCTCAGGAAGTGACGGGTAGTGCTCACCTTATTACGCTGGACGACGGCTATACGATTTTGCTGGACTGTGGCCTGTATCAGGGGAGTGATGATGACATGGAAGATTTCAATGCACAGTGGCCTTTTGACCCTGCCAAGATTGACTGTCTGATTCTTTCTCATGCCCATATTGATCACAGCGGGCGTATTCCCAAGCTGGTCAAAGATGGCTTCCAGGGGAATATTTATTGTACGCACGCTACTCGCAGCCTTTGCGCGATTATGCTTCTGGATAGCGCAAAAATACAGGGGTATGATGCGGAGTACCACAATAAGCGGCTTCGTAAAAAAGGACGTACGGATGGCTTTGTGGAGCCTTTGTACACTCCAAAAGATGCGGAACAGGCCTGGAATCTCTTCGAGGGGCATGGCTACAACCGCTGGTTTACCATACACGATGGGGTAGAAGTCCTTTTCCGGGATGCCGGTCATATCCTGGGTAGTGCCTCTGTTACCTTGCGCATTGATCAGCTGGGGCGCAAAACCTCCATTGGGTTTACCGGAGATATCGGGCGGCCCAACCGTCCTATCCTTCGGGACCCTATACCTATGCCTGAAGTCGACTATCTCATTTGTGAGTCCACCTACGGCAACAAAGACCATGAGAACGCACCTAATGAAATCAAGCGATTTCAGCGGATCATTGAGCGGACTTGTGTGGAGAAACAAGGCAAGCTGATTATCCCGGCTTTTAGCATTGGCCGAACACAAGAGATTGTATACATGCTGGATCAGTTGGCATCTGCCGGCGAACTGCCGCGTATACCGGTCTATGTGGATAGCCCCCTTGCGGTTAACGCCACTACCATCTTTGGTGCCCATCCGGAGTGCTACGACAATGAATTGAATGAATACTTGCTGGAAGACGATGACCCCTTTGGTTTCAATGGGCTACAGTACGTACGCAAAGCTTCTGTTTCCAAGGAGCTGAACAATTCTAATGCGCCCTGCATCATCATCAGTTCGTCAGGTATGATGAATGCCGGCCGGGTCAAGCACCACCTTTACCACCATGTTGTAGATCCGCGCAATACCTTCCTGATCGTAGGCTACTGTGCGCCTCACACGCCCGGCGGGCGGCTGCGCGATGGCGCGAAGGAAGTACGGGTGTTTGGTCAGGAGCGGCCCGTAAATGCCGATGTGGAAGTTATGGACTCCTTCTCCGCCCACGCTGACCGGCATGAAATCCTGGATTTTTTGCGCAACCAAAAGCCCAAGCTCCGGCAGCTATTCCTGGTGCATGGTACATTGGACCGACAGGAAGCCTTCCGGGGATTCTTAAATGAAAATGGCTTTGATCAGGTGGAGATTCCCGAATTGCACCAGGAATACCGGATTTAAAAAGCGTACGCCCCACAATGCGGGGCTTAAAAGGGGAAGCCCCGCAATAAACCCAATGGGTACTGCGGGGCTAATTTTATGCAATGAGACGCTGGTCTTCTGCCCGGTGAGCGCAGAAGGCTGTGCGATTACTATTCGGATTGCTTGTTTTGCTGGATTTTATTGAGCAGCAGTGCCCCTTTCATCATAAAGTCGTCATGGTGGTCCCGGTACTCATTGTGGATCATCAGCAGGCGTGCGGCATCGTAAGCGGCAGATTTAGGTACAATCTGACGGTCGGCGATGGGGTGCAGCCAATATTCCAGGTTGTGGGAACGCAGGTAGCTGCGGTCATGCTCAAAGTTAATGACCTTGGATAACTTATTGAGAGAGAACAGGTAATCTGTCTCCTTATTGAGCTCCTTTTGCAGGTCAATAATGTTGTAACGGTCGAAACGGCCGCCGGAGCGCTCGCAGAGGAATACGTCCCGCCGCCCATCAAAGGTGATGAGGTCACGGAAACGGTATTTGCGAAGGTTCTTGATCAAAAAGTTTTTGATCGGCATTCGGGACGGGCGCAGCTGATTGAAGGCTCCCGCCAGTTCTTTTTCATCTAACCGGAAATCTTCGCGGAATGGTTTGCGACGGTGCGTGCGCATATTAACCACCTCTTTGACACGCCCCACGGTATGCCCCAGCTCATCTACTTTGGAGTAGACGCTCACGAAGTCAACATTAGCGTTGTTGATAAAGGTTTCTATGAAAATTCGGTTGGTGTCTTGTTCAAATACCAGCAGGCAGATTTCACTAATGGCGTAGAAATTGGGATATCCTCCGTAAATGTTGCCGTACTTTAATTCTAGAAATGCAATATTATTGTTCACGGTTTAAGGAGATTAAATGTTGGTTTAATTTAATTGTGTTTCGTCGAGTTTTCTCTTTCCAATGCATAATTTGCTTGATGACCAGGGCTTTTCGTTTTCATTCATTTGGCTTTGGCAAAAAGCATTTCTATTCGCAAGTTATACAGAAAATTCAAATCCATTAAATTTTGAAAGGCTGAAATTTCAATAAAACCTACAAGACATCAGACTTTTAAAGTCGAAAACGGCTTTTTATCTTGCCGTACTCTTTCACAAATGAATACCCGGTTTAGTTTAATTTCAGAGGAATAAAAACTTGCCTTTTTCGTAAATTTTCTCTCCATCGGCATAAATTTCACCCTCTTTGGTCATGTCAGTGATCATATCCCAGTGCACGGTTGACTGGTTTTTTCCTCCGGCCTGCAGGTAGGATTGCCCGATGGCCATGTGCACGGTCCCTCCGATTTTTTCGTCAAACAGAATATTCTTTGTCATCTGCTGAATGCGGTAGTTGGTCCCGATGGCGGCTTCCCCAAAACGCCTGGCACCTTCGATTTGGAAAATCTGGTCCAGGAAATCCTTGCCTCGTGTGGCTTCCCATTTCTCCACATAACCGTCTTTGACATACAACGTGGCGCCTTCCACCTCGTGCCCCATGTACAGGGCTGGGTAAGAAAAGCGGATCACCCCGTTGACGGAGTCCTCAAGCGGGGAAGTGTAGACCTCTCCGGAAGGCATGTTGGTGCGCCCGTCAGAGTTGATCCAGCGGCGGGTCTTGTCGATTTTGAAACGGATGTCCACACCATCACCTTTGTAATATACTTCTTCCCGGTCGTTGAGCAGGTCTACGATTTGCTGTTGCTGCTCCCGGACTTCTGTCCAGCTTTGGATGGGGTCCTCATCATAGAGACGGCAGGCAGTAAAGACAAATTTTTCGTATTCCTCTAAAGACATCCCTGCTTCCTGGGCGTTGGCAAGGGTGGGATACTGGCAAAGGCTGCGGCGCATATCCAGCGTGGCGGTGCGCTCGAAGTACTTTTTCATCACTGGCGCGTGGGCTTCCTGACGGATTTTGCGCTTGTCGGGGTTTACGTTTTGGTCTTCCCGCAGGTTGTAAGGTGCGATGATGTACAAGTAGGTATCGAATTCTTCCATCGCCTTTTTGTAAAGAGGCGAAATGAACTTTAGCTGTTCCGCTCCCGCTTCTTCCAGCAGAATCCGGCCTTGTTCACGGAAGGAGAGGTCTGTTTCTACGACGGCACCCGCCCTGACCGCTTCCCGGTAGACTTCACGCACGAGGGGCTCAGCCAGTGTGGTGCTGCGCAGGTACATTTTATCTCCTGGCTTAGTGCTTAGGCAATAGTGGACCAATAGGTGGGCGTACTTTTGAAGGATGTGTTCCATAGCTCGTAGGTTTGGTTAGCGGCCGGAGGTGAACGGTTACATAAAGGAGGCGGGGCGCCTGCGAGACGACCCCGCCTTTTTGTTTATTTTAAAAGGATTGGATGCTTGTCACACTAGAAGCTGCTTCATGTCTACCCGCTTGCGGATGATCTGCTCCAGCTGATCTACATGTACGCGTTCCTGTTCCAGGGTGTCCCGGTCGCGGAGGGTCACCGTCTGATCATCGAGGGCTTCAAAGTCCACCGTTACACAGAAAGGCGTGCCGATGGCATCCTGACGGCGGTACAGTTTGCCAATACTGCCGGTATCGTCGTATTGCACATTGAAGGACAAGCGGAGGTTGTTGAAGATATCCTGTGCCATATTCACCAGGCGTTCGTCATTGCGCTTAAGCGGCAAAATGGCGCACTTGATGGGCGAAAGGGCAGGGTGTAGCTTCAGCACTTCCCGGGTGCTCTCCTTTCCGTTGGCGCCTGTTACGGTCTCTTCCTGAAGGGCTTGCGACATGGTAGCCAGGAACATCCGGTCGCAGCCAATAGAAGTCTCCAGCACATAAGGCACGTAGCTTTCCTTGGTTTCGGGGTCGAAGAACTGCAGCTTCTTGCCGGAAAGCTCCTGATGAGCACCCAGGTCGAAGTCTGTCCGGCTGTGGATGCCTTCCAGTTCCTTGAACCCGAAAGGGAAGTTGAACTGAATATCGGCAGCGGCATCAGCGTAGTGCGCCAGATTCTCACCGTGGTCATGGAAGCGCAGCATTTCCTTAGGTGTACCCAGGGCAAGGTGCCACTTGAGGCGCGTTTCTTTCCAGTATTCGTACCACTTCATTTGCTCGCCGGGCTTGATGAAGTACTGCATCTCCATCTGCTCGAATTCCCGCATGCGGAAAATGAACTGCCGGGCAACGATCTCATTCCGGAATGCCTTGCCAATCTGGGCAATACCGAAAGGTAGCTTCTGCCGGGTCGTCTTCTGTACATTGAGGAAGTTGACAAAGATACCCTGTGCGGTTTCCGGGCGCAGATAAAGCTTGCCTTCCGCACCAGCGATGTTGCCCAGTTGTGTAGAGAACATCAGATTGAACTGCCGCACGTCCGTCCAGTTGCGGGAGCCGGTATCCGGGTCTGTGATGTCCAGGTCCTCAATCATTTGCTTCAGGTCTGCCAGGTCGCTGTTGGACATAGCGGCACCCAGGCGGGCTTCAATCTCCGACAGCTCCTTGATGTAGCCGGACACACGCGGATTGGTTTCCCTGTACATCGCTTCGTCAAAGTCATCACCGAAGCGCTTGCGGGCTTTGGTGATCTCTTTATCGATCTTGCCCTCAATTTTTTCCATATGCTCCTCGATGAGGACGTCGGCCCGGAAACGGCGCTTGCTGTCTTTATTGTCGATCAGTGGATCGTTGAAGGCATCAACGTGGCCGGAAGCCTTCCAGGTCTTGGGATGCATGAAAATGGCAGAGTCAAGCCCGACGATATTGTCGTGCATCTGCACCATGCTTTTCCACCAATAATCCTTGAGGTTATTTTTGAGCTCAACACCATAGGGGCCGTAATCATATACAGCGCTCAGGCCATCGTATATTTCGCTGGACTGGTAAATAAAGCCATACTCTTTGCAGTGGGCTACCAGTTTTTTGAACAGATCATTTTGCTGTGCCATAGTTTCCTGATTGATTATACAAGGCTGTACGCTGTCGCACCGCCCGTTTTCGAGCCCGCTAAGGTCGTAAAAACATCACTTATCCGGAACTGAATGCCCGGAAAATGCGGAGATTTACGGTTGGAATTGGAAAGCGCGGGTCCGTTCGAGCATTCCCTGTTCAGCTTCCCAGTGGGTTTGTTGTTGTGCAATGGCTTCCAATACCTGCCCATAAGTGGGGCGGGAGTCATAGGAGCGTGCGCTGAGCAATGCAACCGTTTGCCTGTCGTTGCCCAGCAATGCAGAGCGGTTGGCCTCGAAAACTTCCGGCCATTGCGGGAGGACCAGGCGATCAAAATCCTGAGCAGTACCGTAGATCGTCCAATTGAGCCACGGGCCTGCGCCCCGATAGTCAATAATGCGCAGTACGTAAAGGTCGGGAGTGTCGCCGGTGGTGCTCACGCTGAGGGTGTCGCCTGCCCGCTCCATGCTGAATATTGCATTGGAAGCGGCGATACTGCCTGGAAGGGTACTGACGACCTTGTTGTAGCGGTTCGCCGCAAAGGGTAGCCCTTCAAAGGTATTTTCTTCCCGGGCCAGCAGCCGGAACCCATCAGGCAGGCTGGCCGGAAGTAGCGGGGCGAAGCTGCCACTGACCAGGTCTGGCGTTGAGGAATAATCCAGAACGGCTTCACCATTTGGGGCAAGGCCAAAGACCCGGTACCGCCAGTTGCCGGCATTGGGCAGCCCGATCGGGCCTGCCTGTACCGGAGCGGGCAGAGCATCATAGTCAAAACTGAAAGCTTCCGGTCCGGCAGCAGGTGCCCAGAGATAACGGGGCGTTGCCTCCCCATTGGCCTGCAGGGTGGCATAAGCTGGTGCCGCTTCCGGAACCTGAAGCGCAAAACTCAGTAAGTCGGCCGCCGGATCGATGAAGATATCGCCGGTAAATAGCTCTTTGCTTTGTGCCGGCCAAAGGAGTTCGTCCAGGCTGCTGACGCCACTTACCGCTACCTCCCATTGTTCGGGGCGGGGAGCGGGCAGGGTATCCCAACTCAATCCGTCCGGTGCATTTAGAACGGTGGTCAGGTTGAAAACGGTACGGTTGGTATTGTCTGGTGCTACAGTGGAAGCGATTTCCAACAGGTTGAGATTGGGGCGGTCTGTGCATTGCTCTGCCATTAAGAGCACACTGCTTTGGCTTTCTGCCTCCGTACGGGCAAGGATAGCACCAGAGGTGTCCGTTACCCAAAGCCAGCTGCCCTGGCTTTCAAAGGTGGGGGTATTCCAGGTATACTCTGGTGGAGTGCAATCCTGCTCATCATCGTCTTTATTGCAACCACTCCACAGCCCAATGGCCAGGATGAGTAAGAGCGAATAACGGTTCATAGGTTATCAGGTTAGTTTTGGGAATCGGTTTTAAGAACTTATGAAAGTGTGGCCAAGTTCCTCTGAAACAGAAGAACCAGAAAATATACTACGCAGAATAGGGGAACAAGTTGCCCAAAGTCATCAAATAGCTGAACGTAAAAAACCAGAAGTTATGAATACCATTCTCAGAGCAATTGTTTTACTCCTCCTCCTTGGCTTTGCAGTAGCCTCCAATGCACAAGAGACCAGAAAACTAGACCACTTCGACGCGGTATCGGTGACCGGCGATATTTCAGTGACATTGGTAAAGGGCGATTCGCCTTCCGCTCTGATTGAGACCGATGGGATTGATGCGGATGAGATTACGCTTTACGTCAAAGGTAAGACCCTGAAAATACAGCTTATCGAAGGCTTGTTCAAGGACTTCGACCGGGTCGAAATCACACTGACCTATAATCACCTGCGGGCCATTCGTTCCAGTGCGGGAGCGTCCGTTCGTACCTCAGGCCCCATCACCGGAGATGAGCTCAACCTGCGGGCTTCAAGTGGCGGGCAGCTGTTTGCGGAGGTAGACGTGAACGCTATCGAGGCATCTGCTTCTGAAGGCGGCGTGCTCACGGTTTCGGGGCAGACAGAAGACCAGGAAGTGACCGTATCCACCGGCGGTATGTATGAAGGATTGGAATTGCAGTGCATGCGCACTTACGTGAAGTCCAATACGGGTGGCATGGCAGAGGTCGTTGCCCAAAAGCGCCTCGATGCTAATGCCAATACCGGTGGCAGTATTGAGTACACAGGCGAACCTGAAATTAAAAATATCCGGTCCCTGATTTCCGGCGGAATTCGGAAGCTGTAATACAAAAGTGGAATGGGGGGCAGTGCCCCCCGGTTTTCTACTCCCAGGTTTTATACCCCCCTTTCAGGTCGTATATCTCTTTGAAGCCCACCGCTTTGAGTTTGGCCGTGGCTTTAGCGCTTCGGTTGCCGGAACGGCAGTAAAGCATTAGCGGTTCCTCCTTATCAAACCTGGCTTCGACCTGCTGTACAAAGTCATCATCAAAGAAATTGATCAGTTCTGCACCTTCAATATGCCCGGCATTGTATTCATCCGGCGTGCGAACATCCAGCAATTGCAAGTCCTCGATAGCGGTCATTTTCTCCTGATACTCCTTTTTAGAGAGTACGTATTGCTCCTCCGCAGCGCTTTGGCTTTGGCAGGCATTCAGGGTGAAAACGGAAAGGATGGCGATAAAAAGTGTCTTGTACATTGGATGTTGATTTTATTGGTGGCAAAGATAGAGGCTTGTTGCTGCGGGCTCAGTAATGCAGATCACAGCTGTATTAAAGGCCAAACTGTAGCGTAAGGCCAATTTGAAACTGCAGCGTGGTTGTCGCAGTGATGCGTTCTTCAAAAACTTCGATAGGGTCATCGAAAACGGCAGGTGGATCGTCCATGCGCACCAGGTAACGCGCGCTTCCTCCCATGAGGTAAGTACAGCGGGCATCAAGCAGCAAGTCCGGCCATGAAGTCAATCGGGCCTGCACGCCAGCGCCCAGCCCGGCACTGAACGTATTGTCATTGAGCTCCGGGTAGGCTTCGATCAAATCCTCCTCTCCTTCATCAAAAAGCTGTACGTATTGCGTGCGGGTATAGGGGCGTTTTAACCCGATGAGCCCATCGGCATAAGGCTGCAGAAAGAAGTTGGTAAAAGGTTTAAAACGGAGGAGTACATGCCCCAGCAGCATATTGGTACGGGTGCGCAGCTCGTAGTTTTCCGGAAACCCATTTTGAGTGGTGGTAAATCCGACCGTCTCCTCATCGAAGCGGACTACGCTGAAGTCCAGCCCGGCAAAGACCGGCCGTCCGGGGCCCATCTGAAAAAGGAGCTGGCCACCACCGCCGATGCCGTTCTGATCCAGCACTTGCCGGAAGCCTTCCACGGGATTTAATACCGATAGGTGGCCGCCGATTTGCATATAAAATGGATAGCGGTCCGGTTCGCTTTCTTGCGCGTGCAGCGCAACAACCCCGGCATTCAGTAAAGTGCAAAACAGGATAGTTCTAAGCATTAGAGCTCCGTTTAGGTTTCCAAATTCGAACATCAGGGAGGGCTTAAGAGTTGGGCCCGGGTGCATAGTTTGCAGTGCCAGAACGGTAAATTGCCATAAAAACTTGCTGCAAACGCGAAAAAGAGATAATTTTAATGCGTTACATCGTGACTTTACCGTAAAAAGCGCGTCTACTTTTAGGCAATCCCCAACCAAAAGATTAATTTCACTTAATTCAAAACACTACCAAACCAAAGACCTCTATGAAATTCGAGATTTTTCAGAGCGAGAATAACGAGAAATACTACTTCCGCCTTAAAGCGAAAAACGGGCAGGTCATTCTCTCCAGCCAGGGCTATGCTAATAAATCGGGCGCTAAGAACGGCATTGAGAGTGTAAAGAAAAACTCCGCCAAAGATGAGCTCTTTGAGCGCAAGGAAGCCGCCAACGGCAAATTCCACTTCAACCTGCTCGCTGGTAACAAGCAAATCATTGGTAGCAGCCAAATGTACGCCGCCAAGTCGGGCATGGAAAAAGGTATTGAGTCTGTAAAAACGAACGCTCCGGAAGCGACGATTGAAGACCTGACGGTTGAGAGTTAGCCTCAATGCGTTTTATAGTTTAGAAAAGCTCCTGCATCAACTGGTTTGCAGGAGCTTTTCTTACTTTAGCGTTTCATCAGCGTACTTAATTTATGCCTACTTCCGTACAACGTATTAATGCATGGTCCAGCCCCCGCAACATAAGCACCGCCCTGATGTACGCCTTTCGGCAAAGAGCCGATACCACGGTGGTCGATGAGCCCCTGTACGCGCATTTTCTGAAGCATGGGCAGACAAAGGTTGTGCATCCGGGGGCATCAGCAATCCTCGGCAGCCAGCTGAATAATGGAGAAGAGGTGGTGAAGCAGGTCCTGATGGGTCCCAGTTCCACACCAGTGGTCTTTTTTAAGCAAATGACCCACCACCTGGTAGACATGGATGAGTCCTTCCTGCAGCATATGGACAATATTATGCTCATCCGGGACCCCAGAGCAATCATTGCCTCCTACGCCAAAGTCATCCCTAATCCGGGGATAGATGATATTGGGGTAGAACAACAGTACTATCTGTTCCAAAAGCTGCAAGCAATGGGCACGCTCAGAGCTGTAGTGGATGCCCGTCAATTGCTACTGGACCCACCGGGGGTACTGCGGCAGCTTTGTGAACGCCTGGGGCTGGCATTTGATGAAGGTATGCTGCAATGGCATCCCGGTCCGCGCCCTGAAGACGGTGTTTGGGCCAGCTATTGGTATAGCCGGGTGCATACCTCAACTGGTTTCCAGGCCTACGAGGAGCGTACCTATGAATTGCCCCCGAAACTGGAAGCGCTGGCGAAAAGCTGTACTCCTTATTACCATACCCTGTTTGAGGTAGCCCTTAAAGCAGGATCGGTTTAATCAGAAAGCGATATCTGTCTTCTGTTACAGCGGGATTAGGAATGTTTTGTGTAAAATGCTTAACTTGTCCCTTGCGTAGACCGAATGGTTGGAAGGGACAGGCGCACCGGTTAGGACCCAATCGTAAGTGAAAGGCACACTCCGCTAAGGCTCGGCAGTGAAGGCTCCAAAAATAAAGGGTTCAGGCAGGTGTAGCCCCATCAGCCGGCTACAATTCACCTAAATTAACCCGTATCAGCGCGCCCCAGAATGGCTTGCTCATAAATATGCAGCATCAAAAAAATTATATTGCCACGATTGCAGGCATTCTTTTGTTCCTCACGATGAGCGGAACTGCTCAGCCAAACAGCATAACGGAACAATCTCTGCTTGACTCTCTCGATCAGGCCAAAACCGGAGCACGGCATGCCTTTTGGCTGAAGGAACTGGCTTTTCATTATAAATCAGACCGTCCCGCTACTGCGCACAGCTACGCGCGAAGCTCCCTGGAAATCGCAGAACAGCTCGACAACCAGCAAGCTATTGCTGATGCCCTCCACGTGGAAGGTATTGTGTATTGGTATCAGGGCAAAGTAGCAGAAGCCTCAAAGGCATTCTTCAAAGCATTGGAAATCCGGGAAAAAATTGATGATAAACTGGGATTGGCGCGTTCTTATAACAACATTGGCAATGTCTTTAGCTGGCAAAATAACTTTCAGGAAGCCAGCTTGTACTACAAGCGGTCCATGGATCTTCGGCAGGAGCTGCAGGATAGTTCCGGTATGGTGTATTCTCTGGTAAGCCTGGCAGAAGTGGCTGCCCGGCAGGATGACCTCAAAGAAGCGCAGCGCTACGGGCTACAGGCACTTGATTTGGCCAGGCAAATACAAAAGCCTGATGCGGAAGCATTCTGCTATGAACACCTCGGGCATATTATGTTAAGCAAAAAGCAGCTCAATGAGGCTTTGAATTATTTTATGGATGCTGCCTCCATAAATCGTAGAATCGAAAACCAAAATCAACTCGCTGATAATTTACTGGAAATCGCTTCGGTTGAAGCGCTCAAAGGAGCCTATCGGTCTGCAATAAATGCGCTGTACGAATCAGTAAAGATTAGCCGTGTAATCGACGCTAATGACCTGGAGGCCGAGGCACTTAAAGGGCTGAGCCATAATTATGCTGCCCTGGAACAGTTTGACAGTGCCTATTTTTATGCCATCAATTATCAAATTGCAGAAGAAAAAATCACCGGTGAGAAACAAGCACGTGTGCTCTTTGATGTACAGGAGCAATACCGGTCACAACTGGAGAAAACGGGCCTCTTGCTGAAGCAACAGCGTAGCAACCGGCTCCTGATTTGGCTGTCCGTAGTAATTGTAGCTCTACTCATTTTATTTATTCGCTTGATGTATGTAAAAAACAGGCGCCTTCAGCGTACGGACCGTAAGCTGAAGGAAAAAGCTAATGAAATTGAACGAGTCAATAAGGTATTGGCAACTCAGAATGAAGACTTACGGAACTCTAACGACTCCCTGCGGGAATTCGCCTATGTGGTATCTCATGATTTACGGGAGCCGCTTCGTACCATAGGGTCTTTTACGACTTTGCTGGCCCGGCGTTTTCCTAATGACCTGGATAATCAGAGCAGAGAATACATTAACTTCATCGTAAAGGGGACAAAACACATGAGCTTGCTGCTCGATGGGCTGCTTTCCTATGCAAAGGTCAGCAATACGGAGTCCCTCGCATTAGAGCCGCTTAATCTGAATACCGTAGTCGGGAATGTACTGGAAATATTGGATGCAGAAATTGAGGATACCCAAGCCAACATAAAAGTGGATCAATTGCCGGTGGTCAATGGTAACCGGGCACTGCTTTCCCAGCTCTTCCAGAATCTGATCGCGAATGCCATGAAGTTCAATGATAAACCAGAGAAAAAGGTTTGGGTGCGTTATATGGATCAGGGGGATATGCATCAGATTACGGTAGAGGATAACGGAATTGGCATTGATGAAGCCTTCAAGTCTAAAGTTTTTCAGATCTTTCACCGCCTGGAAAAAAACAAGTACAAGGGTACGGGTCTGGGCCTGGCGATTTGTCAGAAGATTGTGGCTCGCCACCGCGGCAAAATCGAACTGGAGTCTGTACTCGGGGAAGGGACCCGTTTTTTAGTTTACTTGCCAAAATGATCTGATTAGCATGTTGCAACAATACGATCCGAGAAATGAGCACCTCCTAATTTATATCGATGGGGAGCTGTATCCAAGAGAAGAAGCCAAAATCTCTGTTTTTGACAGCGCCGTACAGGGGGGGGATGCGGTCTGGGAAGGCATTCGGGTGTACGATGGCCGGATATTCTCTCTGGACGAGCATCTGGAGCGCCTGCAAAACTCCGCCCACGCCATGGCTTTCCGACAGGTGCCCTCCAGTGAAGAAATCAAAGCAGCGCTTTTTAAAACCCTGGAAGCCAATGGTATGCGGGACGAAACCCACATCAGACTGACGCTGACCCGTGGCAAAAAAATAACCTCAGGCATGGACCCACGCCTCAATCAGTTTGGGCCCACACTGATCATTGTGGCGGAATGGAAACCACCCGTATATCCACCGGAAATCACGCTGGTCACCTCTTCGGTCCGCCGGAATTCTGCCATGTCTCTGGATTCCAAAATCCACCACAATAACCTCATCAACAACATCCTGGCCAAGATCGAAGCCAACCACGCCGGCGCAGATGCAGGGCTCATGCTTGACAAAGATGGCTTCGTCTCGGAGGCCAATGGGGTAAATGTATTTTGTATCCGCAAAGGCATTGTCTACACGCCGCATGCCGACAGCTGCCTGCCGGGCATCACCCGTCAGCATGTGATTAACCTGTGCCGGGAACAAGGTATCCCCATCGTGGAGAAAAATCTGTCGCTTACCGAATTCTACACGGCCGATCAGGTCTTCACCACGGGCACGATGGGCGAGCTCACCAAAGTCGCGGAAATCGACGGGCGCACCATCCGCAGCCGCATGGAAGAAGACCTGTTAGAACAAATCAAGGGCTACTTCCGGGCAATGACCCGGTCGGGAGGGGAGCCTTTACCATTCTAACTGTTTCACTCGACGATTAGTGGTAAGGTCACCTGCCGGTCCGTTTCCATACACCGCAGAAAGTAGGTGCCCGTTGGCCATTGATCGACCCTCAGCCTGAAGTGAGCGGGAGATAAGTTTTGGTATTGCGCTATCATCTGCCCTGATGCCGTGTAAACTTGCAGCGTTTTCAATGGCTGAGTCAATTCCACAGTCACGACTTCGGTAGCGGGATTAGGATAGTAGTGTATATCAGGCATCGAAGATGGAGGTGTTGGAATAGCTTTTTGTGGTTTCTCGAACCAGACCCATGTGGAACAACCATTTGAATGGTCAAGGTACTTTGGCTTTGGAGCAGTGACGACCACTGAATTCAAGTTTACAGGTTCCGGTATAAGTTCAATATAAAGCCAGTTCTGTTTGCCAGCAAACATCTTAAACCCACGGATGCTTTTGGGTTCGTGCCCGAGGTAAGATATTTGAATATCATAAATTCCCGGATTCAGCCCGGAAAGTTCAACATGCCCGTCATCTTCAGAGGCCGTACCTGTAATCAAAACACCCCTTTTGAAAAGCACAATATTTGCCCCATATAGTGCGTGCCCCTCCGCATCATTGATTTGGCCCGCAAGGGCGGTCTGCGCCAAAAGCAGCGAGCTGCCAAAGAGCAGCAGGCCAGTCAGGATGAATGTACATTTCATTTTCATAGCTTCAAGTTTGAAAAGAATAAAAAAGCCGGGACATGACGCCCCGGCGTACCTAAAATTGCTTTGTATGAAGAGTTCTTGATTTCCTGGGGAAGCGTACTGCCACCTTTTTAGGCGGCAGTACTGCTTGTTAACCCTGTGTCAGAGCAAGCGCGCTTGTTCTCATAGCTTGTTGTTTCGTACAATTCAAAGGTAAGGGCGATGCTGGCCGTAAACCAACCGAAAAAAGGGCTTATGTCAGGTTTCTGATTGCCTTAAGGCGACGGGCTTTCGCCTTTGCCATCTCGGGCTGAATCCCTACCTTTGCAGCTTGTTCAACAAACCTCTGCCATGGCAAGCAAAAAAATACAATCTGCACTCATTTCCGTCTACCACAAAGAGGGCCTGGAGCCTATCGTGGAAGAGCTCAAACGTTTGGGCGTTCAAATCTATTCCACTGGTGGCACACAGCAATTCCTGGAGTCCCTTGGAGCGGAAGTAAATGCGGTGGAAGATCTGACTTCCTATCCTTCTATACTCGATGGACGGGTAAAGACACTACATCCTAAAGTTTTTGGCGGCATCCTGGCCCGGCGAGAGGAGCGCCATCAGGAACAGCTGAAGCAGTATGATATCCCGGAAATTGATCTGGTGATTGTAGACCTGTACCCCTTCGAGGAAACGGTAGCCAGCACAGACGATGAGGCAGCGATTATTGAGAAGATTGACATCGGGGGCATCTCGCTGATCCGGGCCGCGGCTAAAAACTACAAAGATGTGGTTGTAGTGCCTTCCAAGGCAGAATATGGTATGCTGGAAAAACTGCTCAAAGAAAAAGATGGCGTAACGGAGTTGTCTGACCGCAAGGCGCTGGCCCTGCGTTCCTTTGGCGTTTCCTCTCACTACGATACAGCCATTTTCAATTATTTCAATCAGGGAGAAGCGGCTGAGGCGGCTTTCAAGCAAAGCATACCGGAGGCCCAGGCCCTTCGCTACGGCGAAAACCCACATCAGGCGGGCACTTTCTACGGGAAGCTGGAGGATATGTTCGATATCCTGGGCGGCAAAGCCTTGTCCTTCAATAACCTGGTGGATATCGATGCGGCGGTGGGCCTGATGCGCGAATTTGAGGATGCAGCCCCGACCTTTGCGATCCTCAAGCACACCAACTCATGCGGTGTAGCAACACGCCCCACGCTGCTTCAGGCATGGACGGATGCCCTTGCCGCAGACAACGTTTCCGCATTCGGTGGCATTCTGATTGCCAACACGACGGTAGACCTGGCAACGGCCCAGGAAATTGACAAGATTTTCTACGAAGTGCTCATCGCACCAGATTTCGCATCGGAGGCACAGGAATTTCTTTCCAAAAAGAAAAAACGCATTTTGCTCCGTATCAAGGCTTTTTATGCGCACGAGCGTAGCTTCAAGAGTTTGCTCAATGGCGTCATCGAGCAGGATGCCGACCTGAAGATGGAAACGGCAGCAGAACTGGAAACGGTAACCCAAAAGGCACCAACAGCGGCGGAAAAGGAAGATCTGATCTTCGCGCTGAAATGCGCCAAGCACCTCAAGTCTAACACCATCGTACTGGCGCGCGGGCAGCAACTGCTGGGCATGGGCTGCGGGCAAACCTCCCGGGTAGATGCGCTGAAGCAGGCGATCGACAAAGCCAGGCATTTCGGTTTTGAGCTGGACGGAGCGGTCATGGCTTCCGATGCTTTTTTCCCTTTTGCGGACAGCGTGGAAATCGCCCGTGAAGCTGGGGTTACAGCGGTGGTACAGCCGGGCGGTTCTATTCGGGATAAAGACAGCATTGAGTATTGCGATGCCAACGGTATGTCCATGGTATTTACCGGCGTACGCCACTTTAAACACTAATACCGTTTGAATTTAGCCATCGACATAGGCAATACCAGGACCAAAGCTGCCGTTTTTAACGATGGTGCTTTGGTTCAGCACGAGGAATGGCCAAACGGAAGTGTGCCCAATTTTTTTGAGTATGCAACCAACCAAGCCGTCCAAAATATCATCTTATCCAATGTAGCTGGTGCTGTGCATTTAGATGTGCAGGAACAGTTACAGCATCATTTTCGCTTTTTTGAGCTACACCCAACAACTCCTATACCTATTAGCCACGAGTACGAGACCCCCGAAACCCTGGGCAAAGACCGCCTGGCTGCTGTAGTGGGTGCTTATGCGTTATTGCCCCGGCAGCATTGCCTGGTTGTAGATGCAGGCACCTGCATCACCTACGACTGGCTGAGCGCTGAAGGGGTTTACCTCGGTGGGAATATTGCACCGGGCCTATCCATGCGGCTACAGGCTATGCACCGGTTTACAGCCCGGTTGCCTGAGGTAAAGCGGGGGGAAGCAACGGCGCTGATCGGTCGATCTACCGAAAAAGCCATGCGCAATGGTGCGCAGCAAGGTGTTTTGTTTGAAATAGAAGGCTACCGGGAGTGGTCAGCAGCTAATTTGGGCCCTGTTAAGGTATTACTGACCGGGGGAGATGCCATTTTTTTGGCGAATAAGCTCAAAAGCGAGATATTTGTGAACCATCATTTGGTCCTGCTGGGGCTAAATAAAATTCTGGAATATAATGTCAAGCGTCTGGAGTAGAATAATTGTATTGGCCTGTTTATGCAGCAGTGCCTTTGTGGTGTTGGGACAGAACGCTGCTGTGGAAGCAGACCCGAAGATCAATTCTCCTTACTCGCGGTTTGGACTGGGCGACTTCAATGCTCAGTACATGCCCGCACAAGGAGGTATGGGAGGACTTACGGCTGCCTACCACGACCCCTATCACATCAACCCCTTAAACCCTGCCGCGCTATCCCGGCTTGACGCTACGGCTTTTGAAATCGGTATTGATGCGCGGTACAGTACCCTCACTACAGAGGATGCTTCCGAATCGCTTTGGACGGGCAATCTGACCTACCTTGCGCTGGCTTTTCCACTCATCAACCCTATCAACGAAGTCCTGGACCGAAAGGACACCAAACTTGGGCTGGGCATGGCATTTATTTTGCAGCCCTACACGACAGTGGGATACAATGTGGAGACGACACAGGAAGCCGGTTCCGCAGGGTTGAGTACGAATTTCCTGAGAGGCAGGGGAGAGACCTACCGCCTGAGCTGGAGCAATGGCGTCCGCTACGGCGGGTTTTCCGGCGGACTAACCCTGGGTTACAACTGGGGCACATTGGAAAATAGCCGGCGGGTGGAATTTGACGATTTGCCACTGAGCTACACTACTGAGTTTCTGGATGAGTATACCATGACCGGGCTATTCTGGCGGTTAGGCCTTCAGTACACTTATGCCTTCAAAAAAGCCGATGAAAACGGCGAGCTGAAACCAACAGGCCGCAGGCTGATTTTTGGCTTGCATGGCAATACCGCCAACTCGTTCAATACCGAAGCCTACCGCTTTGGGCGGAGGTTTAACAATAGTTTCGGGCCTGTCGCACTGGTGGATACCCTGTTCAACGAGGTAGCCGTGGAAGGTACAGGGAAGCTGCCTGCTGAGTTTACCGCTGGTGTAACTTACGAGCGCGTCAACAAAGTACGGCTGGGTGTGGAAATGGGCCTGGCGCAGTGGAGCAATTACCGCAATGACGCGCAATCCAATACCGACTTGTCCAATTCATGGCAGGTGCGCGTTGGAGGCGAGTATGTCCCGGATTATTTGTCTTACGACAGCTACTGGGAGCGTGTGCGTTACCGGGTTGGGGCCTTCTATGGCAATGATCCCCGTTCTTTTGAAGGGGATCAGTTGCTGGATTACGGGCTTAGTCTCGGTTTGGGCTTCCCGATCATCCTGCCCCGTCAGCGGACCTCCTTTATTAACTTTACAGTGGAGGCTGGTCAGTTTGGGCTACAAGAGGCCCTTCGGGAAACCTACATCAATATGACACTTGGATTTACATTAAATGATAACACTTGGTTCTTCAAACGAAAATTTAATTAAACTATGAAAGAGTTACGTATTTCACTGATCGCCCTTTCGCTTTCTGTGCTTTTTGCAACCGCTGCAGGGGCGCAGTGCGAGACCTGGAATGGTAAACCCTTTGAGGAAGAAGCAACGAATGCTCATGTACTTTACCGTGGAGTCGTTAAGGGCAAAACCGTAGCTGATCTTGAGGCACTGCCTGAAGAAGAGTTCAAGATTGCTTATGAAAACTGGGAAAAGGCGTACAAACTGGCACCCGCAGCGGATGGTCAGCGCCCCTCTCACTTCTCCGATGGAATTGACCTGCTCAAAGCCAAATATAAAAAGACTACAGATGCGGAAGAAAAAAAGGCGATCGCCGAGCGGATCCTGACTCTATACGATCAGCAAATTGAATGTTACGAAAACGAAGCGTTCCTGCTGGGCCGTAAAGGCTTCGATATGTTCTACATGCCAGAGTATGGCTTCCGTCAGTCTACTTATGATGTCATGAAAGCGGCTGTTGAAAAAGGCGGCAATGACGCTGAGTATATCCTTCTTGAACCTATGGGTCAAATCCTGGCCTATTTTTTCAAGTCGGGCAAGATTGAGCAACCTGAAGCTCAGGAAATGTACAGCAAGCTGGAAGCGATTGCCGAATACAACCAGGAAAACAACGATACCTACGGGGAATACTACGAAGCTTCTAAAGCACGTATGGACAACGCTTTCAAGGAAGTGGAGGACCAGGTGTTTGACTGTGGCTACTTCAAGAAAAAGCTCATGCCACAGTATGAGGAGAATCCTACCGATCTGGAAGTCGTGAAGTACGTATACGTAAAGCTGCGTCAGCAAGGCTGTGATTCCACTGAAACCTTCATGCAGGAAATGAAGTCCAACTACGAGCAGCTGGCAAAGGCGGTTAATGACTCGCTGGAGACGGCACGACGGGAGCGCAATGCTTGCTACGATGCCACACAGCTTCAGAAAGAAGGGAAGTACGACGAAGCCCTTGCTCGTTACGAGGAGTGCCTCAACTCTGACCAGGAAATGGACGACGAGGGCAGAGCCCAGATTTACTACAGTATCGCGTCTATCAAGCTGTATCGCAAGAATAATGCCGGTGGTGCACTTTCTGCTGCCCGCAAAGCAGCAAGCCTGACCGATGGCTGGGGCCGGCCTTACCTCCTGATTGGTGACTGCTACGCCAAATTGGGCCGTAATTGCGACGACTGGACCTCTCGTCTGGCCATCTTGGCGGCTATGGAAAAGTACCGCTATGCTAAGTCAGTAGATGGTGAAGTAGCTGATGATGCCGACAAGCGCCTAAGCCAGTACTACGGTGCCATGCCAGAAAAGCAGGAAGGCTTCATGCGTAACGTTTCCGAAGGGCAGCAGGTATCTGTGGGCTGCGGTATCGGCGAAACGGTAACCGTGCGCTTTAAGGATTAGATCAAGTGTCGGAAGGGGGCACCCCTCACTGCGTACAATCAAAGACTTCGTAGAAGTCGCATTTTTGTATCCCTGATAATGCTATGACAGGTCGACTTCGTAGAAGTCGCACGTTATACTTCGCTTTGGGAAGTGCTACTTCAACAACATATACCTTTAAGCACCAGCACTCAAAGTCGAAGCAGCAAGGGTGAATTAAGGATGAAAAGTAAAAATATGGCCTGGTTCGCTAATAAGTGTGCCGGGTCATTTTATTTCTAGAGGTCTGTATCCTGATAACCCCGGTTGCAATTTTTCCAAGGTGGGGATCAGTTAGCATTGTAAGGGGATAGGGAAGTATAGTACTTTGCCACTGTTCATACAGCGATATGGTTCCCACTTTCGAATCGTATCGCTGCCACCGCTATGAAAAAAGCCGGGCACCCTCTAGGCACCCGGCTTTCCAGAATAGTCAAACTTTTTTCAAATACCTTCAGTAGGACAGAAGAGCGATCGTGCACCTGAAGAAAACTTCGTAGAACCTTTCTACCCGGCGCAGGCAGGTAGCGTCGCACGCTACACAGCGCTAGTGGCAGTCATTCCAAAGTGCGCGGAGTTCCTCCGGGCTTTCAACACTCACTACTGAGTCGTCTTCGGTCAGGGTCACTTCGATTGGGAAGACGAAGCCTGGGCGTTCACCTGCGGTTGGCGGGCCAGGGTTGTTCTCGCGCCAGTCCTGGAAAATCTGGCGAGCCGCCTGAGGGCTATCCGCTTCAGCCGTTGTGCCGTCCGGCAGCGCAATCGTTACCGGGTAGTTGATGGTGAAGCAAGGGCCGAAGTTGCCAGGCGCACAGTCCTCTCGCAGGGCCATCAGTTCTTCCTGACTGTTTACCGTGACGAGGGAGTCATTGGCAGACAGGGTCACCTCTATCGGGAAGCCAAGGGTAGGGCGCTCGTCGCTGTCCGGATTGTCTTGCTTCCATTGGCGCAGCAATTGCCGGAGTGCCAGCGGACCGGCGGCTTCTGCCTCCGTACCATCCGGGTATACCAGCGTAACGGGGAAGACCAAATCGTAGCAAGGGGTGCGGTCGTGCGGGCCATTTGGGCGACAGCCCTGAACCAGTTCGCGCAGGTCCTCATCGGAGGCAATGGTCTGCACCGTACCGTCTCTCAGTGTTACATCAAAAGGGTACGCAAACTGCGGGCGCTGAGTCGGGCGCCCATTATCCTGAATCCATGCCCGGATCGCCTGACGGATGGCGATGCGGCTATCGACAGCAGCGGTGGTGCCATCTTCAAAAACAAGGGTGACTGGGAAGACCAGCTGGAAACAGCCGTTGCAGCCCAGATGGCCGGCTTCTTCCATTTGCATAAAAGCTTCCTGGGTTTCGATCTCGCCGAAGCTGTCGGTCGTAGCTTCTTTATCGCAGGCTACAAAAAGCGTCGCAGCGAAAAAGAGCAGTGCGGTGATTTTCAATATTCGGGATGTCATAAGTTTGATGTTTGGTGATGTATTGTTTTCGATGTCTTACACCCCAATAAGGCAAGACCTCCTCCTCCTGTACTCATGCCGGCAATAATTTTTTTTGATTTTTTTCTGTCTCGCTGAGCACCAAATGTAGGGAATGTGTTTGCGTTCCTGATTTTACATTTCGTACCTACGGCACGAGGTCTGATCCTCGGGCGTTTTTTACCGACATTTTGTGCCTAAAGGCACATCGGGAATGATGAAATTGACCTCGAAGGAATCAACCTCGAAATCTATCCCATGCCTGCCAATTTCGCGGTGCCTGTCTGCGCGGTACAGCCAAGTAGAGTTGCACGGCTCAATGCTAAAAAAAAACGCCCGGCAGAGCTACCTCCACCGGGCGTAATTGCATATCTGGCTTGCCCGCCTCTTTTAAAAAGGGCCGGGCGTTCCGTTATTAGTCCAGGTCAAACTTAATACCCTGCGCTAACGGCACTTCCGTGCTGTAGTTGATGGTATTGGTCTGACGGCGCATGTAGGCTTTCCAGGCATCGGAGCCACTCTCGCGGCCACCGCCGGTTTCCTTTTCTCCACCGAAAGCGCCACCGATTTCCGCACCGCTTGTACCGATATTGACGTTGGCAATACCACAGTCGGAACCGGCATGGGAAAGGAAACGCTCTGCTTCCCGCAGGTTGTTGGTCATAATGGCCGATGACAGGCCCTGTGGCACCTCATTGTGGTAAGCAATCGCCTCATCCATGTCTTTGTACCTGATGAGGTAGAGGATAGGGGCGAAGGTCTCGGTATGTACCGTTTTGTAGTCGTGCTCCGCTTCCACAATGCAAGGCTTCACGTAGCAGCCGCTTTCATACCCGGCCCCTTCAAGTACACCGCCTTCCACAAGGAGTTTACCGCCTTCTTTCTGAACCGCTTCGATAGCGTTCAGGTAGTTTTGTACGGCATCCTTATCAATCAGCGGGCCCACGTGGTTGTTTTCATCCAGTGGGTTGCCGATGCGCAATTGGCCGTAGGCTTTGGTCATTTTCTCCTTCACCTCGTCAAAGAGGCTCTCGTGTACAATCAGGCGGCGGGTGGAGGTACAACGCTGCCCGGCTGTACCCACTGCACCGAAGAGGGCACCGGTGAGTACGACGTTCGTGTCAGCGCTTGGCGTAACGATGATGGCGTTATTGCCACCCAACTCCAGGATGGTTTTGCCCAGACGGCCACCCACTTCTGCCGCCACAATTTTACCCATACGGGTGCTGCCGGTCGCCGAAACGAGGGGTACACGGTGGTCTTTGGTCATAAACTCGCCCACCTTGTAGTTACCATTGATGATGCAGCTTACGCCCTCGGGCACATTATTCTCCTTCAGCACATCGCGCAGCAGGTTTTGGCAGGCTACGGAGCATAGGGGAGACTTCTCAGACGCTTTCCAAACCGTCACATCACCACAGATGAGTGCGATCATGGAATTCCAGGACCATACCGCTACCGGGAAGTTGAAGGCCGAAATAATGCCCACAATACCCAGCGGGTGGTACTGCTCGTACATGCGGTGGCTCGGGCGCTCAGAGTGCATCGTCAGGCCATACAGCTGACGGGACTGCCCTACGGCAAAGTCACAGATGTCGATCATCTCCTGTACTTCGCCCCAGCCTTCCTGCAGGCTTTTGCCCATTTCGTAGGAAACAAGGCGGCCGAGTGCATCTTTATGTTCGCGCAGCTTCAGCCCATACTGCCGCACCACCTCGCCCCGGGCGGGAGCAGGCATCATACGCCAGGTTTTGAAGGCTTCCTGAGCCGTAGCTATCACTTGCTCGTACTCCTCGCGGGTGGTTTGGCTCACCTTGCCGATGAGCTTGCCATCCACGGGAGAAAAGGACTCGATGTACTGACCGGAGTCCATCGATTTTTGACCGGTGCTGGTACCGGCGTTTTCAGTATGCAGTCCAAGTTCTTGGAGGAATTTGGTATCCATAGTTATAATTTGGTTTTTATCTTATTCTTCAATCTGCTTTTGCGCCAGGTACAACTCATCAAGCTGCTCTGTATGCACCGGAGCGGGGGCATCGATCATCATATCGCGGCCCATGTTGTTTTTGGGGAAAGCGATGAAGTCCCGGATAGAGCTCTGCCCGTTCATCACGGCGCACAGGCGGTCAAAACCGAAGGCAATGCCACCGTGGGGCGGCGCACCGTATTCGAAGGCGCCCATAAGGAAGCCAAACTGCGCTTCTGCCTCTTCGTCTGTGAAGCCGAGAAGTTTAAAGTTGCGCTCCTGCAGTTTACGGTCGTGGATACGAATGGAGCCTCCACCGATCTCAGACCCGTTGATCACCAGATCGTACGCATCGGCGCGCAGTGCTTTCATGGTCTCATGGTCTCCATCCAACATGCGGGCCACATCCTCCTTCTTCGGAGAAGTGAAGGGGTGGTGCATGGCGTAGAAGCGCTCGGTTTCTTCATCCCATTCGAGGAGGGGGAAGTCGACTACCCAAAGCGGTTTGAAGTCGCCCTCCTTCATCAGGCCGAGGCGGCGGCCCATTTCCAGGCGGAGTTCGTTGAGCTGCTTGCGGGTTTTATCGGTTTCGCCGGCCAGGACGAGCATCAGATCGCCAGGCTTGGCTCCCATTTTGTCCGCCCAGGCTTTGAGGTCTTCGGCGGAGAAAAATTTATCTACAGAAGACTTGAAAGTACCATCTTCATTGTACTTGACGTAAACCAGCCCTTTGGCGCCGATTTGCGGGCGTTGCATCCACTTTGTAAGCTCGTCCACCTGCTTACGGGAGTATTCGGCGCAGCCTTCAGCCACGATGCCCACGATCAGCTCAACGCTGTCAAAAACCTTGAAGCCTTTGTTTTGCGCTACATCATTCAGTTCGGTGAATTCCATGCCGAAGCGCAGGTCCGGCTTGTCCGAGCCAAAGCGGGTCATCGCCTCGTCGTAAGACATGCGTGGGAATTCAGGCAGTTCGATGCCCTTCAGGGTTTTGAAAAGGTGGCGGGTCAGCCCTTCGAAGGTGTTGAGCACCTGTTCTTGGGTTACGAAAGCCATTTCGCAGTCAATCTGCGTAAACTCCGGCTGCCGGTCGGCACGCAGGTCCTCATCCCTGAAACACTTCACAATCTGGAAGTACTTGTCAAAACCGGAGACCATCAGGATTTGCTTAAAGGTCTGCGGGCTCTGCGGCAGCGCATAGAACTGCCCGGGGTTCATACGGGAAGGCACCACAAAGTCGCGTGCCCCCTCCGGCGTACTCTTGATGAGGAATGGTGTCTCAATTTCCAGGAAGCCCTCATCCGACAGGTGCTTGCGGGTCTCAATGGCCAGGCGGCTGCGGAACATAATGTTTTCCTGTACCGGTCCGCGGCGCAGGTCGAGGTAGCGGTACTTCATACGCAGATCATCGCCCCCATCGCTTTCAGCCTCAATGGTAAAGGGAGGCACCTTTGACGCATTCAAGATGGTCAGTTCGGTGACTTCAATTTCCACTTCACCCGTTGGGATTTTATCATTTTTGGAAGTCCGCTCCGCTACTTTGCCCTTGGCTTGCAGCACGAATTCGCGGCCCACTTCCCGGGCTTTTGCCAGCAATTCAGGAGAAGAGAGGTCCTCATTGAACAGCAGCTGCGTCACGCCATAACGGTCGCGCAGGTCAATGAAAACCATATAGCCTTTGTCGCGCACGGTTTGCGCCCACCCGCTAAGGGTCACTTCCTGGCCAACATGCGATATGCGGAGCTCTCCGCAGGTATGAGTACGGTACATGCGTTGTTTGTTTTGAGTTCAGGGATGCTTAAGCAGTTTGACGGAATTTTTTTCTCCGTCGCTAAGAAGCCACAAAAGTAGGGAATTTGCGGGGGCTGTCCTATTGGAAATTGGAGTATTCTGGGGTTTTTGTAGAGGCGGAGTTTCCCTGCACTACAGGTCTTGCATAGGGGGGGAGAGCGCTCTTCAGATGAAAATCGTTGAAGAGCGTTGGAAATGAGGCGTAATGCTTATTAGGGGCTTTGGACCAGTGGAATAGCAAGAGCATTGAGAAAAAACTCGGAAAAGGAAGTGAAACCAGCTGGCTTTGCGGTTTACAGCAATCGAATACTATGCTCTACGAGCTGAGGGTTTATTTGAACCACCTGATTGATTAGTCCGGGGGGTATTTTACTTTCCCCGGCCTGTTCCTGTCCGCAGGACGCCCATCTGCTGATGAGGCGGGTAAATAATGGAAAAGTCTTGCTGATGCACGAGTTGCCCAGATTGGATAAGGCGGCCCTTGAATACGATGGTATGGCTTTTATCGGAGCAGTGGAAGTCCTTGACCGGGCGAAAGTTTTCCAGGTATTGTACCTGGGTGAGCCTGGAGTTGTCGGCTATTTGTCCGCTGCACGGGATATGACCCTCAGCAACCTCTTCGTTTGTATCCTGAGGATAGCTTACAAGGGCTACTTCCCCAACTTCCTGCTTTTGAGTCGGATCACCTAGCATAATGGAGTAGCGGGCAGGCACAAAACCGTCCTTAAATACGTAGATAAAAGTTTCCCGGTTGGGCACTCCGCTGAATTCGGTATTCAGCTTGCCATTTTTCCCTAACGTGCAGGAATGATATTTGCGTTCGTCTTTGAATTCGGAGACGAGTTCGCGCTCCTGGGTGATGAAAACCTGAGCACCGGCAGGGTTGCCGTAGATACCCTCGAAGTTCCCTTTGATAACATAGGAGGTCTCTCCGGGATTGAGTGCGGAAAAGATAATCCAGCAAGCAACAAGCAGGACCGTAACGATGAGCAGGGAGTGTTTTGAAGCCATTGGGATGTTCAGTTTAGCATAGAGGTTTTTAGGTGTTGCACCCTAATATACTGGAAACCAGCAGCAATGTCAATAAGCTAACGCAGAATTAGTTCAGGAACGGCTCTGATTGTGCGTTTTTAACATCTTTGATGTAGAAAGGCTGCACATTTTCGCGGGTAATGTCGCTGTCTGGAACCGAAACTTTGTTGAAGTACTGCCTGAGGTAGCCTTCTTTTTCTATAGTCAGGTTAACGTCACGCTGCGCTTTGGGGATGGTGATGCAAATCCGGAAGTAGCCACTGGTATTGGAGCTATCGGTCCACTCCGGGTTGCCTTCAATGTAGACGGCTGCTCCTTCGATGCCGGCATCTGTAAAAGCATCAGTGACTTTGCCGTCAATACAAACCTCATGGAAGTTACGCCTGCGGTCTTTAGTATCCTGAATCCAATCATAAACGATGTACCCGCCCATCAGGAAAAAGATAAGCCCGATCGCTCCGAAAATAAGTGTTGCGGAATACCCTACGAGCCGCTTGCGCAATTCAGCCTTAAGCTCCTCCCAAAAGGACTTAGGGGGAGTGGCCTCCTCCGGTGGGTCCGGATCCAGCCAGCCCAGACGTTGGAAAAAGTGGCGGAGCTTGCTCATTGATTAGTTTGCTTTACGCTATAAAAACGGAACTGACCGTGGTTTAGTTCCGGAGCAAGTTCCACCGTGGCGTGCATCATTCCACCAAAAGCAGCTTTTGTGTTTTGGGCGGCTGCCCGGGCTCAAAGACGGCTATTACTACAGCGGCATGCCTGATGGTTCCGCTGCCCACCTCAAGTTGCAGCATCTGTAGGCCGCGTAGGCTTTGTCGCATCAATTCTTGCCCGAGCAGGCTGTAGGCCACCACCTCTGCTTCCAGTATGGGGTTCGATTAGATCAGGGTAGCCTGATGGCGGACCGGATTAAGGAGCGCTTCAAAGCTTAACTCCCGAAGTTGCTTAGAAGGTGGCTTTTTAGTGAGCATCTCGGTCAATGAAAAAAGTCCCCCACCTGCCTTTTGCAGATGGAGGACTTTGAAACCCTGCCTGCAATGGTTACTGTCCGTTGTACAGCAGCCGCTTCGTTACCGGTGCTTGTCCGTCCTGTTCAACCGTAATGAATAGCACGCCCGCCGGGATATTCAGCGTCCTCAAGTCGATTTTGAGCTGCGAATCAGCCGTAAACGTCTGATAAAGGACCTGCCCTACCGCACTACGGATGAGGATTCGACCGTTGCGGTCTTCCCATTCCTTTACCAACAGCGTGAAGGTGCCGGAAGTCGGGTTAGGGAAGAGTTCGAAGCCGGTCTCTGTGGCATAGGTGCGTGTGGGGTCGCTTAAGGTCACCGCCGGGCCTACTACGAAACCTGAATTCTCATTGTCGCAAAGCGCCCGGACCCGCCATTGTACGGTAGAAGCGGGGGGCAGCCCGTTCGCCACATACATATTATCCGGGATATCCAAAGAAACCGGGTTGCCGCCAATCGGCCGGTACTGTAAACGGTAGGCACTCGCAGCCGGTACAGCATCCCAGGAGAACTGAGCAGAGGTATTCGAAAAGGCTATTGCATTAAGGTTGACCGGATCATTACAGCCCTCCTCCAGATCGCAGATGTTGTTATTATTGTTGTCAATCAGCGTACCTGTGCAGTTGCAATCGTTGCCGTAGGTGTCATTTTCAGTACAGTCATCCCCATCATCACAGGCGGTGCCGATGAGGTTGTCATCAAAGCCGGGGCATTGATCTTCTGCATTGCAAATGCCATCATTATCGTCATCCGGACATGCCCCGGATAAGGTTGTGAACGTCTCCACGGAAGACCATGGAGAATCGTCCCCGCTGCAAAGTGCCCGGACCCGCCATAGGTAGGTGGTGCTTGCTTCTAGCCCGGTAACCATTGAGCTGCTGCTGCTAACATTCAGGCTAACCAGGTTGCCAAATGGGGCACCCTGTTCCAGATATTGCAGCTCGTAAGTTTCAGCCGCAAGTACAACATCCCAACTCAGGAGTACACTGCTGCTAGTAAGGTTACTGGCTTGCAGATTGACAGGGGAGGTACAGCCGGCCTCATCTAAATCGCAAATGTCGTTATTGTTCGCATCAATGAGCGTGCCTGCGCAGTTGCAATCGTTGCCGTAAGTATCATTTTCAGTACAGTCGTCCCCATCATCACAGGCTGTACCGATAAGGTTGTCATCGAAGCCCGGGCATTGGTCATTGGCATCGCATATGCCGTCGTTGTCGCTATCCGGGCAGGCACCGGCCTGTGTCGTGAATGGTGTGCCGGTGATGTAGGTGGAATTGCCGTTGCTGCATTCGGTGCGCACTTGCCATTGATGATTGGTGCCCGCTGTAAGCCCGGTGAGCGTTAGGCTGTTTGAGGTCGAAGTGAGGACCATCAAATTGCCGCCATCGGGCAGGTAACGGATACGGTAGAGGTTGGCATTGGGCTGTGGAGCCCAGGAAAGCGTAGCGCTCGTAGCCGTAATATTCGAAACAGCAAGGTTGACGGGGTCGCCACAGCTCTGTATGCAGGGGGCGCAATCCGGCCCACCGCAATCGATGCCGGTTTCTGCACCATTCTGAATGCCATCATTGCAGGTCGGACAGGCAGGGCAGTCGGGGCCGCCACAGTCTATACCGGTCTCCGTACCATTTTGGATGCCATCATCGCAGGTTGCTGTCGGTGGATCGGTACAGAAGTCAGTACTTTCTGAGCTGCCAAATCCACCGCCGGAGGCAATCACGGCGCCATCGCTATCGGTCAGGGCGTAGGAGCCGCTGCCATACTGACAGCAAATGCCATCGCCATAGGTATCGTTGATGGTGAAGGTATAGTTGCCTCCACTCAGGTTGATATTTTCGGTCACCGTGGAGCCATCGGGCAGGTTGCCGTAGGTGCCTCCGGACGCGACGATGGAATTGGAAGCATTGGTGATGGACCAGGAAGTCTCTTCCGGATAATTGTCAAGCGTGATGGACAGCGTTAGGTCAGCGGTATTGCAGGGGCAGGCATCGCAGAAGGAGCCTCCGCAGTCCACGCCCTCTTCGTCCCCGTTCTGAATGCCATCATCGCAGGTAGGGGGTGTGACTGGCCCACAGACGGTCGAGCTGAGCAGGCTTGCACGGAAGCCGCCCGGCTCAAACAGGGCGCGCATCCGGGCTTTCTGGCCGAGCGTGAAAAGGTTCATGCAGCCATCATCTGAATAGTCCATGTAGTTCTGAAACATATCGGGCAGGTCGCCGGCACCTTCGTTACAGCTGTTGGGGCCAGGGTAATTACAGGCACCACCGGTGTAATTGGGGCCGCCAGCCCGGGGCGTATCTCCCACCTGATCGTCTACATTACAGTTTCCATCGCCCCAGATGTGGCGGAGGTTGAGGTAGTGGCCGACTTCATGTGTGGCAGTACGGCCCAGGTCAAAGGGGGCAGTAGCTGTACCAATTGTTCCAAAGTACTGATAGTCCACAACGATACCATCAGTGCTTGCCGGGCCACCGGGAAACTGTGCGTATCCCAAAATACCGCCACTAATGTCGCATACCCAGACGTTCATGTACTGATCAGCGGGCCAGGCATCTTTGCCACCGCTGCTGGAAAACTTGACGGTATTGTTGGTGCCAAATGAGGTATTAGAGGTTTGGGTGCGGGTTACGCCATCTGTAGGGTTGCCCTGCGGGTCTACCGTTGCCAGGCAGAATTCAATTTCTGAATCTGCAGCCACCGGCTGGAAGTCACCGGGAGTATTGGAAGCGTCAGGGTTGAGTCGGCGGAAATCTTCGTTCAGTACGTCAATCTGGCTTTGAATCTGCGCCATACTGATGTTTTCGCTTTGGTTGTTGTACACCACATGCACTACTACCGGTATGGTAATGGTCCCATTGACAGACCTCAGCCCGGGCTGTGCGAGCATCCGGCTGGTATGTTTTTCAATTTGCTGTCTGTTTTCTTCGAATTTGGGATAGGTTTGCTGCTGTAGCTCCATGTATTCGGTGGCGCCGCAATTGCGTTGGGCTTGTGCGCCAAGGGTGAAAAACAACAAGGCAAAGAGCGGTAGAAGTCTTTTTTTCATGCTTATCCGTTTTTGTGTATTGAAGTTACTGAACATAACTATTACGAATAATACACATTTGTTCAAATGTTACACGAAAAACAGGGGCTGGGCCTAAGTTTTACCCCATTTGTCAGCCTGTTCCAAACATTGTTTTAGTGTATGTCAGCGGGTAAGCTTTTATAGCGCCCCTGCCCAAGTGGGAAGTAAATGGGGTTGAGGGCTTGCACCGGATACGTTTTGAAAGGCGTAATAAAAACCGTGTCTTGCTCAAGGGGTTCTTCAAAGGCTTTCATATCCGGGTGGATGAGCAGCGTGCGCACGTTCTGCCCCTCGGTTCGGGCGTTGGAAATCAGCAGACTTTCGTAAGGGACACCCCAGGACATCAGGAGGGTATCCATCGGTGCTTCTGCTTCTGTGCGATAGAACCGGTTGCCGGATTCGGGTGCAGCTACGGCTTGTTCCACCCATCGCCAGCGGGCTTCAAAGGGTTGGTGGTGGATAGCGATGGTGCCAAGGCGCAGGGCAAGGATGCCCCCAAGGAGATAAGCCAGCCTGCGCCCTTTGAGCAATGGGGCGACCTCAAAAAGGAAAGGCACTCCGACAAAAATACTTAACGCCATATAGTTAACCTCTACGTAAAAGCGATGTTCGGACTCCGGCGAGCCAATGTGCAGTAACATAAGGTAGCCAAAGCAAGTCAGCCACATCAGCCCGAGCTTAAGCCAGTGGCGGCGGTAGAGGTAAAAACCGGTAACTACCAGCAGTAAAGCGGGGAAGCCGTACCAAATGGTGAGGGCGTTATAAATAAATTTGCTGTGTGCCGGCAAGTCAAAGTAGTTCGGGAAGTAGGCGGCCAGGTTGTCCGAAAAGGAGCTGTACTTGGCATTGTCGTACCAGTTGGCGGAAAGCCAGGATTTCGCGCCCTGCACTATGGTCATGAACCCGGCCAGCGCCCAGTAGGCCCAACCGTTGATTTTTGCACGGAAGTGCAGTCCAAAGTACGCCCACAAGAAATAAAAGGAAATGAAAACCAGGGGGTGATAGTAAGCCAGCGCCACCACTGAAAATGCACTCAATGCCCACATCCAGGGCTTTTCCTGCCGGGGATAGCGCAGCCAGTAGGCAAAAAAGACCAGCACCGCGCCCAGCCCCTGCTGTTGCTCAGAAGTTGCCCAGTAAAAGGCATCGTACACGATGAGGGTGTAGAGTAGTACGATGGCCCAGCCCAGGAAGTCGTTGCGCAGTACCCGCACCGTTACCGTGTAGAAGGCCAGAAACAGCAGCGGAAAGGAAATGGAGTAGAGCAGGGAGATCACCTCCACCGGAGCCCCCAGCTTGATAGCGCTCAGCGGCAGCAGTTGCACCAATGCTGAGCCAAACCGGTTGACCATGACCTGTACGGTGCCGTCATTGATCATCAGGAAGGTTTGGAAGGCGATATCCAGCATCCATGCCCGCTCCCGGTAAAACAGGGCAGCGAGTACCAAAAGACCGAACATGCCGAGGTACCCCAGGCGGCGGGGCGTAGCGGATTCAAACTGAAAAAAGGTAGGCTGCTGCATGTGGCAAATATAATGCCTTTTGTGTGACGATGGGCCGGACCCGCGTCTACAGCACGAAACAAACTTGTCAAACTACCCGACAAGAAGTATCTTACTCCTCAAAGTACACACCTAATGAGCACCAACGCCCGCAAATTCGGCACTGCCCCTGTATTCTTCACGGCCATCTCCACTATTCTCGGTGCGGTCATGTTTTTGCGCTTTGGTTTTGCAGTGGGGCAGGTGGGGCTGCTGGGTACGATCGCTATTATCCTCATCGGGCACGCCGTGACTATACCCACGGCTATGGCGATTGCCGAGATTGCGACCAACCAAAAAGTAGAGGGTGGGGGAGAGTACTACATCATCTCCCGTTCTTTTGGCCTGGTGATCGGTTCGTCTATCGGTATCGCTTTATACTTTTCTCAGGGCATTAGCGTGGCGTTCTACATCATCGCTTTCGCAGAAGCTTTCACCCCTTTGTTTGAATACCTTAAGGAAACCTATCACTTTTCGCCTGCGGTGGAGTGGCTGCTGGATAAGAAACAGATCGTCAGCATCCCGGCACTGATTCTGCTGACCATTGTGGTGCTTTCCAAAGGTGCCGATTTGGGGGTGAAGATGTTGTACTTTGTGGTGGCCACCCTGGGCATTGCGCTGATCGCTTTCTTTGCCGGGCAAACTGAATATGGCAAAACCACACCGCTCGACCCGTTTGCCAATGTGCAGTCTTATCAGGAGGTAGAGGTCAATCCGGTGCAGCCGGCGATTGATTCTGCCACTTTGCCCTTTCAGCTCGATACGGCAGTGAGCTCCGCACCCGCCAACCCCAATTTGCCAGAGCTGAGAGCGGCCCCGGCCGAGCCGCCCGCGCAAGAGGAGAATATACCACCTATTGTCGCTTTGAGCTTCTTTTCTGTTTTCGCCATTATCTTCCCGGCATTTACCGGTATGACGGCAGGAGTGGGGCTTTCCGGCGACTTGCAGAATCCGGGGCGTTCCATTCCTTTAGGTACGCTTGCGGGGACGCTGACGGGCATGGTGGTCTATGTTTTTATTGCCTACAAGCTGGCGGTATCTGCCAGCCCGGAGCAGCTGGCAGACACAAGCCGGCTGGTGATGGGCGAAATTGCCTGGCAGGGCTGGTGGCTGATTCCTGTAGGTCTCGCTGCGGCTACCATTTCCTCCGCTATCGGGTCTATTCTGGTGGCCCCGCGTACCTTGCAGGCCATTGCCCGAGATCAGCTCATCCCTTCCAAGTTTGTGAATTTCTGGCTGTCACGGGGGAGGGGGAAGAATGATGAACCTTTTAATGCTACTGTAGTGACCGTAGTGGTGGCCTTCGTTTTCATCATGATGGGCGGGCTGGATGCCGTGGCGGAAATCATCTCCATGTTTTTTATGGTGACTTATGGTTCCCTGTGCCTGATTTCCTTCCTGCAGCATTTTGCTGCTGACCCGTCCTACCGCCCTACGTTCCGGTCCCGCTGGTACATTTCTCTGTTTGGGGCCATTGCCTGTTTTGGACTGATGTTTTTTATGAATGCGGGTTATGCCATCATGGCGCTGCTGTTTATGGTAGGTATTTACCTGCTGGTCAGCCGCTTCAATCCGGACAAGAAAAATATTGCGATCATTTTCCAGGGGGTGATTTTCCAGATCAGCCGTCAGTTGCAGGTGTTTTTGCAGAAAGCCGACAAGGAGCAGACCGGCAGCTGGCGCCCTTCGGCGGTCTGTATTTCTGAGCACTCCTTCGACCGTCTTGCGGCCTTTGATATGCTCCGGTGGATCGCGCAGCGCTATGGTTTTGGTACTTACATCCATAAAATCAATGGCTACCTTTCGCGCAGCACCTACCAGGAAGCAAGTGCCTCAAAGGCCCGCCTGATCAAAATGGCAGAGGCGACCGACAGCAATATTTACATTGATACCCTGACGAGCCCGTCGTATACCTCAGCAGTGGCGCAGGTCATTCAGCTGCCTGGCATTTCCGGTACCGAGAACAACCTGCTGCTCGTGGAATTCAGCAAAGTGAAACCCGATAACCTGGAGGACATCGTGGATAACTTCAAGCTCATCAAATCGGTGGATTTTGATTTGGTCATTCTTGGAAGTTCGGAACGGGGCTACGGGCTAAAGCAGGGCATCCACATCTGGATCACCTCCAACGACTATGAGAATGCCAACCTGATGATCCTTTTGGGCTACATCATCCTGGGGCACCGGGAGTGGAGCCGCGGGCAGATCAAAATATTTGCCCTCTATCCGGAAGACAACGTCGAGGCAGAGCGCGAACGCCTGTCTACCCTGATCGAAGCCGGGCAACTGCCGATTTCCAAGCATAACATCGAGGTCATTCCGCGCAAGCCGGACATCGATCCCAAGACGATCATCTCCGAAAAATCTAAGGATGCCGATCTCACCATCATTGGCTTCCGGGACGGGCCGGTGAAGCATCAGGGTGCAGAGTTGTTTAAAGGGTACGAGGAGATTGGGAATACGCTCTTTGTCAATGCTGCCGCTCAAATCCGGATAAAGTAAGGGGTGCAATCTCCTGTGTGCATAAAGCGTTTAATGACTCAGAATTAAAAGCTTATGATTTTTCCTGCCCTATCTGCATTAGTTGGCTTCTGGCTGTGGCTTCAACCCAATACTTCTGATTGCCCTATCGTGGAGGTGACGCTGACCAAGCGTGCATTTTGCGAGGATCAGGAGACGCTCGACTGGACCGATGACCTATTCTATGGTGATATAGAAGTCACCTTTACTGAACATCCTGCGCAGGGCCTGCTCCGGGTCGAAGGAGCGTATTTGTTGAAGGTCGCAGAAGTTGAGGTGTCGGCTTTGGATGGCGGGGCCTATACTTTTAAAAAGGTGCCCATACAGGCTACGCCGCGCGAGACGTGGCTTTCGCTCACGGCGTCCTTTACAGCCCTTGATCAGTGCCGTTTCCGCAATCGCCGTGCCGGGCGCACCCGCGAGCAGTGTTCGGTTTGCCCCGGCCCTCCGGGTACGACAGGCGGCCCGTATCCCAACTGCTGGCCACCGGAAGAAGCCGAGGCTTCCTGCGACCAATCCGTTAATTATGCTCCGGATCCGGATTACCCTGAGCTTACCCAGGTGCGCTATATGCAAACCATTGTGCATATTTTCCAGAAAGAACACCCGGATAGCCTGGGGCAGTGGGTGCGCCACCCTGACGACCCCGGTAACTTCACAGCAGAACACATTGATATCATCCGCTCCTGGTTTGATGATCCTGATGGCCCCAACGGGGTGCTCAGTAACCTTTGTGATGACCCTACAGATGGGTCTCCGCATATGAAAGATGCCCGCATACGGCTGCTCAATACCGGCACACCGGGAAAGGATGTTTTTTTTCACCCCGACAACAAAGGCTGGGGCATCGGCTTCTCTGGCTGTAAGCCCGGGGGGTATCAGTACTGGTATCAGGTGGATGACCGCTATTTGAAATCGCCAGACCCCTCACACCCGGATTATGATGCATTGATTGCTCCGGAGACCCAGGATGCCTTCCATGTTTTTATTACCGGTGGCAAATGGATGCCCGAGCCGCCCGGTGACCCCCGTATACCGGATGAGAACGACTGCTATTGGCCTTGTGGGGGCGGACTGACTTCCTCTATGGGTTGTCAGCGAGGGCAGGTACCCGACTATCCCGCCCAGGCTTTATTTGGGGTGTACAACATATGGCAGCATGGCATCACGCCGGGCGAGCAAACCTGCGAAGTGGATTATCCCGGTTCGGAAGCCGGCCTGGGGGAAGGGATGCTCGGGGAGATTTTTCATGTCCTTTCGGTAGACCACCTTAGCCCATTGCAGGCGCACAAGAAGCATGCTGACGGAGGCGATGGCTGCGCGGATACCCCCTGGAAGTCCGATTACAACCGCCTGGGGTGCAATTTTCAGGAGCGCTGTGCCCTCACGGAGTGCCAAATTGGAAAGATGCACCACTTTTTTGCAGCATTGGAACCGGACTTTGAGCGCTTCCCGGATGGGAATGGCGGGTTTACCATTGATCCGGTGCCCTGCCGCCCGACAGCAGAAGATATGGTGATTCCCCAGGGTGCGGACATCGTGTGGGAGGCTCCGCAGGCGTTGCGTTCCGGCCTGGTCATTTCTGCTGATGCCCGCCTGACGGTGCAGTGTCAGTTAAGCCTGCCGGCCGGGGCTTCAATTACGGTAGAAAATGGTGGAGAGCTCATTTTAGAAAGCGGCAAACTGCATACGGACTGCCCGGAGGGCCGCATAGAGGCGCTACAGGTTGCCGGCCGGGTGGTGCTTGAGCCTGGGAGTGTACTGGAAAACATAAAACAGGTGGAAATCCTGAGTGCGGGTTCGGTAGAGGCCTCTAATACCACTTTCGTGAACTGTGGTTTGCCGGATGGGATGTTCTGTGGCCAGAACGGGAGTATTTGTGAGTGATTGCGGCGCTTGCCCCGCCTACAAACCATTAGCACACCTACAGCGCACCGGGTGAATGCCCTGGCAATGGCCTGGCTTGGCCTCCTCGCCGGGCGCTCTCCCTTCGCCCGGCGTGCTGACTATGGTCAAACGAAAAGCACACCGGGTGAATGCCCCGGCAGTGGCTTGGCTTGGCTTCCTCGCCGGGCGCTCTCCCTTCGCCCGGCGTGCTGACTACGGCAAAACGAAAAGCACAC